>JAPLDX010000033.1 GCA_026391215.1 Bacteroidia bacterium
AGAGTTTATCGTAGGGACAGCGACAGGGAACTCTACGGTAGCGATAACGGGGGATGTAGCTGTAGATGAGACAGGGGATGCACAGATACAGCCGAGTGTGGTAACGACATCAGAGATATTGGATGAGACGATATTGAATGATGATATAGATCCGGCAGCAGGGATAGAGTTTTCGAAGTTAGAGAGTCTGGCGAGTGCTAATATTATCCTGGGTAGTGCTGGAGCTGTACCAACGGCAACAGCGGTAAGCGGGGATGCAACGATAAACAACACGGGAGTGGTAACAGTAGGAAGGATCAACGGGACGCCTCTGGGAAGTACGGCAGCGACGAACAGCAATATACTGGTAGCAGACGGTACACAGTGGAACTCAGTAGATATGGAGGGAGATGCTACGATAGATAATGCGGGGACGCTTACGCTGGCTATTACAGGGGTAACGGCAGCGATATACGGAGATGCCACTCATGTAGGGCAGTTCACGGTAGATGATAAGGGGAGGCTAACCAATGCGATAGATGTATTGATCACAGGAGTATCGCCGGTAGGGTCATCGCTTGGTAGTGGTAACATATGGGTAGGGGATGCCGGTAATCTGGCAGAAGAGGTCTCGATGAGCGGAGATGTACATATAGATAATACGGGATTAACGACGATCCAGGACAATTCGGTAGCAGTAACGAACCTTGAGGCCCTGGCGGACGGGGAGTTTATAGTAGGGACAGATGGGACAGCAGCAGGGAATACGAAGGTTACCATAGGCGGAGATGTAGTAATAGACAACACGGGGGATGCACAGATACAGGCGGGAGTAGTAACGGCTACGGAGATAGCGACGGATGCAGTAGGGGGTGATGAGATAGTATCAGGAGCAGTAACGACATCTGAGATAGCCGATGGTTCTATTATGAACATAGATGTGAATGCAGCAGCAGCGATAGAAGGGACGAAGATCAGTCCTGATTTTGGTAATCAGACAGTAACGATAGGGACGGGAACAGGAGCAACAGCAGGGACGATAGTATTGCATGATGCAGCAGCCGGGAGCAGTTTTACAACGACGATACAGTCGAATGCAACAGTACTGGCAAACTTCACATTGACGTTGCCGGCAGATGATGGGACAGCAAACCAGTTGTTACAGACAAATGGCAGCGGAGCATTGAGCTGGATATCACCGTCGGCACTTGATCCGGACATGTCGTTAGCAGACCTGAACAATGTAGGGAGCGATTTAGCGACAAGCGGACGTATGCTTATAGCAGACGGGGACAGCTGGGAGAGCCAGGCAATCAGCGGGGATGTATTAATAGACGCAACAGGGGTAACGGCGATCCAGGACGGGAGTGTATCAGTAACGAACCTTGAGGCCCTGGCAGACGGGGAGTTTATAGTAGGGACAGATGGGACAGCAGCAGGGAATACGAAGGTTACCATAGGCGGAGATGTAGTAGTAAGCAACACCGGGGATGCACAGATACAGGCGGGAGTAGTGACAGCTACGGAGATAGCGACGGATGCAGTAACGAGTGCAGAGATACTTTCAGGAGCAGTTGCAAGTGATGAGATATCAGACGGAACGATCATGAATGTAGATGTAAATGCAGCAGCAGCTATAGCAGGGACGAAGATCAATCCGAATTTTGGTGATCAAACGGTAACTATAGGAACAGGGACAGGAGCGACAGCTGGTAAAATAGTATTAAATGATGCTACCGGAGGTACAACTAATACAGCCAACATACAGGCACCTACGAATGTAACCACAACATATGCACTCACTTTACCTTCAGATGCAGGATCAGTTAATCAGGTTCTTACAAACACAGGTTCGGGTAATTTGAGTTGGACGACACCGACAACCGGAACAGTAACCAGTTTTTCGGCAGGAGATTTATCGCCATTATTTACTACTATTGAAACTAATCCGACAACCACACCGGCACTGTCTTTCACTCTTTCAAATGCAGGAGCCTATACTGTTTTTGGAAATAATACAGCTGCCTCTGCGACTCCTGCATATTTTACCCCCGTTCTTGCTTCTGCTTTGTTCCAGAACCAGGGAGCAACAACTAGTGTTCTACATGGTAATGCAACCGGTAATCCTTCATGGGGTCAGATTGTCAATAATGATATTACCAATGGAACCATTGATCTGACTGCAAAAGTAGCAGGTATTCTACCTTCTGCAAACGGTGGAACGGGGAATGGCTTTACGAAATTCACAGGTCCAACTACTTCTGAAAAGACATTTACGTTACCCGATGCATCTGGGACCATTGCTTTGACAAACACCGCATGGATGATCGGAGGTAATGCTCCTGGTGGTACTAGAATACTAGGTACTACTGATAATAGCGGAATCAATATACAATCAGGAACAGGTACGATAAACCTCGGAGCTGATGCTTTTGCCAAAACAATAAATATTGGTAATGCAACAGGAACAACTGCTGTAAATATAAACACAGGAACAGGTGCTTCTACTTTTGTAACAACCGGCACGGGTACATTAGTTATTGGAGGAGCTGCTTCAACTGGTGCTTTGACTTTTGGTTCCTCTTCCAATGCCCAGACAGTAAATATCGGAACTGGTAATGTTACTGGCACCGGTATTGTAAACGTTGGTACCGGTACTGCAACAGGTTCAAAGACAGTAAATATAGCAACAGACGCAATTTCCACTGTATCAATTAGTAGTGGTGCTTTTGCTTCAACAGTTAATATTGGGAATAATTCTACTGGCGCAGATGCAATCGCGATAGGATCAGCTAACGCTTCATCAACTTTGAATTTGGAAGGAGGAACAGCAACAAATGCAATTCAAATTGGCAATGGAGCAACAGCTCATGGGATACAAATAGGTTCAGGTGCTGCAGTAAATACTTTGGTATTGGGTTCTACAAATACAACAAGTACTACCACAATTAATTCCGGTACAGGTGGTCTTAATTTAAGTACCGGTGCTGCAACGCCTGCAACCACGACTCTTGGTACAACAGGGTCACAGGTTTTTGCATCTTCTACTCCAAGCTCAGACATGATAGCTATTAAGCCACAATCAACTACTGCTACCGGCGCATTTACCGGAACCATTACTACCAATAATCTTACAGCAGCAAGGACGTATACTTTCCCTGATGTAACAGGAACGGTAGCTTTAACTAATACAGCCTGGGCGATCACCGGCAATGCAGGTACCAATCCGGCTTCAAACTTTGTTGGAACTACCGATGATAATGATCTGGTATTTAAAGCAAATAGTACCGAAAGAGCCCGGATTGTATCCAGTACAGGAGATATTAAAATCGGAGATGCTAATACAGGAACACTTAGAGCAACAAAAGAGCTTGTGTTAAGGCAGGATGGAGATATTTATGGTACTTCTCTTCTAAGGCTCAGAAGCAGAACTGGGGAGAATGGAGCTATTTTTGAAACCACACACGCAACAGCTTGGGTAACCGATTTCATTTTTAAAACTGCTGTCAATCAAAGGAATTTCAGATACGAGGCACGTGTGGCATATGCCAGAGCCGAAGATCCTTCTTTCCATATAGGCGGTAGCAGCCCGGACAGTCCTACTTTGTCAATTGGAGATAATTATTCTGTATTTAGAGGCGCACTCAGGGTTGGGGATAATAGTACATATCCTACTCTTCCTCTTACTCCTACTGCCTGGCTTCATCTATCCGCAGGAACTGCAGCAGCCAGTACGGCTCCACTTAAATTTACTACTGGCGCTTTTTTGACAACACCTGAGGCCGGAGCTGTAGAGTATAATGGAACCAACTTTTTTGTCACGAATGGCACTGCCAACCGATATACGCTTGCCAAAACTTTAACCGCAACATTGACCTATGATCTCCTGCCGACTGCGTCTATGACTAGTCAGGATTTCCCCATAACAGTCACTGGAGCAGCTATTGGTGATGTTGTAGCATTAGGAATTCCAAATACTTCAAATGATCCTAATTCAAGTTACTCAGCATGGGTTAGCGCTGCAAATACTGTCATAGTACGATTTAATAATTATAGTGCCGCCGCAATTGATCCTGCTGATGGGACGTACCGGGTTAGCGTTTTAAAATATTAATTCAAGATAAAAGTAAAAAGTACAAAGTAAAATGAAACACAACAAGATTATAATCTTAACATTCACGGCATTGTTGCTGACTATCAGCATGAATGCCCAGCAGCCAGCTCAAAAACCCGCTGCCACATCAACCCCTGCCCAGGAGCAGATTAAGCTCGCCTCCTCAGCCGACTCCTCCCAGTATATCCTTGGGGCATACCTGGGACAATACCTTATTGCAAACGGACTGGCAATAACAAATGCCAACCTGTTCATAAAAGGTATGGATGATGTGCTGGCAAATAAACCACTACTGGTAACCGCCGACAGCATACCAAAGAAGATGAACGAATACCTCGTCAAAATGACCAGGGAACGTAACCAGCTTCTTGAAACACAGCTGTTCGAAAAAGTCAAGAGTCAACCAGGCGTAGGAACACTTCCGAACGGTGTTTGCTATATAATCGCCAAACCCGGCACAGGACAACGTCCTCAGGCAGGCGATTCCGTGCAGATCCATATTAAAGGATATCTGCCTACAGGTACTCTGTTTGAAGATACCTATGCGAGGAACAAACCTCTGAGAACAACCCCGGCAACACTTATCCCGGGAATGAAGGAGCCTCTGCAGATAATGCCCGCCGGCTCAGTGTGGAGGATCTTCATACCATCATCACTGGCCTACGGAGAAAAGGGTGTTCAGAATATTATACCGCCATACTCAGCGGTGGTGTTTGATGTAGAGCTATTAAGCGTATATAAATAATTCAAAATTCAAAATTCAAAATTCAAAATTAAAAGAAGTGAGAGACTGCACGACTGCACGACTGCATGACTGCACGACTGCAAGACCTGCAAGACTGCAAGACCTGCAAGACTGCAAGACCTGCAAGACTGCAAGACCTGCACGACTGCAAGACCTGCAAGACCTGCAAGACAAAAACCAATAGTTGAAAAGTAAAGCAGAACATATAATGCATCTTAATCGCAGGAAGACCGGTAGCCCTGTAATGGTCTTCCTGTCTCTGGCATTTTTATTTCTGCTTAATTGCGAGTCTTACTCCCAGGTCATCAACAACTACGGCGCTGCAATCTCACTGACAAACAATGTCTTTATGTCGTCCCGGCATTTCTATAACATCGCCGGTGGAGACATATTCAACAATGGAACAATAAACCTCTCAGGAGACTATTCAAGCACTTCAACAACCGGCGGTAACGGCACTTTCACACTTATGGGAAACTGGACCCATAGTGCCGGACTTTTTACACCCGGAGCAAGCACTGTTCTCTTTAACGGCGCCGATAATCAGCTGATAACCCATCCGGGTGAAACGTTCTTTAACCTTTCAGTAAGTAACACCGGGGCAGCTGCGGCTAAAAAAGTGACAATAGCTAACAATATTACTGTTCAGGGCACATTGTCAATGTCCCTTGGAAATATTGAAGCCGGTACTTTTATTCTATATCTGTCTAATCCGCTTGCAAATTCGCTTAACTATACATCTACAACCGGAAGCAGGATTTTCGGAAAATTTGAAAGACAGGTAGGCGAAACAGGTAATTACCTTTTCCCGCTGGGTGCATCTTATTATAATCCTGCAAATCTAAGAACCAATACTGCTCCTTCGGCCGGGACAATCCTCTCGGAATTTTTTAATATCGCTCCAACCGGAGGTGTCTTCCCGATAAAGGATCCGCCAGTTGAAATATCAAGGCCATTCACTTACGGATATTGGAACCTGACAGCCAGAAGCGGATTCGCTTCCGGGAATTTCAATGTTAACCTCCGGGCATCAGGATTCATTGATTCAATTCATGATGATACCCGCGTGATAAAGAGGATCACCGGGGGTAATTGGGAAGTGGATGGTACACACGTCAATGCTGATACCGTAAACAGTATTGTCTACAGGAATAACCTGACAGACGGTATTTCCGGACTTGGAACCCAGTTTGCCCTTGGTCGTGCAAGACCTCTGATCATTAAACATCCTCGTGATACTACTGTGTGCGAAGACGCTTTTCCTTTCTTTAAAGTCATTGCGACAGGAACACCGGCTTTAAAATACAAATGGTATAAAGTATCCACTCCAGCAGATATTGAAATCACAAATGGTGCTCATTACGCAGGTGCCAGGACAGACTCTCTTACAATCAGAGGCGCCGTCCTTGCAGATACCGGCTATTACTACGCTATCGTGACTGACCGGCATAAGAATTTTACCAGGACAGATTCAGCACACCTGACAGTCCAGAAGATACCTCGTGCCGCAATAGTATTGAATGTTGACCAGAATCATGAATGTTCCAATATTAATTTCGATCCTATCACTCCGGGACTGACCTACTGGGATAATGTCACAACTTACCTCTGGACACGGAACAATCCTTCCGGAATTACTTCCTCTATGCCAATGAGCGGAAGCAATCTGAATTTCGGTGATGTAATAACCGGATCATTTACGAATCTCACGGATGCCCCGATAAAAGTCACTTTCCTCATAACACCTGTCGGACCAACTCCCAGATATTGCGTCGGAAATCCTGTTCCTGCAACTGTAACTGTCAACCCGACACCTCGCGTCATACCAATAAATGTTAAACCGGCAATATGTAACAACGGATCAACAGAGATCACGCTGACCACGCCAACCTCAATGACCAAGGGTGCAATATTATTTGACTATACTGTCAGTCTTACAGGAGGTGGTACCCTCACAGGTGAAACAACAGCAAGGACGAATCTGAATCCGGGATATAAGATTGTTCTGCCATACGTGAACTCATCGGATACAATACAATCTGTGTACTATACAGTTACACCAAAAGCCAGCGACGGCACCCTGGGTTGTGTATACGACAGCATAAGGATACCTCAGGTAAGAGTACATCCAAGACCGCTTCAGGATTTCTATATTTCAACGCCATTCCTTTGCGAGGGCGCATCTGATGGGGCTCTTACTGCTGAATTGTCAAAAGGATCCAAGCCCGATATTATCAAGTGGGAGAGACCATGGCTTGGAGAAACCACGTACACCACAACTGCAAATACAGATATCCTGCCTGTCAGGTATGTTGGTAATTACAGAGTGACGGTTCGCGATGAACTAGGATGTTCCAGCGTAAGCAGTTATATACTGGTTTCCGGAGCTATTCTCGATTCTTATATGTACGTGAAAGAGAAAACAAATACTTTTGGAACAACCTGTCCGGAATCCAGCGATGGCGAATTGTGGATCAAGGAAACCAGCGGATCAACAGGTATTGCTCCGTTTGTGTACTCACTGATTTACAATGGAACAGATACAATAGTTGAATCAGATACTCTCCTTACCAAAGAATCATTTAATTATTACTATAACCTTAGATCGGGATATTACAGGTTATACCTTCAGGATGCGAATGGATGCTATAATGTCAGCTATCCTGGTGTTGAAATAATTCCGCCTCAGGTTATCACTGTAGAATTTGAGAAATATGAATATCCGGGAACCGGGAATTATAATATATCATGCCTTGCTTATAGCGACGGTTCTGTAAGGATAGATTCTATTTCCGGAGGAAGCGGTGGTTATAAATACAAGTGGACAACCATAAGCGGAACTATTACCGGAGCAGATACTTTAGATCACCTTGATAATATTACTGCAGGTAAATATTATCTTACAACTACAGATCTGATGGGTTGTGTAAAGGTTGACAGCGTTACTCTGACAGAACCTGTCGGAATGATCTTATCCGATACTCTGATCTCGAATAGTGCGGATGGCAATTATAATATATCATGCAATGGAGGCAATGACGGCTTCATTAACCTGACCATCACCGGCGGATCTGGAAATTATCTTTATTCCTGGACCGGGCCGGGCGGTTATACGGCAACAACAGAGGATATTTCAGGACTGAAAGCCGGAACTTATACCTGCATCGTCACAGATGTCAATGGCTGTATACTTACCCCGAATCTGTCGTTTGACCTGACTGAACCTGCGGCGCTGAATATAACTTCTGTCCCATCGCTGGCACCAGATGGATCTAATAATATTAATTGTTACGGCGGGACCGGATCAGTTGATATTACAATAACTGGCGGCAGTGCAGGCAATCCATATAAATATACCTGGAGCACAACTAATGGATCAGGACTGGTTGATGGATCGGATGATCAGACAGCGCTTTCCGCAGGAACCTACCATCTTGTTGTCACTGATCTGAATAATTGTGTCGCAACAACAGATATAACCCTTGCACAGCCGACAGCTCTTGGAATTACTCTTGTCCCGACACATATTACCTGTGTTACACCAGGTTTTGCTAACGGATCCATTGATGCAACAGTAACAGGAGGAGTATTACCGTATAACTATACTTGGTCAAACGGAGCTTCCGGTGAAGATATTTCAGGACTGACCAGTGGGTATTACAATGTCATGGTCACCGATGTCAACGGATGCCAGATACCCGATACGGCATTGATCAATATGCCGCCGGATGTATTATTTAACAAGGTTCTGTCTGACTTTGACGGCTATAATGCAAGCTGTTACGGATCGTCAGATGCAACAATAAATATCAACATGACAAGCGGATTGGCTCCATTCTCATTCAGCTGGGCAGGTCCTGGCGGATATTCTTCTACGGATCAATATATTACCGGACTTGCAGCAGGGCCATATACATTGCTGATCACTGATGCCAATGCATGTACGGCAACAGAAGTAATAACTGTTACACGACCCGGAAGGCTCAGTATGAATATTACATTATCAGAACAGGGAGGTTATAATATTAATTGTGCAGGCGACAGTACTGGCACCATCGGGATCGTACCGGTTAATAATGTTGGGAATGTACGATATCTGTGGTCTGACGGATTAACTTCAACATCGAGATCTGGTCTTCCTGCAGGAGACTACGGCATGATCATCACCGATTCAAATGGCTGTCTTGCTGATACAACGATTACGCTTACCCAGCCTGATACTATAAAAATAACACACGAAACAACACTGCCATTGTGTCCTGATAAGCCGGATGGAGAAATAAGACTGACCGTTACCGGTGGTGTGGTTGGCACGGATTATACTTACAGATGGTCCGATAATTCAACAACAGCGACTATCAGCGATCTTTACAGTGGTTTGTACTCAGTGACTGTATCCGACATGAATGGATGCCTGGTTACAGATACTATTAACCTTGAGCCGGTTAAGGAAGCTTGTCTTGAGATACCAAATGCCATATCACCAAACGGTGACCTGATAAATGATTACTGGAACATAGGACAGATAGACATATATCCTGAGGCAGAAATAAAAGTCTTTAACAGGTGGGGTGAAATCATCTGGAGATCAGAGAAAGGATATCCTCAGCCATGGGACGGAAGAACCAATGGAAGGCTGCTGCCTGTAGACTCATATCATTATGTAATTGACCTGCATAACGGATCAAAACCGATTGTTGGGAACATAACTATTGTAAGGTAAAATGTAATAACTTTAAGTACCTGTGAAACGATTTATATACATACTGATATTCATGATGGCCGGCAGCATGGCTTATAGTCAGCAGCTCCCTGTATATAGTCAGTACCTGTACAACAAGTTTCTTATTAACCCCGCTGTAGCAGGGAGCGATGGTTATACCAGCATCAATCTCACAGCAAGGGAACAGTGGGTAGGTTATTACGGAGCGCCCCGCACCTATTCATTCAGCTTTCAGACCAGGATGCTGAAACGAAGCTATATCTTAAAGCGGACCATCGTAAAGCGGCAGGTTTACCGGCCGAAAAAAGATGGGAAAGTTGGTTTGGGAGGTTATGTTTTCAGCGATAAGAACGGAATAATCCACAGAACAGGTTTCCAGGTTTCTTACTCGTACCATATGTGGCTGCATCAGTCTACGCAACTTTCGATGGGACTGGCTTTTACAGGATATCACTATAAAATCGATGAAAGGGAAATAAACTTTGAAGATCCCAATGAGCCATTGTTGTACAGTAATTTGCGCCGCGGGATGTTTGTCTCTGATGCTTCTTTCGGCGTCTATCTTCTGAATGCAAAGTACAGTGTAGGATTTTCTGCTGAACAGTTATTCGAAGCAGCTGCAAAGATCAGTAATGGTGCTTATAAAAATATTAAAGTTGAAAGACAGTATTATCTGTTCGGAAATTACACTTTTGCTTTAAATACTTACACAGAGCTTGAACCGTCGGTTCTATTTATGATGTCGGAACAGCTTAAACCCCAGGCAGATATCGGATTAACATATATTTACAACCAGGCATTCCAGGCAGGACTGGCTTACAGAACCAGCGGAGCTTTGATAGCAACAACAGGTTTTAAGTATTTAAATCTCTGGTTTGGCTATTCTTTCGATTTTACCCTCTCGGAAATACAGCGCGTTACTTACGGGACTCACGAAATTACGGTAGCCCTGAAATTCGGAGACAAAGCCCGCAAATACCGTTGGCTGGATCGGTACTAAAAGACCACATGTACCCACCCCCCAAGCCCCCCCTCCTTGGATCACATGTACCCACCCCCCCCAGCCCCCTCCCTGCTTCGCAAGGAGGGGGAGCTAATATGTTAAATAATAATAGTTGCTACCTTTGATCAGGTAGTGGAAGTTAATAGGATGTCAAAATTTCAGAAGTTTGATTTCAGAGGAATAAAGAAGCAGGCTCAGGAATTGAGAAACAATATGACTGAGTCTGAAAAACTTTTATGAAGGGAAATAAGAGGGAAGAAACTTTCAGGATTCAGGTTTTTAAGGCAACATCCCATATTATATAAGGGTAATCTGATAAGAAATAATTATTTCATAGCTGATTTCTACTGTGACGAAAAGAAAGCAGTAATAGAAATTGATGGCCCGATCCATGAAGGATCAGAAGAATATGACGATTACAGAGATTCTGAATTGAAAGAACTGGGAATGCATATTCTGAGAATTAAGAATGAAGAGCTTAAAAATATGCAGGAAGTACTCATCAGGATAAATACATTCCTCACCCAAATAAACTAATAATCAGCAACATACACAAAGTCATTTCCCCCTCCTTGCGAAGCAGGGAGGGGGATCAAGGGGGAGGGTACGTGTGATAAAAGCCAGGAGAGGAGGGATTAATGTGCTGACGGGATGGCACGTAGTATATATATCACCGAACTACTTCCTTTCTTTCGAAGCATTGACCTGAATGCGAACCAACATCCTTTTACCATTCCCGAAATGAACGGCATGTTTGTCCCCAAGTGTCTTTCACTCAGGATTGAAATGTAAAAAACATCTGCAGGCAGGCTTTTAATGCCAATAATCTCAAAACCATTCTTTTCAGCAAGGGTCCTGAAAGTATCAGGTGAAAAATGCCATAAGTGCCTTGGTACATCCCAGGCTGCCCAAAACTGCCTGTAGTGTTGTGCATCAAAAGAACTGCAGTTAGGCATGGCTGCAATACATATTCCTCCCGGCTTAAGCAACCGCTTGATCAAAACCATATACTTCACTGGATCATGGAAATGCTCAAATACATGCCACAATGTTATGCAGTCAAAGTGATTATCCTCAATTTTTTCAAGATCATTATCTTCCAGTACTTCAAGGTTGAATTTTGATGATGCAAATTTTCCGGCTCCTTCATTTTTTTCAAGTCCTGTAACTTTCCAGCCGGCTTGTTTCATAAGTCCGGCAAAATATCCGGTGCCGCATCCCATATCAAGAAGTGTCCCAGTTTTCAGTCCTGTAGAATGACTGATAATGTATTTTTTGCGGGAAAGCATCACCCTGCGAACAAAATGATAAAGGAAATTTGTCAATCCTCTTTTTGTATCACTATGAGAAATATAGTCGCCGGCAGCATAATATTTCCCGATCTCATCTTCAGAAGGTGGATTGGCGGTAAACAGAAAGCTGCAGCTTTTACAGGTGTAAATATCAAAATTATCTCCCCCGGTCAGATGATCTTTGCAATCCAGGTTGAATTCAATATTGTTACTGCCGCAGACGAGACACTTATTCTCCAGTGCCATCGGATTCGATTGTTGTTATTTTCTTCCTCACAACCATGAATAATGAACCTGCACACAGAAGGATCAGTAATAATGAGCTCGCAAATGATATCCTTGTTCCGGTGCGGTAGGATTCCGGTTCGAACCTGAAGATAACCTCATGATCTCCTGCCGGTACTTCCAGTCCTCTTAATACATAATCTGCCTTGAAATGAGGCACTTCTTTTCCGTCAATATATGATTTCCAGCCCGCAGGATAATAAATCTCAGAAAAGACTGCCAGGGCATCAGAAGCAGAACTGTAACTGTATTTCAGTTCATTCGGCTTGTATGAAGTGAGTGTAATCCTGGCTGAAGGATCAGACTGATAGTTCTCTTTTGAAAGATACTCCTTGAAACGTTTATCAATTAATGCTTCCTGTGAAGGATTGAAGCTGCTTAATAAGCTTATCTCCTCATCAGCATTTTCTGCAAATCTTACTGTCCCGACAAACCAGGCATTTCCAAGAGCGTTCCTGTTGGTAAACGGTATTGCGTCAGGATGAACAATTATATACTTTGTATTGAGCATGTTAAGTGAATTTGCATTTGACATGCTGGCTTCCAGCGTTGCCGGCAGCTTTTCCGGATCAGTATTATTCTGGTAAGCGGATATAAAATTATTTATCTCTCCGGTAAGGCTGTATTCAATTAATTCACTGTAGATCTGAAGTTTGGCGCCATGATACCCTCCAATGGATTTATGATAGTTTGAGGTTGAGGCATCATTGAATGGTGAAACAGTCAGGTTCAGGACTCTGTATTCAGGAGATTTATCCTGGAGTATGGCCTTATCCGCAGCTGTCATCGGGTAGGGTTCTGTTTTTGATGTGATTCTTTCGAAATTATCATTGTTCAGGAATCTTTTGCTGACCGGCCACATATCAGCCAGGAAAAGCACTGCAAGAATCCCGGCAGCAAGCTTCATCCCGATCTTCTTATTATAATATGTAAACAGGAGAATAGCAGCCAGGACGATGAAGATCAGGGATCTGAAAGCATCATCCTGAAGCATCTTCTGACGATCAAATGTCAATGCAGATTCTAATGTGGATTGTATATCGGGGGTGATCCTTAACTGTGTAAAAATATCATTATCGACAGGAGAGATAAAACTACCTCCGATACGCGGCAGGACAGTAAATAGCAGACACACTGCTCCCGTTATCCCCGCGGACCAGATCAGGGATCTGTTGAATTTCTTTTTTTCAATTGTATTCTGAAAAACATTTCTAAGGGCGAGCGCCGCCATTAATGGTATTGTAAAACCTGAAATTACAAGAATAGTCGATACTGCCCGGAATTTATTGTAACCGGGGAAATAATCCAGGAAGAGATCAGTAAGCGGCATGAAATTCCTTCCCCATGAAAGAAGGATAGATAATACTGTTGCTGCCAGGAGCCACCATTTTTCACGGCCTTCAACAAGAAAAAGCCCTAATACGAACAGGAATATCACAATGGCCCCTGCATAAACTGAGGATGTGCTTGGCTGATCACCGCGGTATTTGCTGAAAACAGAGGCTAATTGAGTTGCGTTATATTTCTGGAGTGTTTTGTAAGTATCTGTTTCACGGTCAAAATGGATACCGCTGCCTCCTCCCATAAAACCCGGAATAAGCAGGGTCAGGGTCTCATTGATGCCTATGCTCCATCCTGTGGCATAAGCCTTGTCAAGTCCTAAGGTGTTTTCATCCTTGCTCAGATTCGACCCGCCTCTTGTCGTATATTTTGTATATTCCTTCGTCGTATTAAGAAGCGTGAAATTGGTGCCGGCAGCAAGTATTACTGCAATTATCAAAACACCAAGCGACTTCATGAGATCAGGTATCTTTCGGTCTTTTATTGCAAAAACCAGTTCGGAAATGCCATATATAATTACTATTATAAGAGCATAATAAGTTACCTGCAGATGATTGGATATCAGCTCAAACGCAAGACAGATGCCTGCAAGCGCTGCTCCCGCCAGCCTGTTCTTTCTCATTGCCAGGATGATCCCTGCCAGCATCGGGGCAACATAGGCAATGGCATAAGCTTTTGTGTAATGTCCCGCTGCAACAATTATGAAATTATATGAGCAGAATGCAAATGCAATTGATCCGGGGATGGCAAGCCATGGATTTACACCATAAACGATCAGCAGGATATAAAAGCCCAGGAGAGCGAGAAACAGGGCAGCAACAGGAACCCTGAAGCTCTGGAGGAAATACATTATCGGCCTCACCAGGTTACCTTTATATTTAACCGAGATCTGGTATGCAGGCATACCCCCGAACATTGAATTGGTCCATAAAGGCTCTTCCTTATATTTTTCGCGGTATTCAATGATCTCTCTGGCTGATGCCCTGTATACATTGTTATCATTGGTTACCAGCCTTTTACCTTCCAGAACAGGTGAATAATATATGTATGAGATTGCAGTAAAAACAAGAACAGCAATGATATGGACCAGGTATCCCGACAGTTTTATTTTCTTCATTCTATGGTTATAAATACTACTGAAAAAAAGATAAAACAAAAATAGTTATTTTTGCATACGTTAACTGCCCGGGAAAATGAAAAAAATCGCCGTTACAGCTCCATATTTGCAGATCGAGTGGGATCAATATAAAGATCAGCTTGCCGGTTTTGATGTGATAGTCCCGAAGGTAGCTGAGAGATTCGAGGAAGACGAAATGATAAAGATACTCTCTGAAGGTGTTGAAGGAATTATATGCGGCGACGACAGAATAACAAAAAGAGTCATTGATTCGGCGCCCGGGCTTAAGCTGATTGTAAAATGGGGTACAGGCATTGATTCAATTGATAAAGCTTACGCTGAATCAAAGGGGATCAAAGTCCTTAATACTCCAAATGCATTTACTATACCTGTTTCAGAAAGCACCATCGGTCTTATGCTTGCCATCCTCCGGAGAATTGAGGAAAACAACAGGCTGATGCACAACGGGCAATGGTTCAAGCCAAAAGGATATACGCTTAATGAGCTTACGATAGGTATTATCGGATATGGCAATATCGGATCAGAAGTTGCCAGAAAATTATCGGTGTTCTGTGATAATGTATTATGGCATGATATCAAAAGTGATGAAGAGCTTCGAAAGCTGAACAGAAAATTCTATGGAAAGAGGGTGGACCTGAAAACATTGCTTGTTCTTTCTGATGTGATTACCGTGCACTGCGATCTTAACATTACGAGCCATCACCTTGTAGATAGCTCACTTATCAACGGAATGAAAGACGGGGTCATAATACTAAATACAGCACGGGGGCCTATTGTTAAAGAAGATGATCTTACTAACGCCCTGGTGAACAAAAAGGTAAGTTATGTTGGTCTTGATGTCTATGAAAAAGAACCTCTCCCGTCCGGCTCAATGCTGAGAAAAATGGATAACTGCGTCCTTCTCAGCCATAATACAAATTCAAGCCACATTGCGTGGAAAAATGTACATTTGAATTCAATATTGATGCTTAAATCAAATATTTAAAATGTTCTATATGAAAAAGAAAGTTATTTTGATTACCGGATGCCTTGGAGGAATAGGAAGCGCCATGGTTGATTTCTTTAAGGAAGAAGGATGGTTTGTCATCGGAACTGACAAAAGAGAATCATTTTCCAACGCAGATATTAAGATTACAACAGATCTGAGCGAAGTTGAAAACGCTGTCAAAACAATAGAAACGACTGTAAAAAAAGCAGGATTGACCAAAATAGACGCTCTGATAAATAATGCCGCTGTCCAGATAAAGAAGAAATTCACTGATTTTACCTATGACGACTGGCTTGAAAGTGTCAATGTAAATATTATCGCAGGCTGTCTGCTTGTACAGAAACTGCAAAAATACCTTAAGGGGGGAAGTGTGGTATTTATCGGAAGCATCCATGCCAAGCAGAGCAAGAAGGAATTTACCATCTATGCCACAACAAAAGGTGCCATCAGAACACTCACCCAGAGTCTGTCGCTTGAACTTGCCCCCGATATCATGGTAAACTGCGTTGCTCCCGCAGCTATTGACACGCCCATGCTGAAAGCAGGACTGACAAAAGCTGAATATGAACAGCTGAAAAAATACCATCCGGCTGATATGATAGGAAGTCCGAAGGAATTATCAAAGCTTATTCTGACACTATGCGAAAGAAACGTCTTCCTTACGGGAGCATATATAGAATATGACGGTGGGATATCCAAGCTTCTTCACGATCCCGGAAGCAATCAGTAAAAATATTAATTATGAAGGTTGTCTGTTTCCTGCCATGCCGGGCAGGCAGTGAAAGAGTGAAGAACAAAAATACCAGGCAGTTTGCAGGTGTTGAAGGAGGATTATTAGAAATCAAACTCGATCAGCTTTGCAGGTGCAACATTATTGATAAAATAGTGCTGAGCACTGACGATCAGAAGGTTATAGATATTTCAAAACAATTTGGAAGCAGGATAAGGATTGATAACCGGCCTCCTGAACTGGCTTCATCCGATGCCAGCACTGATGATCTGATAAGGTATACCGGCAAAATTATCAGCGATCCCCATATCCTGTGGACACATGTAACATCACCATTTACCGGTGAAGAAGTTTATAACAGGGCTATTAATGATTACTTTAAGTTTATAAAGACCGGCAAATATGATTCACTGATGTCCGTAACTCCGATCAGAGTGCATGTCTGGAACAAAAAGGGAGAGCCCGTAAATTACAAAAGGGGGGAAGTCAGATGGCCAAGATCACAGCAGGTCGATCCTATGTTTGAGGTGAACAGCGCAATATTCATAAACAGCAGGGAAAACTATATCAGGCTTGAGGACCGTATCGGGCTTCATCCTTTTTTATTTGAAATGGACAGGACAGAATCCATCGATATTGATTATGAAGATGATTTCCTGCTGGCAGAATCAATTTACAGGTTTAAACAATTCCGGTAAAACCTTTCTGAACTTTTGAACAATACTTATAAGGAAGGGCCGGTAAAAAATCAGATGCAGAAGATCTGAAAAGCTGAATTTTACATTGCTGAAATTATTTTCCGAAAGCAGATAGTTTATTGTGGAAACGGGTTTTGTCTCAGCCGGAAGACAATGCTCATTAAGGTATGATTCAAGATCGTTTCCTGATATATCCTTTTTGTACAGCATAGCAGAATATTCTTTCAGGCTGTTTTTCTCCCTGGCGATCATCAAAAACTTCTGGTCAAAATCAAAATCATAATGCATGCTTTCATTATGAGGATTGTAATAGACCACAGGCACTCCCCGGATAAGGCTTTCATGGATCAGGCTGCTGAAGCGGGTAATCAGTAAGCCTGCCTTCCCAAGCTGTTCATCCAATCCTGTACTCGATGATTTTATCACATTTTTATATTTGGCCAGATCTCCGTTATCTCTCGGGTGCTGTGAAATAAGATAATTGATCCCTGCCTCATCCAGTGCAGAGGTTACGTCATCAAGCCATCCTGTACGGATCTCTTCAAGAATATTATATGTGAAATTGCAGTTTATTAGTGCATATTCAGCGGTCCTGTTGGTACTTACGAAATGTGAATATCTCGGATTGCCTGTCAGGAAGAAATGGTTTCGGGGTAATATTGCAGCTGATCTTACCCCCTGGATCATCACCTCATCAGCGTGCTGCATCCTCCTGAAAGAATCCCCGAAATCAATTATCGATTCCTGTATGCAAACAACAGGTATTCCTAGTAAATGGCAGTGTGCGATTATTCTTATTGCTGCCTTTGTCCAGTCATTATATAGCACCAGGACATCCGGTTGTGATCCTTTAAGATGCCGGTAAGAATATCTGTGATAAGGAATATTCTTTTGTGCAAAGAAATGATCTGCATTTTCTGCCTTTCCTGCCGGGACGTAATTAATATACTTAAAGTCAGGATTTTCAGAGGTCAGGCAATATGTATTATTCGCGAGAGTATCACTCTGGGAATAAAAGGCAATAAGCCTTTCTTTCCTTCCGGGAGATAGTTTCACGGGATTAAAAAAGCTTTTTTTCGGATCTGTATCACCTCTAAAATATTTTTTGAAAACAACTTCTATTTGCAGTGTGATATCCGGATCATAATTCTTCCTGAGAAACTCTGCAGTGTGCACAATATCCCATGACAACGGGCACCAGATGATCTTGTCAAATGATCCCGCTTCACTGTTGCCAAATGAATTGTAAAGGCAAATTCTCATCTTATTCTGAAAAAATCTTCGATAATATGGTTTTCCAGACTTCGTACTGGTTATATTTTTCCCTGATCAGCCGGAGAGCGTATTCTATATAAGGTTTTTGCATGGCAGGATTCTTCATATAATAAAGGCTCTTGTCAATATACTCTTCGGGTGTCAGAGCAAGGACAACCTCCTTCTCATCATAAAAGCTGAGGATGCCTTCGTTATCCGTTACTCCAAACCTGCCAAGTGAAAATACTGTCCAGAACCTGTCCATGATGCCTTTCTCAACTTTCCAGGATGTTGCGTGAATTATGGGACATAATGCTGCCAGCTTCAGGGCTTCAACATGTTCACTGACTGATACAGGACCCTTCCTGGTTCCGCGGCCTGCAATATAGCTTTTGCCTGTAGCATCAATAAGCGGCTGCAGGTATGTATCCCATTCAGAGATATTCCCCCTGTAAAGTGAACCCCACCGGGAACCGACAAAAGCCAGATCATACCTGAAATTGCTGATAATCGGATTGCTTTTCATTATATCATCATGTGAAACAGTCATTGTTCCCCATGGGATCCAGAATATCCGATCCTTATATTTATCAGTAATTTTCTTTTTTTCAGGGAAGCTCTCTGTATCAGTTCTGGCTCCGAAAGCATAGAAACGGTAGCCTGTAGCGTTCAGCAGATCAAGCTTCTGGTACTGCGGCCAGTGCCATCCTTTAAAAAAATTAACCGGATCTGATGTCCATTCCCTGTTGCGGCTTTCAGGACTTGCATCGAAGCTTGTAAGCTTCTGTATCATTATGCTGTCTTTGTGAGGCTTATATTTATTTATAAGCTCAATGGTATCAGGATTGTTCCAGCAGATGTATAAACAGGGTTTCTTATGATCGATTTTATTTACATTGATATGATATGCATTGTATCCGAGCAGCCTGAAAGTCTCTGCAAGATAGCTCCATGGCCAGAAGTTGGTATGCTTGCTGCTGAAGAAATATTTCGGGATATATCCGACAAGATAAATATTCATATCAGGTGTTATTTATTTTGAAAAATGATCGCAATCTGCCAATAATGGTGGTCTTAATACCGTCAACATCCTTTGAAACCTTAAGGAGGATGATCAGTGATCCGAATACAATTGTCATCATGGCGCTTCTTACGAAAATATCAAGAATAAAATTTGAAAGCTCGGGGATGAGAAGACTAAAAAGATAGGTTATTACTATAACAATTAAAACAATTAATATTCTTTTATCATATGGGAACAATTTATACTTTACATACAGGAATACAAACTGCATCAGGTTGTAAATCAGGCTGGAAATCAATGAAGCCAGTGCTGCACCGACTATTCCCAGTACCGGTATGAGGACGAGGTTTGTGACAACAACCAGCAGTCCGAAGGCACATGTAAAATAAGCATTATACCTGTAATCCTTAGACAGATTAATTATTGAACTGCTGACTCCGGTTGACATTGTAATAAATGTACTTAATCCGAAAAAGAAAATAACATATTTACCGCTTAAATATTCAGGCGATAATATGTGAAATACATTGGAAATATTTGCCCATATCCCTGCAAAAACGAGGCCCCCGATGATAGCCTGGTTCAGGCAGCTTTTATAATAAACCTGACTGATGGTATCAATATCATTAATTTTCCAGGCATCGGAAATTACCGATGTAGATATTCTGTTAATCGAACGCGACGGGAGCGAAACGATACTTCCGAACAGGAGAGATATTGAATAAATGCCTGTAGCGCTAAGATCTATCATAGAGTTGATCATTATAGTATCAACTCTCTGAATGATTATATTGCTGAAGCCGATAACGATTCCAAACATGCTGACATATATTATCTCCTTTTTCAGATTCCTGTCAATGTAACTGAACTCAGATCTCATGAAGGTCTGTTTCTTCAGTATCAGGGGATAAAAGATGAGTATTCCCGGAATACATAATGCGGATATGTACAGAAGAACAAATGAATGAAAGCTGAGCAGGCTGATAATAAACAATACGGTCAATAACAATATGGCACAACGCTGAACTACTTCAGTCAGGAATGTACCGTAAGTGGCATTGAATAAAGCCCGGTTGTATGAATCAAAAATAGTGTAAAGAAGCAGAAATAGTATCAGCGGCGGAATAAGGTGAAGATAAGTTACAAACAGCGGCGATTGCTCAATACTGTCCTTGATTATCAATGGCTTAAGCAGCAGAAACAATAAAATGGATAATAAACAGCCAATAGCGGTTACTGCAGCGGTAAGGAAAAAGAAACCATGATGTTGTTTGGTCTCATCCCTGAAATAAGGGAACAGCCTTATTACAACGCTGGTAAATCCAAGGCTGGCAAAAACGGAAAATAATGTTGAATAGCTGGCAAGAAGGGTAAGCAGGCCGATCTGCTCGGTTGACAGGAATCTCGGGAAAAGCAATCCGGCAGTAATAAAACCAATTACTGTACCGATATATGAATAGATCGTGCCCTTTATCGATTGTCTTTTTATTACTCCCAAGGCCTCAAATAATTATCTAAAGTTACAATTTGTATAAAACTCAAACCAGATCGTCTGAATATGTGTTGAGATGCCTGAATTTCCCATGAAACAGCGGATCGGATCTTCGGATCTTCCTGTACAGGTTTATCAGCCTTGCCAAAAGTTTTAATGGTCTCAGAGGCTTAAGTACATGAGTCACCGTCATGGCTTCAGGAGCACAATCAGCATATCTCGATGAATGTACATGATGATCATTATAATAAAGTATTTTGCTTTCATTCGTACTGATCTTTCTGACAGGCAGATCATTAAGATTGTCATGGATCAGGACATTGATCCCGTTCCACCAGCCTTCCCTGGCTTCTTCTTTTGCTTCAGGAGTCATGTTATGCGGATGGGCTCCGGTATACCTTTCAAAGGCAAGCTTAAATGAAGGATCAGCAGAGAGGAAATCATCATTTGCTTGCCTTACATGCCTGTAGTTGCTATCATCAATTACAATTACCGCATTTTCGCTTAAGTAAGGCTTTACCAAAAGAAGGCACATCAGCTGACTCCGGTAGTCATGAGGACCATCAATAAAACAGAGGCCTGCTTTTATGCCACCGGTGTAATCCTGCAGATTCTTTAATGCAGCCTCCATATCACAGTTTATAAGATTTGCATTTTCAATGCCAAGCCTCAAACAATGCTCCTTTATTAGATTATAGTTTTTTCTTTCCGGATCAAACTGCGAGAAGTTATCTATTCCATAAGCCTTGCCATTAAAAACCTTAGACACAGATATTAACGACATCCCCTGGAAAACGCCTATTTCCAGGTACGCCTCTTTCTGAGGATCAAGACACCCGACAAGGTTTTGCAGCAGGGCAATGATCTTTTTTCCTGAAAATCCCGTAAGCAAAGGATCCGTGAACAGATACTCTTGGCTGTCGGGTGATTGAATTATGGATCTTACCTTATCGGTATTCATTTTATGGCCGGATTTATTTAATATTTCCTGACTATCTCCTCAAAGTCTCCCTCAGAGAACAAGGATGAAAGCCTTGATCCCGGACTACATAGGATAATATCTACCTTTTTCTTTTTCATCCTTTTAGCAATGAATTCCCATCCCTTATAATGATTCCCCTGCTGAGGCTTGCTGTATTCCGTGCCTTTTCCGAAATAATCAGCCCTGAAATGATTCGGATCATGATCGCCTGACGATTTATATACTATCCTTCTGCCGCTTTTATCTTCAGGATTATATTCAATATCAACATTTTTAATATTTGACTCAACATAATTGCAGTCAGTACCGAGGATTATGAAGTTCTTGTATCCGAGGATCTTAAGCACAGGAACACAGGTTGCTCCAACATTGGCAATAATGCTCAGCCTGTCAAAATTATTTCCCCATATTCTCCTGTTGAGGAACCATGAACCCCTGAGATTCAGATAACATATCTTATTATTGTTTCCGAAATATTCCCGGGACCATTCCGGGAGAAAAAACTTTTCAATAGGCGATGTCTCAATGAGTTCCTTTACCTTTTCCTTAATATTTTCAAGGACAATAGCATCAACTGTCATATAATACTTCGGGTAAAATCCCCAGTCGCTATAAGCAATATATGCCCTGTTGAATGAAATTGTGTCTTTACCTTTAAGCTTGCTCAGATCTATTCTATTCAGACTTGGTCCGTTGCCGATAATATATATTGAATTACTTTTTGTCATCAGGCAATCTATTTGATCCTTCTTCTTAACCTCATCACATGCAAATTTACGACATTAACAGCGCCATACTCACCCAATATCGGAACCTGATGATCATGATTCCCTTCCGGAACCTGAACGTAATGAAATAAAACAGTGAAATAAATATTGAGGCAGCCCATTTGAGATCTTCTGACATTAAGGTTTTTATCAATGAAGAAGTACCTTCAATTTGTGCCTGGATTCTCTTGCCTCTTCCTGTCCCGATAGCCTGTTCCCTGATAAAATCAACAGTTGTCCGTTCCTCCGGAACAAGGTGATATACGACAGCGTCAGCAATATACCAAAGTTGAATCCCATTATTTTTAAGCCTGTAAAACAGCTCCTTTTCTTCACCTCCGGTTAAGACATTGCCAAACCTTCCCAGCCTTGTATCGAATGGTTCGAAAGTATCGAAAAGTAATTTACGGAAGGTCATATTTGAGCCCCTGAAATAGTTGTGTTTAAAAAGCCTGGTCCTGTCACCATAGTTAAAATAACCAAGCAGTGGTGACAGGAATCTGTTGTACCAGTCTGGCTTCCTGTCCATGAACTGAAGAAGTATCTTACCTCCTGCGGCACCTGCTTCCGGGTGTTCATCGAAGAATAAAACTGTCTTTTCAAGGAAATCCTCTGCAGGCAGTGCATCATCATCAATAAATGTAACCAGTTCATGAACAGCCTCTTTAATACCTCTGTTCCTTGCATAAGATAATCCCTGGTTTGTTTCTGTAAAATACCGGACATTAATTTTTTCGCTGTTATCCGCAAATTCCCTGGATAAAAATTCAGTTTCATCAATCGAATTATTATTAATGATCAGTATCTCAAACTGGTCAGGCGGCAATGTCTGGCCCTTCAGTGAATCAAATAATCCGGGAAGAAATCGCGCCCTGTTATAGGTCGATATGATCGCAGAGATTTTCAAATATGCGGTTACTAAATCTTTTTTAAAGCTTCTTTTACCGATACCAGGTCCTTTATTGTGTTCCTGAGCATTTCTGTTGACACTCTTTCCTGCTTCATTGAATCGCGGTACCTAATTGTAATGGTATTATCTTCAATCGTCTGGTGATCAATGGTAATGCAATATGGCGTTCCTATTGCATCCTGCCTGCGGTACCTTCTGCCGATGGAATCCTTGTCATCATACTGGCAGTTAAAATCAAACTTCAGGTCATCGACAATTTTTTCTGCTATTTCAGGAAGGCCGTCCTTTTTGACAAGCGGCATAACAGCAAGCTTGACAGGGGCAAGGAATGACGGTAGTCTTAAGACTACGCGTGTATCCGTGCTTCCGTCCTCTTTCTTAAGCTCTTCTTCAAGGTATGCTGCCGAGATGACATGAAGGAACATCCTGTCAACCCCTATGGATGTCTCAATTACATATGGAATATAGGATTCTCCCTTCTCAGGATCGAAGTATTGCATCTTTTTGCCGCTGTATTCCTGGTGCTGTTTCAGATCGAAATCAGTCCGGGAATGGATCCCTTCAACCTCCTTAAATCCAAACGGGAATTTATATTCTATGTCAGTGGCGGCATTTGCATAATGAGCTAGCTTGGTATGATCGTGGAAACGATAGTTCTCATCCCCGAAACCGAGAGCCCTGAACCACTTCATTCTTATGTCCTTCCAGTATCTGAACCACTCCATTTCAGTTCCCGGTTGAATGAAATACTGCATTTCCATCTGTTCAAATTCTCTCATCCTAAAGATGAACTGCCGTGCAACTATCTCATTGCGGAAAGCCTTGCCTATCTGTGCAATGCCGAACGGTATCTTCATTCGCCCGGTCTTCTGGACATTGAGAAAATTGACAAAGATACCCTGTGCGGTTTCAGGACGCAGGTAGACCTTGCTGGCTCCTTCCGAGGTCGATCCCATTTCTGTTGCAAACATGAGGTTAAACTGCCTTACGTCTGTCCAGTTCCTGGTGCCTGATACCGGGCATACTATCTCATTATCTATGATTATCTGTCGAAGCTCATTCAGGTCCGTGGCATTCATAGCCTTTGTGTACCGGGCATTTATCTCATCTAACTTTGTCTGGTTCGCAATTACCCTTTGATTTGTCTCCCTGAACTTTTTCTCATCAAATGCAGCTCCGAACTTTTCACGGGCTTTTTCAACTTCCTTATTGATCTTTTCTTCAAATTTTGCCAGATGCTCTTCTATCAGCACATCGGCACGATACCTTTTCTTTGAATCTTTATTGTCAATAAGCGGGTCATTAAAAGCATCAACATGTCCCGAAGCTTTCCAAATCGTGGGATGCATAAAAATGGCAGAGTCAATGCCTACAACATTTTCATGGAGCAGCACCATGCTGTCCCACCAGTATTTTTTAATATTGTTTTTAAGCTCAACGCCGTACTGTCCATAATCATAAACTGCGCTTAAACCGTCGTAAATTTCACTTGACGGGAAAACATAACCATACTCCTTGCAGTGAGAAACCAGCTTCTTGAAAATATCTTCCTGGGCCATAAATAGTTCATTTGTGTTTGCGGACGGTAAAAGTAACTCAAAATCTTTGGTTTTACAACCAAAATTGGCCTCAACTCCTCCCGTCCGCATATCTGCTTTTAATCACATGTACTCACCCCTCATTTAATAATTTCACGTACCCTTCCCCTTAACCCTCCCGACCTGCTGTATAGTCAGCACGTACCCTCCCCCTTGATCCCCCTCCCTGCTATATAGTCAACATGTACCCTCCCCCTTGATCCCCCTCCCTGCTTCGCAAGGAGGGGGAAATGACTTTGTGTATGTTGCTGATTATTAGTTTATTTGGGTGAGGAATGTATTTATCCTGATGAGTACTTCCTGCAT
>JAPLDX010000013.1 GCA_026391215.1 Bacteroidia bacterium
GCCTGCTGCAGCAAGAGAATCGGTAATTCTGCCTGACGACCTGTCATAACCGGCAATTGCATATCCTCCCTTGCTGAAATATAAGGCAAGATCGCTCATGCCGATCCCTCCGATCCCTACAAAATAAAAACCTTCTATGTCTTTAAAATCAATCATTTACCTGCCAGCTTCAATATTTCTTTTGCTATTCTTACATCAGCGTCCCTGTCAGCCATATTTTTTATATTTTCCGACAAAACCGCTCTTCTACTGCTGTCAGCAACCAGTTTAATAGCCTCATCCACAAGGTTATCCAATGCTTCACTGTCGCGGACCATAACCGCGGCATTCCTGCTGTAAAGGGCTTCTGCATTTTTTGTCTGGTGATCTTCAGCGACATTTGGAGAAGGAATGAGGATCACAGGTTTGCCTACCAGGCATAATTCTGAAATAGTCCCTGCTCCTGCCCTGGAAACTATTACATCTGCTGCAGCAAATGCATAATCCATCCTGTTGATGAAATCATGAACCGAAATCTCTTTGCATGAGGAGAGATTCACGAGCGCATTCACATTTTCGTAGTATAGCTTCCCTGTCTGCCATAACCACTGGTATCCCGAATCTGTTAACTTCTGAATATTCCCTGCGAGACTTTTGTTTATTGTCCCGGCTCCCAGTGAACCGCCGAGAACAAGTACCACGGGCATGTCTTTCTCAAGATTAAAAAATGAAAGCGCCTCGCTGCGCAAAGCGTCAAGGTTGTCAAAAGTCTGACGTACCGGGTTCCCCGTTTTAATTATTTTTTCAGCCGGAAAATATTTTTCCATACCATCATATGCAACACAGATGACTGAAGCTTTTTTGGCGAGCAGCTTGTTGGTCACACCGGCATAGCTGTTTTGCTCCTGAATAAGGGTTGGAATTCCCATTTTCCCGGCTTGCTTCAGCACAGGTCCGCTGGCATAGCCGCCAACACCGACAACAGCATCAGGTTTGAATTCCCTGATTATTCCTCTTGCCATGAAGAGGCTTTTTACAAGCTTATATAGTACAATTATATTTTTTGGCGTCAGGCTTCTATAGAATCCTGCTACCGGTAATCCCATTATTTTGTAGCCCGAGGCCGGAACCTTTTCCATCTCCATTTTTCCTTCAGCTCCGACAAAAAGGATCTCTGTTCCCGGATCCATCCTCCTGAGAGCATTAGCGATGGAAATTGCAGGAAATATATGGCCGCCTGTTCCCCCGCCGCTGATTATGATCCTTTTATGTTTTTGCTGGCTCATATATCTTTTCTCCTTCATCGGAGATCTCTTCTTCTGTTAATTCTTCATTCCTGATCCTTGCATTGACAACCCTGCTGACACTCAATATCGCTCCTATTGAAAAGCTTATCACAAGAACAGATGTCCTTCCCCAGCTGACCATCGGAAGAGTCTGACCCGTCACCGGGAATAATCCGACTGCCACCAGCATGTTCAGCATTGCCTGGACCACTATCATCACCGTCAGTCCAAGCACCAGGAATGCCGGGAATGCAGTCTCACATTTTTTAGCAATTGTTATTGCCCTGAACAGCAGTATCATATAGGCGAGGATCAGAGGGAATGCACCAAGTATCAATCCATATTCCTCAATTATTATTGCGAAAATAAAATCGGAGTTTGACTGCGGCAGCATATTCCTCTGCGTGCTTCTTCCAGGTGCCTTTCCGAACAGACCTCCTGTTGAGATTGCAATTTTCGCCTGGTTCGTCTGATAATCATCATCGGCATTGCTATCAGCAGAAAAGAAGCTTTCAATCCTGTTTTTCCATACATCAACCCTGTTATCCTTAGTAACAACAGTAAGCACCAGTGCAAAGAGAACAACGCCTGCAACTGCCATTCCAAGGTATGCCAGCAGAAATTTAAAAGGCACTCTGCCTATATATAATATTATCATGCTGATCATAAAGATCATCATGGCTGTTGAGAGGTTTTCGGGCATTATAAGCGCACAGATTATGGCAACAGGGACCATAAAGTATTTTGTTACCAGCATGAAATTACCAAGCTCATTCTGGTATTTTGAGAGGGTTCTTGCAAGGTAGAGCACAAGGGCCACCTTGGCAATGTCAGATGTTTGAAGCCTGAAACCCGTGCCGGGTATTACAAGCCACCGGGTTGCTTCATTTATCCTGGCGCCAAAGAAAAGCGTAAGGACAAGCAGCCCTGCTGCCACAATTAAAATTATCCCGGCCATTGCTGAATAGATCCTGTAAGGCAGATAATGGACCACTACTATTATACCAAGTCCGAGAATAAGCATGATTAACTGGCTCCTTAAAAAATATGTTGTATTGCCTCCGTAGTTTTTAAATGCCACTCCTACTGATGAGCTGTAAACTGACAGCAGGGAATAGACCATAAATAGAACTACCAGGCCCCATATTGCCCTGTCTCCTTTAAACGTCTTTGTAAGCCAGCCTTGCTGCATTTAGAAAAATTTTAAAGATTACGGACTGCTTTCTTAAACTGCCAGCCCCTGTCCTCATAATTGTTGAACAGGTCGAAACTGGCACAGGCAGGTGATAACAGCACTGTTTCTCCCTTTTTTGCCAGGTAATACGAAGACCTCACTGCTTCCTCCATTGAACTCGTTTCAACTATTGTCGGGACTAAATCTTTGAAAGCCTCCATAATTTTCCTGTTATCTTTACCCAGGCATACCACAGCCTTGACTTTCTGCTTTACTATCGTGAACAGTTCTGAATAATCATTCCCTTTGTCTATGCCTCCCACTATCCAGATTACATTGGTTTCCATACATTCAAGAGCGTACCATGTTGAGTTTACATTTGTCGCTTTTGAATCATTGATGAAGTTAATGCCGCTTACTTTGATCACCGGTTCAAGGCGGTGTTCAACTCCCTGAAAATCAGCAAGACTTTCCCTGATCATATCCTTACGGATGTTCAGTACTTTACCTGCAATTGCTGCTGCCATTGAATTGTAGGTGTTGTGACGGCCTTTTGATGCCAGTTCATGAATAGTCATAAGCTTGGTTTTATGTTGGTAATCAATTATTAATTCATCGCCTTCGAGGTAAGCAGCCATATTTTCCTTTGATGTATCGGAAAAAGGAAGCCGTGTCATTTTAAATTTCTTTTTTGCCAGTTCAGCTTTTATAACCGGATCATCAGCCCAGTAAATAAGGAAATCTGATTTTGTCTGATTTTGGGTGATCCTGAATTTTGAGTCGATATAGTTCTGAAGGTTATATCCATACCTGTTGAGGTGATCAGGAGTGATATTCATCAGTATGGCAATCTCTGCCTTAAATTTGTACATCCCGTCAAGCTGGAAGCTGCTCAGCTCTATCACATAGTAATCGTAAGAACCATCAGCCACGGCCATGGCAAAGCTGTTGCCCACATTTCCTGTCATCGCGACATTTTTGCCTGCTTTCTTAAGAATGTGATAGATAAGATTTGTGACTGTTGTTTTCCCGTTGCTGCCGGTCACACATATCTTGATGCCTTTTGTATACCTGCCTGCAAATTCAATTTCAGAAATTACAGGTATGCCCTTTTTATGAAGCTTAATAATTAATGGTGCATCCTCGTGAATGCCGGGGCTCTTAATTACTTCATCAGCTGTCAGTATCTCCTTCTCAGTGTGCTTATTCTGTTCCCACCTTATCTTATGCTTGTCAAGAATCTCCCTGTATTTTTCCTTGATAGGCCCATTATCAGATACAAACACATCAAATCCCTTTTTCTGTGCAAGTATTGATGAACCTGTACCACTTTCCCCTGCTCACAGTATTACAATTTTCTTTTTCATTCAACTATCTGATCTTCAGTGTCACAATGCTTATTACTGCAAGTATTATAGCCACTATCCAGAACCGTGTGACTATTTTCGGTTCAGGATATCCTTTTTTCTGGTAATGATGATGAAGCGGCGCCATCAGGAATATTCTCCTGCCAGTACCATATTTTCTCTTTGTCCTTTTGAACCAGGCAACCTGCAATACAACCGACAGGTTCTCAACAAGAAATATACCGCACAGTATCGGGATCAGCAGCTCTTTCCTGATGACGATTGCAAATACGGCAATGATCCCGCCAAGGGCAAGGCTGCCGGTATCTCCCATGAATACCTGCGCAGGGTATGAGTTATACCA
This sequence comes from Bacteroidia bacterium, assembly GCA_026391215.1. Classification (GTDB taxonomy): domain Bacteria; phylum Bacteroidota; class Bacteroidia; order Bacteroidales; family VadinHA17; genus LD21. The sequence continues at coordinate 4,150 of JAPLDX010000013.1, forward strand.
CAGGAAACCGATGGTAGCTCCGATAAAAGCGCTGGCAAATATCACAAGCTCTTCTGAACGTGGTATGAACATAATATTAAGATAATCGGCATAGATTATATTACTGGAAACGTAAGCCAGTATTCCAAGTGAGGCTCCGATTATGGCGGAGGTCCCTGTGGCCAGTCCGTCAAGCCCGTCAGTCAGGTTAGCTCCGTTTGACACTGCCGTAAGAATAAAAATTATGATCAGGACAAAGACAAGCCATGTCCAGGGCTGTCTGTGATCTTTACTGATGAAAGCGACAAGCCATGAATAATCAAACTCATTGTTTTTTACAAAGGGGATCGTTGTCTTTGTTGATTTTCTCTCCATAGAGATCTCATCCTGCGAAGTCACAGGTGAAGAAGGATCAAGCATTTCAGTTCTCTCCCTTGCTGTAAGGTCGGAGACGCTTACCTTTTCCTGTATCATCACATCATCACTTAGAAAAAGGGTTAGTCCGACAATCAGTCCCAGTCCTATCTGACCAGCTATTTTGAACTTTGCTGCCAGGCCTTCTTTATTCTTCCTGAATACTTTAATATAGTCATCTACAAAGCCTATCGCGCCAAGCCATACGGTAGTAAGCAGCATCAGTATGACATAAACATTATCAAGTTTGGCAAAGAGAAGAGTTGGCACCAGTATTGACGCGAGTATGATGATCCCTCCCATTGAAGGGGTTCCTTTTTTCTGATACTGACCTTCCAGTCCGAGGTCCCTGATAACCTCACCAACTTGTTTCTTCTGAAGAAAAAGGATTATCTTCTTTCCTATCATCAGCGATATGAAGAGGGAGGTTATTACGGCAGCAGCAGATCTGAAGGAAATATATCCAAATACACCGGCTCCGGGCACATTCAGTTTTTCAAGATATTCAAACAAATAGGTCAGCATCGTCTATATTTTATTTCTGTAACAGGGCTTTTCTGATTTCCTCCCTGTCATCAAAATGGTGTTTCACTCCGTTAATCTCCTGGTATGGTTCATGTCCTTTGCCTGCAACCAGTATAACATCACCAGGAACAGCCATCATTACCGCGGTTTTTATTGCCTGGCGCCTGTCAACGATTCTCACTGTTTTATTCTTCAGCTCCGGTGTTATTCCTTCCTCCATATCATCAAGTATTTTTTCCGGATCCTCCGTCCTTGGATTGTCGGAAGTAAGGATAACCCTGGTGCTCCCTTCAGCAGAGATGGCTGCCATCTTCGGCCTCTTGGTCCTGTCACGGTCGCCCCCGGCGCCCACAACAGTAATAAGCTGCATATTGTCTTTCCTGATCTTGTTCAGGGTCCCGATGACATTCATGAGAGCATCAGGTGTGTGTGCATAGTCCACGATCCCCGTTATTCCTTCAGGTGATCTGATCACTTCAAGCCGTCCCGGTACAGGTGAAAGGCTGCTCAGAATTGTAAGTATCTCCTTTCGTTCTGCACCAAGAAGCTCAGAGGCTGCACAAACTGCAAGAAGATTTGAAGCATTGTAATCACCTATAAATCTCGTCCAGACTTCCTCTCCCATTATTTTCAGTCCCATTCCTTCAAAGCTCTGGTCAATGATCCCGCATCTGAAATCTGCCATACTTCTTAATGAAAATGTATAGTGATGAGCTTTGCAATTCTGAAGCATCACCAGGCCATTTTTATCATCAGCATTAACCAGCGCAAAAGCATTTTCCGGGAGGGAGTCGAACCAGCTTTTTTTTGCTGCCAGGTAATTGCTGAAAGTTTTATGATAATCGAGATGATCGTGTGTAAGGTTGGTAAATATCGCCCCTGCAAATTCAAGTCCTGCAATCCGTTGCTGATCAGCCGAATGCGAGCTTACCTCCATAAATGCATAATCACAGCCTGCAGCTCTCATTTCAGCCAGCAACCGGTTAAGCTGTACAGGATCGGGAGTGGTATGAGTGGCCGGCAGCTCCTTATCAATAATATAATTGCAGACGGTTGAAAAAAGGCCGCATTTATTACCCAGGCCGGTAAACATCCTGTAGAGCAGTGTGGCAATGGTTGTTTTGCCGTTTGTGCCTGTCACACCCACAAGCTTCAATGAAGCTGACGGCCTGCCATAAAAGTTTGATGATGCCTGGCCAAGGGCTTTGGCCGAATCGCCGGTTTTTATCCAGCAGACTTTATTATCGGGGTTGTCAGGAAGGCTTTCACAGATTATTGCTGAAGCACCAGATTCCAGTGCAAGGTTTATATAATCATGCCCGTCGCTCTTCGATCCTTTTACTGCAACGAATAAAGAATCAGGCTTAACGTTCCGGGAATCAAATACTATATCTTTAATGTCCCTTTTCTCATCGCCCGAAAAAGAAACAATATCTATTCCTGCCAGTATTTCATCAAGCTGCTTCATATCACATATTCAGTTCAAGAGATACTATCTGCCCCTCAACAAATCTTGCCCCATGAGCAGGCGACTGCCTCAGCACCCTGCCTTTACCGTTGTACTTAACCCTGTAACCCGAATTTTCAAGAAGGTAGACTGCATCTCTCAGGCTCATTCCCCTGACATCCGGGACCAGTCCCTTTTTAAAGCTTAATCCTACAAGCCTGATTGTATCTCCGCTTTCCCTTGTAGCCACCCAGTCTTCGTTTGAGGTTCTTTTATATCTGACATCAAACTCTCTTAGAACCTCATTTATGTCTTCTCTGTAGCCGTTGCCAGCTTCCGGTGCAGAAGGCTTATTATTGGAATTTGCAGCATTTCTGTAATCCCTGAAGAAATTTGTCGCATAGATCTTATCGGAGATTTCCTTGAACACTGATCCTGCGACCACGTTGCCGTAATAGACTCCGTTTGAAGGGGCATTTACGACAACAATACACGAATAAAGAGGATTCTCTGCAGGGAAATAGCCGGCAAAAGATGCCTGATATGATACCCTGGAACCTGACCGGTATCCGGACTTCCCCATTGCGATCTGTGCCGTACCGGTCTTGCCTGCAATTTTATAATTGGAATTTTTCAGGTTAGTTGCCGTGCCATGCTCGACAACTCCCTCCATCATTTTCTTTGCCTTTTTTATTGTTGAACGTGATGCAATGGAGTTGATTATCACATCCGGTTCATAGCGTTTCAGTACAGTTCCGTTTCGCATTATTGCTGTTACGAACCTCGGCTTCATCATTCTCCCGTCATTAGCCACAGCATTATAGAATGTCAGTATCTGAAGAGGTGTCATCTGAACTTCGTATCCGTGAGACATCATCGGCAATGAAAGTCCCGACCAAAGCTTATCACCCGGATATCTTATCAGAGGCACTCCTTCTCCCTTAAGCTGGATATCAAGTTTTTCGTTCAGCTTCATCGCATACAGCCTGTCGATGAAAGCTTTGGGATTATTCTTGTAATGCTCAGTGATAAGCTTAGAGGTTCCCACGTTTGATGATTTCTCAAATACTTCCTTCACTGTAAGTTTACCATAACCCTCCTCCCTGGTATCCCTTATGACCTTGTTATAAAATTTTATGGTTCCGTTTCCTGTGTCAACGATATCACCGGTATCGATCACACCATCCTCAAGTGCTGCCATAATGGATGGAAGCTTAAAGGTTGAACCAGGTTCTGTGCTTTCGGCTATTGCATAGTTATACGATTCATGATAATTCCCGTTATCATCCTGCTCCAGGTTTGCTATTGCCCTGATATCGCCTGTCGCCACCTCCATGACTATCGCACATCCATGTTGGGCATTGTGCTTCTTCAGCTGAGTCATCAGAGCTGATGATGCAACATCCTGCAAATCAATATCTATCGTTGTAACAACATCATTTCCGTCTTTGGCTTCAACGCTGCCGGCCACATCGACAGTTATCCAGTCGCCTCCTGTCAGCCTTTGCTTTATTACCACTCCGTTCTTCCCTGCAAGATCCTTGTCAAAGGAACCTTCTATTCCTACTTCAGTACCTTTGTCACCGAGATTCAGGTAGCCTATTGTGCGGGCAGCAAGCTCACTGTTCGGGAGTATTCTCCGGTTCTCAGCCTGGGCGACTAATCCTCCCTTATACTGTCCCTCCCTGAAGATTGGCAGTTCCCTGAGCTTTTTAAGAGTTTCATAATCCACCCTGCGTTTAATAAGGAAATACCTGTCGCCTCTTTTTCTTGCTTCGGTTATCACCGATTTCCATCCTGCGGCTGATCTCTCTCCCAGAAGCTTTGTCAGTCCGGCAGAAAGGCCATTTATGCCGTTTGACCATGTCTTCGCCGACATCCCGGTACTCCTGGTATCCATATAAATTGTATAGTAGGGGACGGAGCTGGCCAGCAGGCGTCCGTCATGTGCAAGTATGTCCCCCCGGTTTGCAGGCATTTCGGCAGTCTTATAAACGAATTTCTCGCTCATTGCTGACCATTTGCCATGCTGGACTGTCTGTAGAATCAGGATGCGGACAATAATGGCGACTGCAACAATGACCAGCGTAAAATACACTATGCCGCTTCTCGTTACTATTTCGTCCCTAAGTGCCATTACCCGACTATTTTTCTACCAGCAACTTATATGGTGGAGTTTTCGACTCCTCAAGATTCAGTCCTCTTTCCTTTACCAGCTTGTACACCTCCGATTGTCTGCTTATATACATCAGGCTGGCAGATGTGGAAAGTGACTCCGCCCTGAGCTCCTTAACCTCCCGCTGCAGACTCGTTGTCTCCCTTGTGATCTTCTCAGCATGAAACCTGTTGCCTATATAGATCGCAGCCAGGAGAGTGATAAGCAGAACAAACCACAGGTTCTTCAGAATTATTTTTTCTGTTATCATGCTGCCGCTCAGCAGCTCTTTAATAAAACTCCCTGTCTTTACTTTCTTCTTCTTGTTGTCTTCTGCCTCTGCCATCATTTATATCTTTTCGGCCACTCTTAATCTTGCGCTTCTGGAGCGGTTGTTCCTTGCAATCTCTTCAGCCCCTGGCGTAATGCTCTTCCTGGTTATCATCCTGAAAGGTGTTTCGGGATTGCCGTAGAAATCCTTTTTCCCGATGCCCTCAAAATTGCCGGTACGGATGAAGTTCTTCACAACCCGGTCTTCCAGCGAATGATATGTTATAACAACCAGTCGTCCTCCAATGCTGAACATGTCAAGAGCCTGCAGGAGCATCTCCTTGAGATATTCAAGCTCATGGTTCACTGAGATCCTGAGAGCCTGGAAAACTTTCGCATAAAATTTATGTTCCTGTTTTGACGGCGTCAGCTTCCCGATCGCCGAAACCAGGTCAGCGGTTGTCGTTATTGGTTTTTTCTTTCTTGCCGAGACTATTTCCCTGGCTATCTTCCTGGAATTTGTCAGTTCCCCGTACTTGTAGAAAATATCGGCTAGCAATGATTCGTCAAGAGTTTGAATGAGATTCGCGGCTGTTAAAGTCCCGCTTTTATTCATCCTCATATCAAGGGGGGCATCATGCCTGAAAGTAAATCCTCGTTCGGGTTCATCAAACTGGTGAAATGATACTCCCAGATCAGCGATCAGTCCGTCTATTGATTTTATCCCGTTATAAAGAAGGTTATTTTTCAGGAATCTGAAGTTCTGGTTCAGGAAGATGAGGTTTTTATCGTCAGGGGCATTTTTTGCTGCATCCTCATCCTGGTCAAAAGCTATAAGTTTTCCTGTTGTAAGTCGTTTCAGAATTTCCATGGAATGCCCTCCTCCGCCGAAGGTTACATCGACATAGGTCCCGTCAGGCCGGATATTCAGCCCTTCGATACTCTCATCCAGCAGTGCGGGTATATGATAAACCATTATTCGTCCGGCTCATTAATACTGCCGCCCATAAGCTTTTCAGCCAGGCTGGCAAAATCTTCTGCAGGCATATCGAGCCTTTCATAAACAGCCGCTGCCCAGATTTCTATTCTACCGTCCTGGCCAGCCAGAACAACATCCCTTTCTGCTCCAATGATATCGAGGAGCCTTTTTGGTATCAGCATGCGGTTATTACTGTCAAGTGTGAGCTCCGCAGTACCCTTGAAAAAATTCCTCAGGAACATGTTATGTTCGCGATTATAGGGATTCATTTTCTTCCTGATCTTCAACAGCTGCCTGTTCCAGTCTTCAATCGAATAGAGCACAAGACAGTTTTCGAAGATGTCCTTGCGTACCACAAAATGATCGCATGCATCGGCAGGCATCTGCTTCTTAAATGCCATTGGAAGAATGATCCTTCCCTTGACATCAACCTTGCATGCATAATCACCAATAAATGTGGCCATAAACCCTTTTTAGCATATAAAAGAGTAAAGTAAGTAAAAAATATCCACTTGCCCCCACTTTACTCCACTTTTTTTTAACTCTTTGTTGATAACTTTTGGAGCGGGATTATTGATACACCCAAGAGAATCCTCCTCTTCATCAACCTATCCCCAATCCCTTGAGTAAAAAAGCCTCATCCCCCTGGCCCCCTTCTCCCAAGAGAGAAGGGGGGAATATATTGGTATACAATCATTTAACTCCCCCTCTCTCTTTGGGAGAGGGGGATGGGGGGTGAGGTAGAAATGATGAGAGGGGGCCGGAAGTGAGTACAAAAACATTTATAACTCTGCAAACAAAATTTCAATAAATTTGTCCTCTTCAATAAGTACAGGATTATAATGGCAAACCAATCAGACAATAAAGGTATTCTGCAGATTGATGTCGGGGACGTCCTCAGATCAAAAAATCCTTCCCTGGCAAAAGTTATTCCATCATTTCTTATCAATTATCTGAAAAGGATCATCCACCAGGATGATATCAACGAGATACTGAGCAAATTCGGACACCTTAAGGATTCCGAATTCATCGCGCCGGTACTTGATTTCATGCAGATAAAATATCGGGTTTTCG
>JAPLDX010000048.1 GCA_026391215.1 Bacteroidia bacterium
ATGCAACCGCTCCGCGGTAACATCAACGGAAATTCTGAGCAGAATTGTTAGAAACCGCACAGGGTTACATTAATTATTACAAGACATACAGCTATTTATTTTGAACTGCGGAGCGGTTCCATCTCATTAATTACTATATGCCTAGAGTTTTGAACGCCGGAGGCGTCCTATCACTACTCGTTCAGGGCATGTAAATATGTTTTAAACCGCGGAGCGGTTACATCAATCTCTTATTCAATAATTATTATCAAAATTATTTGTATATTTATTTGTTGCATTTTCTAAAAATTCGTGCTATGAAACCAAACACATTTACAAAACTGTATGTCCATTGTATTTTTACTCCAAAGGGTAGAAGTTCATTGTTGACTGACTCCATTATCATTAAGGTCCATAAATATATTTATGGTATTATTAATGAAAAGAAATGTTATCCGGTCGCAATTAATGGTACTAAGGACCATATCCATCTTCTGATAGGATTTCCTCCGACTATTGCCATCTCAGATCTAATACGTGATATAAAACGCAGCTCTGCTTTATTTATTAATGAACAAATTAAATCTTACTTAAGATTTAGCTGGCAGGAAGGATTCGGAGGATTTACTGTAGGATACAAAGAATTGGATCATGTCTATAAATATATTGTAAATCAGGAAATTCATCATTCTACAACCAGATTTAAAGATGAATACATAAAAATTCTGAATGATGAAGGGATTAAATTCAATTCTGAATACCTTTTTGAATTCTATGAGGATTAATTATGGGGCCCCCCGCTAAGGCGGGGCAGGTTCTCCGCGGTTCTGATTCTGATAGATTTGTATAACAAATAGTGATGGAATCCCTCTGGGATTCTCAGATCATTTTAAGTCAGTTTATTAGAATTGATGCAACCGCTCCGCGGTAACATCAACGGAAATTCTGAGCAGAATTGTTAGAAACCGCACAGGGTTACATTAATTATTACAAGACATCCTTCCGGGGATGATTATCTGATGCGATTCATCTGCCACGGCAAAGAGGACAAGGCAAACTGTAATAATGAGATATTTACGCAATGAGATCCTGAAATCTTTTCCTGAAAAGGTCAGATATGTAAGGAATGCCAGAGCGCCGTATTCAAGAAAATGTATAAGATAATCAAGCCTGATATCTGCTTTTGAAGTATGAATTTTTAAGGACGGGATCGATGACACTGATGAAACAAAAATAATTGTAATTATCCATACAGCCAGAAAATATTTTGCAAAGGGTCTTAGAAAAGAGATCAGTTTATACATACTTATTTTTTGTCACGGCTAAAATAAACCTTTTAAATAACTATTTTTGCCAAAACTTGATTTATGATCAACAACGACCAGATAAAAGAATTATCGGAACGCCGCGACGCGTTAAGGAGGTATCTTTGACATTGATGGCAAGCTGAATAACATTTCTGAGAAAGAAAATGTATCGCAGCAACCTGGTTTCTGGAATGATCCAAAACAAGCGGAAGAGCTTCTCAGGAGTGTATCCCTTTTAAAAAGCTGGACAAACGATTTTAACAAAGTAAGCATAGCGGTTGATGACCTGACGGTGATCAATGATTTCTTCAGGGAAGGCGAAGCAACAGAACAGGATCTTCAGAACCACTATGATAATTGCCTTTCAATGATTGAGAATCTTGAAGTCCGGAATATGCTTAGAAATGAAGAAGATCAGCTGGGAGCTATCCTGAAGATCAATTCCGGAGCAGGAGGCACTGAGAGCAATGACTGGGCATCAATGCTGATGAGAATGTACCTCCGGTGGGCGGAAAGAAATAATTACAAAACAAAAGAGCTTGATTTTCAGCCGGGTGATGAAGCCGGAATAAGAACTGTGACTATTGAAATAGACGGAGAACAGGCTTATGGTTACCTTAAAAGTGAAAACGGGGTTCACCGTCTTGTAAGAATATCTCCCTTCAACGCCCAGGGTAAACGCCAGACAACTTTTGCATCGGTCTTTATTTCGCCGCTTGTTGATGATAATATTGAAATAGAAGTAAATCCATCCGATATCACATGGGAAACATATAGGTCAAGCGGAGCAGGAGGACAGAATGTTAATAAAGTTGAAACAGCTGTACGGCTGAGGCATCATCCCACCGGTATTGTGATTGAAAATCAGGAAACAAGGTCACAGCTCAACAACAAGGAAAATGCAATGAGGATACTTAAATCGCAGCTCTATGAGCTTGAGCTGAGAAAGCAAATGGAAGAAAAGGACAGGATAGAGGGTGAAAAGAAAAAGATAGAATGGGGTTCCCAGATAAGATCATATACATTGCAGCCATATAGGCTGGTCAAAGACCACCGCACCGGATATGAGACAGGTAATGTCCAGGCTGTGCTTGACGGAGACCTTAAAGATTTTATAAAATCATATCTGATGGAATTTGCCGGAAAATGATTAAGAAAGAAAAGCTATTTGAACAGTTTCCTCCGGTGAGCACCAGGGAGTGGATGGACAAGATCAATGCCGACCTTAAAGGAGCTGATTTTAACAAAAAACTGGTATGGAAAACCAGCGGTGGCCTTGAGATAATGCCGTTCTACAGGCAGGAAGATCTTGAAAGCCTGAAGTACGTTGACTCTTTGCCGGGTGATTTTCCATATTTAAGGGGCAACCGGATCGAAAATAATCATTGGAGGATAAGGCAGAATTTAATAGTAACGGATTATTCCGCTGCAAACAAAAAAGCTCTTGAAATCCTGATGAAGGGAATTGATTCGTTGGGATTTTTTATTCAGGATCCGGAATCAATAAGCGAAAAGAATTTTAATCTTCTTCTTGAAAATATCTCTCCTGAAGCCGTTGAGCTGAATTTCCTTTCAGACGGAAGGGCAAAAGAGATAGTGGATTTCTTCCTTAAGTATCTTAAGAAAGCAAATGCTGATCCTTATAAAGTTTACGGTGCTGTTGAAACAGATCCCCTGAGCCGGTTAATGCTGAACGGAACGCTATGTATCCCTGTTGAAAAGGGATTTGATTACCTGGCCGAAGTAGCTAAAATGACATCTGTTCTTCCACGTTACAGGGCAATTCATTTAAATGCATCAAATTTTGGCAATGCCGGAGCAGATGTAACCCAGGAACTGGCATTTGGGATATCAATGGGGGCAGAATATATCTCACAGCTTGGCGAAAGGGGGATAGAAACTGATGTTGCGGCTTCAAAAATCAGGTTCTCATTCGGAACAGGATCTGATTACTTTCCGGAAATTTCAAAACTAAGGGCTGCCCGCCTGTTATGGTCCGTGGTCATGAATGGTTTCAGTCCGGGCAAAAAAGATGCGGCAAGGATGGAAATACATTGTGTAATAAGCCGCTGGAACAAAACACTTTACGATCCATATGTAAATATCCTCAGAACCCAGACTGAAGCAATGGCTTCAATACTGGGAGGTACAGATTCCCTGACAGTTGAACCTTTCGATATTGTTTTCAGAAAACCTGATGAGTTTTCAGAAAGAATAGCACGGAATCAGCAACTTCTTCTTAAGGAAGAATCTTATTTTGATAAAGTGGCTGATCCTGCTGCCGGATCTTATTATATAGAAAATCTTACAAGCCTCATAGCGGACAATGCATGGAAGCTGTTCCTTGAAATTGAGGAAAACGGAGGTTTCCTTGAATCACTTAAAAAAGGATTTATCCAGGGAAAAATAAAGGAATCGGCTGCCAGGCGTAATGCCGACATCTCAAAAAGGAAGATCAGTTTCCTGGGGACCAGCCTATATCCGGTTCATGATGAACTGATTCCGCGTGGTGCAGATCCCGGGAAGTTATTCATGAAGAAGGAACCGGGAGAAAATATCATTGTTGAGCCGATAAGGCTTTTCAGAGGTCCTGAAGTGTTTGAAAAGCTGAGAGTTGCTGTTGAGAAAACAGCCAGGCAGCCTGTTGTATTCCTGTTTACGATTGGCAACCATGTAATGAGAAATGCAAGAGCACAGTTTATCTCGAATTTTCTGGGTTGTGCCGGATACCGGATAATCGAGAATCAGGGTATCGAAACAATTGAAGAGGGAGTCAGGATTGCCCTTGATTCCAGGGCTGATATTGTAGTAATATGCAGCTCGGATGAAGAATATGAAAAGATAGTGCCCGAGATTAACAGCAAGCTGAAAGAAAAAGCAATGGTTGTTGTGGCAGGGAATCCTCCCTGTTTAGACACATTAAAATCTCAGGGTATCGGATATTTTATCAGTGCTCGCTCGGATATTGTTGAAACTCTGCGTTTTATCAACACCTATCTTGGCATTGATATGAATTATTAAGAGAGAAAATGAGGCCAAAATTCACATATAGTGATTTGAATAACCTGCCTTCCGGAGGAAAGGATTTTCATAAATGGGAGACGGAGCATGGTGTCGAAAAGAACTGGATAACTGCAGAGAAGATCCCCGTAAAGAGTGTTTATGGCAGGGAAGATCTAAAGGGAATGGAACACCTTGAATATGCAGCAGGACTTCCCCCGTTCCTGCGCGGTCCATATGCAAGCATGTTTACCATACGGCCATGGACCATAAGACAATATGCAGGGTTTTCCACTGCAGAAGACTCGAATGCCTTTTACAGGCGCAACCTTGCTGCCGGGCAAAAAGGGCTCTCAATAGCCTTTGACCTGGCTACTCACCGCGGTTATGACTCTGACCATGAACGGGTTGCCGGAGATGTAGGTAAAGCAGGAGTAGCAGTGGATTCTATACTTGATATGAAGATTCTGTTTGATCAGATCCCACTGAACAAAATGTCGGTATCAATGACCATGAATGGAGCTGTTCTGCCCATAATGGCATTTTATATTGTCGCAGCCCTTGAGCAGGGAGCTAAGACTGAAGAACTGACAGGGACAATTCAAAATGACATTCTTAAGGAATTCATGGTCCGGAATACATATATATATCCGCCTGAATTCTCAATGAAGATCATTTCAGATATCCTGGCATTCACAGCAGTTAAAATGCCAAAGTTCAACTCAATCAGCATTTCCGGATACCATATGCAGGAAGCCGGCGCAACATCTGATATTGAACTGGCATATACTCTTGCTGACGGACTGGAATATCTGCGTACAGGAGTAAAAGCAGGACTGGATATAGATTCTTTTGCTCCCCGTATCTCATTCTTCTGGGCTGTCGGAATGAATCATTTTATGGAGATTGCCAAGATGAGGGCAGCGAGGATGCTCTGGTCGAAGATTGTCAGCGGTTTTAATCCAAAAAATCCTAAATCAATGGCTCTCAGAACTCACTGCCAGACATCGGGATGGAGCCTTACTGAGCAGGATCCTTATAATAATGTCGGCAGGACATGCATTGAAGCAATGGCTGCAGCACTTGGACATACGCAGAGTCTTCATACCAATGCGCTTGATGAGGCTATTGCCCTGCCCACAGATTCATCAGCAAGGATAGCAAGGAATACACAGATATATATCCAGGAAGAGACACAGATTTGCCGTGCTGTGGATCCATGGGGAGGATCATATTATGTGGAATCACTTACTCATGAAATCGCGCATAAGGCGTGGGAGCACATTATGGAGATTGAAAGCCTCGGAGGAATGGCCAGGGCAATTGAGTCGGGAGTTCCGAAAATGCGTATTGAGGAAGCAGCAGCGAGAACCCAGGCAAAAATTGACTCGGGTATTCAGACTATTGTCGGAAACAACAGGTACAGGCTCGAAAAGGAAGACCCTCTTGAAATACTGGAGGTGGATAATACTGCTGTCCGTGATTCCCAGATAAAGCGTCTGGCAAAATTACGGGAAGTAAGAAATGAAAGTGAATGCCAGGCTGCCCTGGATGCGATTACCAGATGCGCTGAAACCGGCAAAGGCAATCTTCTGGAATTAGCAATAGAGGCTGCATCAAAGCGCGCAAGCCTTGGAGAAATATGTTATGCATGTGAAAAAATAGCTGGGAGGTACAAAGCAGTGGTACGATCAATATCAGGCGTTTATTCATCCGAATATAAATCGGATAAGGATTTAAATGAAGCAAAAGCCCTGGTTGCCAGGTTTGCAGAAAAGGAAGGGCGTCAGCCCAGGATAATGATAGCAAAAATGGGTCAGGATGGCCATGACCGTGGTGCTAAAGTCGTAGCCACAGGTTATGCAGATATTGGCTTTGATGTTGATATCGGACCTCTTTTCCAGACACCTGCAGAAGCAGCAAAACAGGCAGTCGAGAACGATGTACATGTTCTGGGGGTATCGAGTCTTGCCGGCGGACATAAGACACTTGTCCCGCAGGTAATAAATGAACTGAGGAGTCATGGACGGGAGGACATTCTCGTTATCGCCGGCGGCGTAATACCCCATCAGGATTACCAGGCGCTTTATGATGCAGGTGTTGCTGCAATATTCGGTCCGGGTACATCCATATCAAAAGCTGCGAAACAGATTCTTGGAATATTACTGCATAATATGGAGCAGGATTAAAACTTAAATAAGTACAGATGAAAAAAGAATTTTTAATATTTGTTTTGGTTTTGTTCTTATCTGCAGGTTGCAGAACAAATAAACCAGTAACTGAAACAATGATTGTAACTTCGCAAAATGAAGTTATCAAACCTGCAACTAATTTTTCCGATCAGTCAACCTGGCTCCTGGGATATTTCGTAAAGGACCAGCTGACACGGCCGCCTTATTCGGAATGGTTTTTAAAGGGATATGACGATTATCAGTTCAATACTGATGCTGTTAATAAACTGGAAGAAATAAGCAAGAATGACATTACTATAAAAATTGTACTTGGAACATGGTGCCCCGACAGCAGAAGAGAAGTACCAAGGTTTATGCGTGTGCTTGATCTATGGCAGTTTCCTGCAGATAAAGTTACATTCATCGGAGTCGATAATGCAAAGCTCTCACCTGTAGGAGAATATGAGAAGCTGAATATTCAAAGAGTGCCTACTTTTATTTTTTACAGAAATAATATTGAATCGGGACGCATCATTGAAAATCCGGTGACGTCTTTAGAACAGGATATAGTTAATATCCTGAACAGGAATGAATAATAAATTAAAGTTTCAGAAGATGGAAGATGTAAAAAACAAGACAGGACAAAACCTTGGGATCGCCGCCCTCATAACAGCAATAGTAACTTTTGTGCTAGCGGTAATTCCGTGTGTTGGACTGATCGCAATTATCCCGGGAATAATAGCTGTAGTGCTTGCGTCAGTAGGACTTTCGCAAGCAACACATAATGATTCCCCCCGCGGAGTGCTTATTGCAGCACTGGTTATCGGAATTGTTGCCTCGCTGGTCTCCTTCTCACAGGTCTTTGTGGCCGGGAAGATCGCTGAAAAAGCCGATAAGTGGCCTAATAAAATAGAGGAGATCATGACTGATGTTCAGGATGATGTCCTGAAGGACCTTGAAGATGCAAATGTCTCAATCAAGATTGAGAATGGTGAGGATAAGATTGAAATTAACACAAATGCAGGGAAATTAGATCGCGAAAAGACACTGGAAGAGCTGGAAAAAGGAGACACCACTGTAAATGTCACTATTGAAAAGAAGTGATTCACGATCAAAGGTAAGTATCAGGAATGAACCTTACCTTATTATTAATATTGTCTTTGCCGGAATAATATTTCTGATAATGCTTTATTCCGGCATTTTTTCACCTGAAAAAGACAATTACCCGGTAAGCTGTATTCATGAGGAACTTACAGGAGAACCCTGTGTGTCATGCGGGCTGTCTCATAGCTTTTCATTGATACTGAGAGGGAGGATTACTGAAGCTTATCAATGGAATGTATATGGAATGAGGGTGTTCCTTTTCTTTGCCTCCCAGTTTTTTCTTCGAATAATATTTTCCGTTTTTTATACAAAGAACATTGAGACTCGTGAACAGTTAATTATTCTTGATATAATCGGTTCGGCAATACTGTTTCTGATAGCTTTCCAGCAGTTTTTTGTCTATATCTTCAAATTCTCGTAAAAAATTATCTAAAAAACTTGCATTTATTAAAAATCTGTTTTATATTTGACCAAATGGTTAAACTAAATGGTTTATTTAATTGGTTAAACCTAATGGTTAAATAATATGACAGAAGAAGACAAACAAACTGAAGAAAAAATATTTGAATCAGCTACTGAGGTATTCGTTGAAAAAGGAATGGATGGGGCAAGAATGCAGGACATTGCCAATCGTGCAGGGATAAACAAATCGTTGCTTCATTATTACTACCGAACGAAAGATCATCTTTTCAATGCAGTTTTTGAAATGATCGCCGGGCAGATGTTCAAAAAGTTTGCTCCTGTACTTGATGAGAATCTTCCTCTGGAAGAGAAGATCAGGTTCTTTTTCAGGGAGCATATTGCATTCATGCAAAAGAATCCGAGACTTCCATCATTTATTTTAAACGAACTCCACAGAAATCCCGAAAGAATCAGAAAGCTGATTCAGAATATTGATATCAATAAGCTGTGGACAACCATCGAAGCCCAGCATAAGGAAGAACTGAAAAGATACAATATTACAAAAGAAAATATTCCCCAGTTTATGACAACCGTTGCCGGAATGAGCGTCTTTCCATTTGTTGCCCGACCAGTAATCGCCAGCATAATGGAAAAGATGGGATATGATTTTGACAATTATCTTGAGGAGCGGAAAGAATATGCCGCAGATTTTGTAATAAATGCGCTGAAGAAACAGGAAGCAAGCAATAAGATGTAAGAAGAAAAAAGTATAAAGAAATAGAAATGAAAAAGAGAATTTTGATCCTGTTCATTTTAATTATACCCTGTGTGTCAGGGCTTAAAGGCCAGAAAGTACTGACACTGAAAGCATGCTATGATATGGCAATGGCTTCAACACCGATTGCCGCAGAGAGGGAAGCCTATTCACAGATATCAGCAGTGAAAGATAGAAACCTGTCGAAAGGCTGGCTTCCCACGCTTGACGCCAGCGGAAGTTTTATCTATAACTCGTCGGTTGTGGATATGACTGATGTCCTTGGCTCCCTGCCTGTTCAGGGTATAGCCGACCTTATTAGACCGTTGCCCCATGAACAGTATAAGGTCACGCTGGATGTCAACCAGATGATCTATGACGGAGGTGCAATAAAAGGAGCAAAAGCTCTTGAAAAAGCTGAACTGAATATCAATGAGAAACAGACTGAGACAGACCTTTATAAACTTCGCAGTCAGATAAATACCTACTATTTCAACTTGCTTCTTCTGGACAGGCAGAAAGAACTGCTGCAAAACTACCTGGAACTGATTACCAAAAGAATTGCATCAATGAATTCCGCACTTTCAAGCGGCGTAATTCTGAAATCTGATCTTGATGTTCTTACATCTGAAAAGATAAAGCTTGATCAGCAGCTTAGTGAAAATGGGATAAGGAAAGCATCGCTGCTGAAAATCCTGGCAGGCCTCACGGGGAGTGAGATTGATGTTTCAACAGAATTTGTGCTACCGGTAACAAAGGAAAAGCTTACAGATGAATTTACACGCCCTGAATTACAGATATTTGATCTTAGAAAAGAGCAGCTTGATGCATCACTGCTATTAATACAAAGCAAAAGGATGCCAAAGGCATTCGGATTTGCTACTCTTGGTTACGGGAATCCTCCCGGAAGCAATTTTTTCAAGGATGAATTTGCACCTTATTATATTCTCGGAGCCGGTCTTAAATGGAATATTTTCGACTGGAACAAAGTGAAAAATGAAAAGCAGATAATTAGTCTTCAGCAAGGAATAATCGACAGCAGGAAAAGCGACCTGAGTGATAACCTGGGAAGGCTTCTTGATGTCAAGAATGCAGAGATTTCAAGCCTGGAGTCCCTTATTGAATCAGATTCTGAGCTTATCGCAATCAGGAAAAGGATTACTGCAGCAGCAGAATCACAGTACGAAAACGGTACCATTACTGCCACAGAATACATGAATGAAATGAATTCCGAGAAGCAGGCACTTATCAATTATGAGATTCATAAAATAAACCTTGCCCTTGCAAGAGTAGAATATCTAAACATATGTGGTAAAGAGATAGAATAACCCCCCTGCCCCCCTGAAGGGGGGTTAAAACCCATTTTACTTCCATATAGATATGAGTGGGTTTATAGCCCCCCTTCAGGGGGGGTGGGGGGTCTTTCAGAAAAGTCAGAAGAGTACCTTATGAAACAAGAAAAACAAAGATAATAATATGAAAACCAGATCATTAATAATCATCGCAGCAATAATCCTCACAAGCTGCAATAACAAGACTGATGAGGCAGATGCTTTCGGAAACTTTGAGGCAACAGAAGTCATCGTATCAGCGGAAACAAGCGGAAAAATTCTGAAATTTGATTTGAACGAAGGATCAGAAACTGATAAGGAATCAGAAATAGCTCTTATCGATACCACACTTTTCCATCTCCAGAAATCGGAGATCAATGCGAGTATGATGAGTGTCAGGACTCGTATCAGTACAATAAACGCCCAGAACGAAATTCTGAACCAGCAAATTGCCAATCTTAATGTTAACATTAACAGGATTGAAAAAATGCTGAAGGATGACGCGGCAACACAAAAGCAATATGATGACCTCACAGGTCAGGTTGCAGTTTTACAGAAGCAAATAGCGGCCAATAATACTCAGAAGACATCGATCGCAGCGGAATTATCGGTATATGAGTCGAAGAAAGCAACGCTCAATGAACAGGTCACACGCAGCAGCGTCAAAAGCCCAATCAAAGGCATCATTATTGAAAAATATTCTGAGGCCGGAGAATTAACAGCAGCAGGTAAACCACTCGCAAAAATTGCCGATCTGTCATTGATGAAGCTGAAAGTATATGTCAGCGGAGCCCAGCTTGGCGGCATAAAGATCGGACAGGAATGCACGGTAAGAGTTGATGACGGGGAAAAAGATTACGCATCATTCACAGGAACAATAACCTATATTTCAGGCAAAGCTGAATTCACTCCAAAGATCATTCAGACAAAGGAAGAGCGTGTCACTCTTGTATATGCTGTAACCATTGATGTAAAGAACGATGGCACTATGAAGTCGGGGATGCCTGGAGAAGCAATATTCTGAAAACAGGACAGAATGCAAAAAATAATTGAGGCATCGGGAATCAGCAAGAAATTCGGGGATACACAGGCCCTGAAGGATATCTCCTTTGAGGTGTCTGAGGGTGAGATATTCGGTTTCATTGGTCCCGACGGAGCAGGTAAGACAACACTTTTCAGGCTAATAGCAACCTTGCTGATTCCTGACGAAGGTAAATTGGAAGTCCTGGGGCTTGATTCCGTTTCCGGATTCAGGGAATTGAGAAAAAACATTGGTTATATGCCCGGGCGGTTCAGCCTTTACCAGGATCTTTCGGTTGAGGAGAATCTGAATTTCTATGCAACTGTTTTCGGAACGACGGTTAAGGAAAATTACGATCTGATTTCTGATATCTATTCGCATATAGAGCCATTCAGGAAGAGACTTGCAGGTAAGCTTTCCGGCGGGATGAAACAGAAGCTGGCATTATCGTGTGCATTAATTCACAAGCCTGACCTTCTTATCCTTGACGAACCGACAACAGGAGTGGATGCCGTATCGCGCGCAGAATTCTGGGGGATGCTACGGAAACTGAGACAACATAATATAACAATCATCGTATCAACACCTTATATGGATGAGGCTATGAAATGCGATAGGGTGGCATTGATCCAGGAAGGAAGCATACTTTCGATAAATCAGCCGGAAAAGATAAGGGAAGGATTCAGCAGGAAACTGTTCAGCGTAAAAGCTCCAGAAAAATATAAGCTGATAATTGCGTTGAGAAGTTATCCGGGGACTATTACCACCTATCCATTCGGAGATTCGGTTCATGTCACTTTCAGAGGCGATGAATTTAACAATTCCTTATATGAGTATCTCAACGGAATGGGCATCAGCAATGTTGAGATAAATGAAACCAGGGCAGGAATTGAGGACAGATTTCTGGAGTTGATGGAAAAAGGCACAAAGGCATAAAGGCGCAACGGCGCAAAGGCAAGAATTAAAAGATGACAAGAAACACAGTAATATCGGTTCGTAATCTGGTGAAGAAGTTCGGAAGCTTCACGGCAAATGATAACCTGAGCTTTGAGGTGTATGAAGGTGAGATCTTTGGATTCCTGGGCGCAAACGGAGCAGGTAAGACAACTGCTTTAAGGATACTTTCAGGATTATCTGCGCCGACATCGGGAGAAGTTATTGTTGCCGGATACAATGCGAAAAAACAGCCGGAACAGATCAAGAAGAATATCGGTTATATGTGCCAGAAATTCTCACTCTATGAGGATCTGACTGTGAAGGAGAACATCATGCTTTATGGAGGAATATACGGAATAAAAAGAGCATTGATCAGGGAAAGGACCGATCTCCTTCTTGATAAGCTGAATTTCAGGGAATACGGTGACAGGTTAATCTCAGATCTTCCACTCGGATTAAGACAGAAACTCGCGTTTTCAGTGGCTGTTCTGCATGAACCTAAGATAGTTTTTCTCGATGAACCTACCGGTGGAGTAGATCCTATAACACGCCGGCAGTTCTGGGAAATGATATATGAAGCAGCTGGAAGGGGTATTACGGTTTTTGTAACAACACATTATATGGATGAAGCAGAATATTGTGACAGGATATCAATAATGAGCGAAGGTAAAATTGTTGCTCTTGATACACCGGCTAATCTTAAAAAACAATATAATGCAGCATCTGTTGATGAGGTATTTGTAAAGATTGCCAGACCCGGAGGATAAGCCTCACCCCCTTCCGTCCCCCTCTCCCGGGAGAGAGGGGGAAACTGATCCGGAATAATTAAAGCCCCTCCCTCTTGGGGGAGGGGTTTGGGGAGAGGTTGATGAAAGTAGAAGACATTATTTAACAAATCTTTAAATGAAACGATTCCTGGGATTTGTCAAGAAAGAGTTCCTGCATATATTCAGGGATGTCAGGACACTGATTATACTGTTCGGGATACCTGTCATACAGATACTTCTATTCGGGTTTGTAGTAAGCACTGACCTGAAAAATGCCCAGATAGGGTTTCTTGATCTTTCTAAAGATGAAATGACGCAAAAAATATCAGATAAAATATGTTCGTCCGGTTTTTTCATGAGGAGTGAAACGCTCCTGAGTTACAATGATATTGATAAAGTACTCCGGAAAAGTAAAACCAAAGCAGTAATAATCTTTGAAAAGGATTTTGGCCGGAAGCTTATCAGCGAAGGCAAAGCAGCCATAAGTATAATCACAGACGGCTCTGAACCAAATATGGCGACCCTTATTACAAATTATGTCACAGCGATCGTAACAGATTTCAACAGGGAACTGGCAGGAACACAAGCCGCCGGGACTCTTCTGGTTCAACCTGAAGTGAGGATGTTCTATAATCCTTCTCTTAAAGGGCATTATATGTTTGTACCGGGAGTCATAACCCTGATCATGATCCTTATCTGTGCTCTCATGACCTCTGTTACCATAACGCGGGAAAAGGAATTCGGAACAATGGAAGTATTACTAGTGTCACCTCTTAAACCTGTTCAGATCATCCTTGGCAAAGTGATGCCATATTTCCTGCTTTCATTCATTAATATAATAATGATCCTGCTGCTCTCATGGCTTGTGTTTGGACTCCCTGTAAAAGGCAGCCTTGTCCTGCTTCTGGCTGAAAGCATGCTCTATATTCTGATGAGTCTTTCACTTGGAATACTTATATCTACCAAATCAAAGACCATGCAGCAGGCTATATTTATCTCGTTTGTAGGCTTGATGCTGCCGACTATTTTACTTTCGGGATTTATTTTCCCGATAGAGAATATGCCGTCAGGATATGGAGAGGTAGCTGCTTTGATGCCTCCCCAGTATTTCATAACAATCATTAAAAATATAATGATCAAAGGAACCGGATTCATGTATGTCTGGAAGGAAACGCTGATACTGATAGCCTTCACAGTGGCATTTATCGGACTGAGTATAAGGAATTTTAAAATAAGACTTTAGTAAAACAGCAGAAGAAAAAGGGATGAGGACGATATTTTACTTAATAAGAAAAGAGTTTATCCAGATCTTCAGGGATAAATTTATGGGAAGGGCAATTTTTGGCGTTCCTATTGTTCAGATGTTGTTACTCGTACCTGCAGTAACATTTGAGATCAATAATGTAAAGCTATGCATAATTGACAGAGACATGACAACCGAATCGAGAGAACTGGTAAATCGGCTGGAAGGATCAACATTTTTTAAAGTCAGGTTCTCAACTTTCTCTGAGCAGGAAGCCAATAATCTGTTGCACAGGGGCAAATGTGATTTAGTGCTGCAAATACCATCAGGTTTCGGGAAAGAAACAGGGAAAGGGAATCCCGGCAGGATATTAGTTTCTGTCAATGCCATAAATGCTGTAAATGCCCAGTTGTCGTGGGCTTATTTAAGCGGAGTGATCCGTGATTACAATATGAATATCGTTGCTGAAAATATCGGCAGCGCAACTCTTGCATCTTTCCCGCAGATACAGGTTGACAACAGGTACTGGTACAACGAACTGCTTAATTATAAGTATTATATGCTTCCAGGGGTACTTGGAATACTTGTCCTGGCAATTGGATTCATTTTTGCAGGGCTTAACCTGGTAAAGGAAAAAGAAAGCGGCACCATTGAACAGATAAATGTTACACCAGTTAAAAAATATCATTTCATTATAGCCAAAATGGTACCCTTTCTGGTTATCGGACTTATTGACGTCGCTATCGGATTAATCATTGGAAAGCTGACTTTCAACATACCTTTTGAGGGCAGCATTGCACTTCTTTTCCTGGGTTCAGCTCTTTTCCTGGTAGCGGTGCTTGGCTTTGCCCTTTTTCTCTCAACTTTTTCAAGTACGCAACAACAATTTATGTTCACTGCATTCTTCTTCATAATAATTTTTGTATTGATGAGCGGCGTTTTCACTCCCCTTGACAGTATGCCTATATGGGCACAAAAGTTTGATCTGATAAATCCTGCTGCTTATGTGATGCGCATAAACAGGATGGTGATGCTTAAGGGATCGACATTTCATGATATCAGCAGGGAGATCTATTCACTGATCGTGATTGCGATTGTATTTACTGCGCTGGCAGTAAACCGCTATAGAAAGACAGCTTAATTAAATTCTTATTCCGAGTAATATTATATCGTCAATCTGTTCTTTCGGGTCACCTTCTCTGGTAGGGTAATTTATCCATTCATCAAGTATTTTTTCATAGACTTCCCTTTGTGCACACATTTCAAGCTCCTGGTTTTCGAGGAGCATTCTGGTGAACCTGGGCTTCATGAATTTTCTTCCGTCAGGTCCGCCAAACTGATCACAGAAACCATCAGAAAAAAGATAAATTGTATCTCCTTTCCAGACATCAATTTCATGGCAAATGAAATCAGTCATCCTTGAATAGACTCCTACAGGCATTCCGTCAGCCCTCTTTTCCATGATGTTATACTCACCATTTTCCTTTCTGATCAGGATCATGGGATTATTTGCCCCTGCAAATTGCAAGTGATTGTTTTTCAGGTTGATAGTACAGAGGGCAATATCCATTCCATCTTTGCTTGATTCGCGTATTTCTTTTTGTTTGAGGGATAATATAACATTTTCACGAAGCTTGTTCAGTATTTTATCAGGATCAACAATTCCTGATTCATTGACTATTTTATTAAGGAAACTGACTCCCAGCATGCTCATGAAAGCGCCTGGCACACCATGTCCGGTGCAATCTGCAGCCGTAAATATAATATGATTACCCTTTTTCGACATCCAGTAAAAGTCACCACTCACAATATCTTTCGGCCGGAACAGGATAAAATAATCACTGAAGTTGCTTTTAAGGATACCCTCTTCAGGAAGGACGGCTCTCTGAATCGTTTTGGCATACTGGATGCTGTCGGTAATCTCCTTCTTCTGATAAGTTACAATATCTCTCTGTTTGGCTATTTCATCTTTTTGTTCAACTACTTCCCTTGTCCTCTCCTCAACAATCTTTTCGAGCTTTATTTTTTCTTCTATAAGCTGTTTCTCCCTATACCTGACAAATGCAACAATCACAAAGGATGCTGATAATATTAATAAAATAATAAACCATTTGGTTTTCCAGAAAGGCGGTTTAATAAGAAAGCTGTACTGTTCAGTTTCACCTGTTATTCCGTATTTGTTTTTTGCCTTTACGTTAAAAGTATAGCTACCCGGTCTGAGATCAGAAGATGTAACGCTCCTTGCAGATGTAAACGGAGACCATTCACCTGAACCGTTTCTTTCAAGGCGATATGAAAACACTATGTCATCGGGATTGCTGAAAGAGAGGCCGGTATATTCAAATGTAACATGGTTGTCTTTGTGTGACAATACAAGATTCTCAGGCAATCCTGACCATTTGCTTACTGTGAAATTCCTCGATTTCCAGTCAACTGTTTCAAAGAATAGCCTTATTGATGTTATGAAGGTTTTTGGTGAGAGATCAAAACTCTTATCAACATCAGGATCAAACCGGATCACTCCGTTTTTTGTTCCGAACCAGATAAGTCCGGCTTCATCTCTTGCAATAGAATTTGTATTGTTTTCTCCTCCCGTGAATCCATCCTGTATGCCATAAGGAATCACCCTGGTAATTGATTGTTTGTCATCCAGTTCAATAAGGTCAAATCCTTTATCTGTCCCGACGACCACCACTGTTTTACTTATAAATAAAAGAGAGTTAATGGTTCCGGAAGAAAGAACTCCTTTTGTTGCCAGAAGTGATATCGGAATGGAATCACTGTTTATATCAAATCTGTAAATTCCTCCACCGAAGGTGCCAATCCAGATGTTTCCGGCAGGATCCTCCGCAAGGGCATTGATGCGCTGAAAATCAAGCCCGTCTTCGTCATTAAAATCAGAATAGATGGTATCTTCCAGGCGGACTAATCCACCGAAAGTACCGATCCATATCCTTCCTTTAGAATCTTCAATAATAGTCTGTATCTCATTATGGATCAAACCGTCCTCCTCACTCATTGTATACAGATTGTCACCTGTGAATTTGCCATAGCCTCCACTGGTGCCTATCCACATGTTATTATGACTGTCAATGAGGAGAGAGCTTATCTTCAAATCGGGGAGGCGGTAATTATATTCAAACCGTGTAAGGTTTGTTCCGTCATAAATATTGATCCCATTGTTAGTGCCTACCCAGATTTTGTTACCATATTTAGTCAGAGCTGTCGCTCCCTCATGATTGAGTCCCTGAGAGGGCGAAAAGAACTTCAACTTACTGATTTTGTCCCCTTCCATTCTGAAGCAGGAGAATCCATCCTCTGTAGCCATATAAAGCCTGTTTTCAGAGTCAATGAGAAGACTCAGGACCTGGTTTCCGGATATGCCTTCTTCCGGTCCGTATTTAAGGAATTTCTCATCATCGAACATTAATGCGCCCTGACCGAATGAAGCCAGCCAGGTATTCCCTTCATGGTCCTCGAGTATGTTAAGTATCTGGTTTGATGGAAGTCCGTTATCCCTTGAGAATCTGCCTGTGATTTTGTCATCCAGGAGCCTGATAATCCCTTCTTTATCTGTAGCAAGCCATATTTCTCCATTTTTTCGTAATGAAATATCCCAGACCATAAGTCCCGGAAACTGATCATTAATCTGTGACGGAACAACTACATACTCTTTGTTTTCACCTTCCGGCCGGACCCTGAAAAGCCCCTCACCATAGCTTCCGAACCAGAATTCTCCGTTATTCCCAGGCTCAATTGAAAGGATAAAGTCAGCCGGGACAATAGGATCTTCGATACTTTCAATAGCTAAAGAATCACCTTCTGCCATTGTAAGAATATTAACTCCGCCCACCATTGCTAGCCATATTCTTTCATCATTATCTATAAGGATATTAAAAATAAAGTCGCTGATGAGGCCGTCCTTCATCGTAAAGCTGGTAACCGAAAGCGAATCGCCTGTCTTTATTGCTGAGAGTCCGTTATACGCCGTTCCGACCCAGATAATGCCGTTTTTGTCCTCTTTAACACTCAGGACAGATGTTCCGTTAAAGACCGGTTCTTCAGTTAAAGCTTTGAATTTTTCACCATCATAATAATTCAGGCCATTATCTGTCCCGATCCATATCGTTCCCCTGCTGTCTTCAAAGAGAGTTCTTATAACATTGTCAGAGAGCCCGTTTGCCTTTGTGAATGTTTCAAACCTGTTGCCGTCAAATCTGGTCAGACCGCCACCAGCAGTGCCGATCCAGATAAAACCGCGTGTATCCTCAATTATACAGTATACAGACGATTGCGGAAGTCCTTCCTCAACTGAATATTTCCGGAAAAAATACTGCTGAGAAAACAATTCTGTCTGCAGCAGAACAGATAATGCAACAAAAGTCAGGATTCTTCTATATATCACACTTCTTCAGGTAAGGGATTTTATTATTTCAACATGAAGATAAACTGGCCGCCTTCATCACCTGCATTTCTTATAGGGCTGTATGCCGGTGTCTGTAATGAATTATTTACCACAGGTATCTTCAGGGATTCAAAGACCTGTCCCGCATCGAGATACTTTTCTGCATTATTAATAAGGGCCTGGAGGAAATAATATGCAAAGACAGAATGTCCTTCCTTTCCTTTGTCCATTACCGGCTCAACACCACCCGATGTCAGGGCTTTCCTGCTATTAAGCGAATAAACCTTCTGATAGTATTTGGTTGAATTCTCATAAGGGATTGTCATGGTTTTCCCCCTGAAAATATCGCCGCTAAAGCAGGCATCTGTAACAAGAAGAGTATGTTTCGAGTTTATGCCTGACAGGAATGATCTTATGTCTTCATTGGAGATGTATTTGGATATAGTTTTGGATGAGGCATCAATCGGCACCCAGAATCCCTTATCCATGTTTTCAAGGTATTCCCCATGTCCCGAATAATATATAAAGACATTATCATTGGTCTTTACATTCTGCATGAGCCATTCAAATTCCTTAAGAATATTATCGCGTGTAGCGTCTTTATTATAGAGTGTTTTAAGGTAATGAAAAGTATATTTCCCGGAGAGGGTCTCAGCAACGCTTTTTGCATCATTAACTGCATTCTGCAGCTGAGGCCAATCGCCTGAATATTGGTCTATACCGATAATAAGTCCGTAGTATTCTCCTACCTGAACTGATTTCATAGCCTGGGCAACATTCAGTCCTTTGAGAGGATCATTTCCGCCGCGGAATTCACTGAAATTCTGTGCCAGGGATTTATCAATCTCCTTTGTGACAGGCTTATCCATTTCAACTGAAAAGTCCAGGTCATTGACATTTGTGATATCAGCTCCGGCAATTTGAAAGCTGATAGGGATCACTGAATCTGTATAGTTTTTTGTTGCAAAAAACTGTAGAGTCAGCAGCTGCTCCTCACCTGCCTTGAGTGAAGGAACTTTCTTAAAGTCGAGAACTTCAATATTTTCAGGGACCTTGTAGCTGATCGACAAGTTTGAAGCGTCTTTATTGCCCACATTGGTGACATTGACTGTTAATGTGACAGCCTTGCCGATTGCAACTTTATCGCTGTTTGTAATGAATTTATAATCCATTATCAGGACTTTTGATTTTTCTTCCATAGCCTCGTCGAGATAGGCTATTTCAATATGATCGACCATGATAGTGGAATTATCTCCGACCTGGAATCCGAGGAGATTGCCAAAGAATGGTTCGAAAGGCATTGTGTGGACAAGCTTTTCGTTGAGGAAGAAGTAGTATTTATCTGATACTTTCCTGACAGTCAGCTTATTGAAGGCATACCTGTTGACGTCATCGGAGAGTGTGAAAGGAACGTAATCAGAGAATTTGCCGTCATATTTATCAATGGTAAAATGGCCTCCTCCGGTGAGAAGAAAATCGAATTGCCGGATAGGGTTAACCGATTTGCCCCACTGAAGGCCATAACCCTTGTCCATTTGCCCCTCGACAAACCTCATTGAAGTTTCGATTTCGAAGTCTCTCTTCTGGTCGATGATAACCGGCAAAAGGTCCTCTTTCGATTTGGTGGTCAGGGACTGGAATACCAGGTGGCCGTCTTCGATGCTTTCCGCCCAGCTGTTCTCCTCTATGCCAAGGAGCCAGTAGTTATTGAATTTGCTGAAATCATCCTGAAGGACAGTCTGGTTTTTCAGACCCTTGCTGAAGCTGTAATAAGAAGGAATAGGTTTTTCCTGAGCCAAAATGACAACGGCTGCAAGGAGAAATGAAAACACAAATAATAATCTTTTTGATGACATGACTCTATAGTATTTAAGAACTTTAAAATGATCAATTTACAAATCTCATACCATCCTTAGCATGGTTCGTGTACAACCTAAAATTACTACATTTTAAGGACATGGCCGGTTTTTGCCAGGATTTTTTGACATACATATTATTATGTTTGATGAAGATAGTATATCCTTATTAATCATTATTCCCGTTTAAAACCGACTGTTTGCCGTACCGATAGCTCTCAGGAGGTGAATTTTTTCCCAACTTTCTCTTTTCAAGGTAAATACTAAAATAAATTTGTTTTTTATATAAAACCATCGTAAATTTTGAAGATATTTTTTCAAAGCCTGTTTTGGATGAAAAAATGTCTGCAAGAGAACTTGGTTTTAATATTGTTATTCCCTTTAAGGATCCCTTTATTATATCATCCGCTGGAAGTCCAGCAAAAGGGATTAAAGTATTATTCTGCACCGGATATCAGTTTATCCGGGATAATTGATTTTCTGCTGTCTTGATTTAAAAGGATTGAACAAATGAAAAAGTATACATTTTTTGGACTTTTATCACGAGGGTTCATTGTAACTCTGTTATTTTTTAGTGTTACGGATTTGAAGTCACAGGTAGATGTGCTTGACCTGTATCAAGGCACCGGTTATGGAAACTGCATGACCACCCCGGATTTAGAGATCACCAAAGACCGGATATCATGTGACGATGATACGACCGTCATTATTAGAAACAAAAGAGGATACAGATCAATGTCTCAAACAGGCAGTGACTGGCAATATAAATTCTCAGGAGTTGATGTTGATATCTGTACATCGGCTCCTAATGACAGTGAGGGAAGAGTTCAGATTATGTTTCGCATTAACGGAATCCAATCAGCTGTCAGGAAATGGAGTTTCCTTTTACAAAAAACAACATTCACTTTTCCGATAGTGCGATATTATCAGGGAGCGAACTGGTATCCTGTTTCAGGAGTTCTTGTCTCAGGGAAATGGTACAGATATGAAAAGGAGGACAATACAACTCCATTCGACAGTATCGTCATTATATCACCTCTGGATAACAGGTATGATGAGGAAGTTTTTTTTATGAATTCATTTTTTCTGCCAACCTGTCCGTTGCCTTCTGCTGCAGGAGCAATTACAGGATTTGCATCAGTTTGCCAGGGACAGACAAATGTTAACTACTCAATCTCCGACATATGCAATGCAACAAGCTATGTTTGGAGTCTGCCGTCAGGAGCCTCCATCACAGCAGGGGCAAATACCGACAGTATAACAGTTAGTTTTTCAACTTCAGCAACATCAGGAGTTATAACCGTTTACGGCGCCAATACATGCGGTAATGGAACGGTATCATCTAACTTTACAGTTACTGTCAATCCTTACAATACGATTGACTTGCTTTCAGCAGCCGGTACTGATGGTCAAACAGTATGTATCAACACGGCAATTGCTAATATAACATACTCAACAACAGGAGCAACGGGAGCTACGGTAGCAGGACTTCCGGCAGGAGTGACAGGGAGCTGGGCCGGCAATGTGGTTACCATCAGCGGTATACCGACAGCATCAGGAACCTTTAACTACAATATAACATTGACTGGAGGATGCGGAACAGTAACAAAAGGAGGAACTATCAATGTAACACCAGCCAACTCCATCACACTTTCCTCAGCAGCCGGAACAGACAATCAGACCAGGTGTATCAACACGGCAATTGCTAATATAACATACTCAACAACAAGAGCAACGGGAGCTACGGTATCAGGACTGCCGACAGGAGTGACGGGGAGCTGGGCAGGCAATGTGGTTACCATCAGCGGAACTCCTACGACGACAACAGGAAGCCCGTTTGGCTATACAGTAACACTTACTGGAGGATGTGGAACAGAGACAACAAACGGAACGATAACAGTCAATCCGGACAATACGATAACACTAACATCTGCTACTGTAACCAAAACGCAATGTGTAAAGATCAATGGAGCGATAATAGATATTACTTATTCGACAACAGGTGCAACAGGAGCAACAGTAACAGGATTACCGGCAGGAGTAACAGGGAGCTGGACAGGTAATACTGTTACAATTAGCGGGATACCCACAGCAACAGGAATCTTTAACTACAATATAACATTAACTGGAGGCTGCGGAACTGCGATCTCAGTAGGAACAATAACAGTCGCTGATGTTGTTGCGACAACTCTTCCCGAAGTAATATGCTTGTATGATCTCTCATGGAGCATGAACAGAGATTTTTATGATAATAGCACATCTGATCCTTTTGCAATAAAATTATACCATGCCAGAAATGCACTCTCAGCTTTCGTCGATCTGCTTTATAGTAATGAACCTTGTCAGTCAGCTTTGGGAGTGGCAAGATTTCCCGATTCTCCACAGGTTGGATGTGATGCCGGTACTGTCGAGATTTCACAATTCCTTGATAATCTGTATGATAATTATCTCACAGGTCCCTCGGGAAGAATTCAGTCATTAATTGCTGATGGTAACAGCACTCCTCTTTTAGAAGGAGTCAATCATGCTATTGGGCTTTTCAACACAACAAATGCCAACAAAACAATTGTATTATTGACGGACGGCCGGCAGAATTGCCCATATTCAGGCATATCAAGCATAATAACAACCACAAATACCAGTTTGAAAAACGCAGGAATAAAGTTGTTTACAATAGGTTTCGGGGACTATGGCATAGTTCCGGACGACATCCTGGAACAGCTTGTTAATGGAACAGGAGGGAGGCATTATAATATTAGAACCTCTGAGAGCAAATTGACTCCTCCTTATGACCCTGATGACCCTTCTTCTCTTGTTACATGGAATGCCGGAACTGCATTGAATGCAGTATTTAACAATATAATAAAAGTATTGCTGGGATTGGGAATATCAGATGACCCGCTGGATATAATTAACCAGGGCGAAGTAAAACAGTTCGATATACCGATAACAATTTTTGATGAGAAGGTATGTTTCTTTGTCAGCTGGGTAACTCCTCAGGAGAACTACCTTAATATTAAATTATTAACACCGGCAGGTACCGAACTGTCGCTTGACCAGGGCGGTATTAATATAATACATCGTAATAACCATACCATAATCACCCTTTACGATGCATTGCTCAGTCAACCGGGCATGACCGGAATCTGGAAACTGAAAATTGACGGAACTGCACTGGGAAATCCATCGGAGTTTTACCAGCATACAGTATTGAATACATCCAAAAAGCTTGATCTGAAAACATGGTTTGACAAGGAAAAATATTTAACCGGAGAGAAAATAAAAATATATGCTGAACTTTTGCTTGAGGAAAAACCGCTTGCAGGGCTGAATAAAACAATTATTATGGGAACCAGTCCGGAAATGAATCCCGGGAACTGGCTGGTAAGCAGGAAGCTTGACGCTCAAATGATTGAAAAAGCAAAGCAAAAGCAGCTTGAAGAATATCTGAAAGTGATCTCTGCTCAACATCTGATTGAGAACCTGAACAGGGAAGCAAGAGAAGAATATCTTAATTCTCAGACAAATAATTTCCTGAAAAATATCGATCCGATAGAGGTAAGAATTCATGCATTAAGGGATGAATACCATCTGCTTCCACCGGGAGATGTTAAAATAAAAGGG
Organism: Bacteroidia bacterium; assembly: GCA_026391215.1. Classification (GTDB taxonomy): domain Bacteria; phylum Bacteroidota; class Bacteroidia; order Bacteroidales; family VadinHA17; genus LD21. The sequence continues at coordinate 23,901 of JAPLDX010000048.1, forward strand.
CTGGCATTTAATGATAACGGCAAAAATGGAGATCAGAAAGCCGGAGACGGTATTTACACTGCTGTTTATGTTCCAAAGCTGGAAGGCACATACAGTTTTAATATCTCATTCTCTGACTCAAGCCACGGTGAAAAGATATTACGCGAAAGCCACATGCAGACTTTTATCAACTCCGGATCAAAATTGAAGTTCACCATCAGGAATATAAAGTTTATTGATAAAACAACGACCGGAGAAAAACTCTATGACATAACATTCACATTAAAAGACAAATATGGGAATATCCCTATGCCTTATGCACTGGCTGATTTAAATCTTTCCATTGGCAAAGGCTTGCTTGTGGGGGTAATTACTGATAACATGAATGGCACTTTCACTCAGAGAATATCACTTCCTTCAGGGGTAAGACTGAGAACAGTGATTTTATCATTCTCATCAGGCGAATTATCAGGCAGCAGGAAAATAGCCACGGGGACAGTGAAAATAATACTGCCTGCTATTGCCTTGATTTTGGCAGGAGCAATATTTTTACTGGCCGGTAAGAAGAAGAAAAAAAGAACGGATCAACTATGAAACCCGATAAAATGATAAATCCCAATATTGCCATTGGTCTATGCAGATAAAAACCGGACATATTATCAAACGTATTACAGTTGTAATATTGATGGTTTCTTTTGTGTCTGAATTATTTTCACAATTGTTTACAAACTCCGGTATTTCACCTTTACCTGCAAAAACACTTAAATCTTCGGTAAACTGGGTTGATCTTAACATGGATGGCTATCTGGATCTGTCAGTTTCTGGTGAAGATTGGGATGGATCCGGTTTGGCGCAGGGAATATTAAATATATTCAACAGCAGCCATACGATTGGATCAAACATCAGTATCAGACCACTTAGTGAAGGCTATCAGACGTGGAGTGATTTCAACAATGATGGTTATCCCGATCTGCTTTATGCAGGTAAGAATACCGTGGCGACAGCAGGAGTTGATACCTTTGAAGTTTCACTTGTTTATCATAGTAAATTTTCAGGTTTTACACCGTTAACCAAAGCTACAGCAGACTGGGGTGATTTTGATAATGACGGGGATTACGATGTCCTTATAGCTGGAAAAGATGCAGGAGGTACAGTCGTTACGAACCTTTACAAAAACACGAAAGGAGTATTCACCGATGTAAATGCCGGATTACCGGGAATTACTGACGGCAAAGTCTCGTTTATAGATTACGACCTTGACCAGGACCTGGATATTTTTATTACAGGGCTTGATATTAATGTGAATAAATATACCCGTCTCTGGAAAAATAATGGCGGGACATTTACAGTGACAAACGATCTGTTCGTGAATCTCCGGTATAGTCAGTTTGACTGGGGCGATGTTAATGGTGACGGGTATCCAGATCTTATGCTCGGAGGCTGGGATGAAACAAAGTGCCGTGGTATGGTTTACATAAACAATGCCGGTAACGGATTCACCCTCTCAACCTATAAAGTACCTCAGGCCAATCGCGGAACTTCAGGCTTCGGAGATGTTGATAATGACGGCGATCTGGATGCTTTTATTTCGGGTGTGAAATTCCAGACGTCTATTCTTTATAACCTGGTTTTCTATAATAACGGAACAGATTCACTTGTACCTGATAATTTCTCACTACCCGACAGGATCGTCTACAGTTCTGCCCAGTTCGCAGACTATGATAATAATAATGTCCTGGATTTTGCGGCAAATGGCGCTAAGGAAGATGGTAACGGAATGACATTTATTGGCATTAATTCATTCGCAACCCCGAACTCAAAACCATCTGTTCCGGTAAATCTTACTACCGTGGTTGAGGGGACATCAGTAACATTGAGCTGGGATAATGCCACTGATAATAATACTCCTCCGCAATCGATAACCTATAATATCTATGTCGGAGTTGCAGGCAATAAAATTAAAATTGTATCTCCGGTTGCTGACCTTACAACAGGATTCCGAAGGATAGCCAGATCCGGTTATATACGTGATAATGTCTGGACACTGAAAGATCTCCCTGTCGGCACATATCTCTGGGGAGTCCAGGCTATTGATAATTCACTTGGAGCTTCGGCCTTTTCAACCGAATCGACCTTCGACATCAAAGAACGGTTCACGAAAGTAACTTCAACCGAAACTCCAAACATAAGTTCACCTGCAATCTTCTTTGACAGCGACCACGATAATGACATGGATATATTCCTTAATTGCACCAATTCATTGCAGATTATTGAAAATACCCTCAGTCCATTCACCCAGGCTAATTACAGAACGATCTCGGCTGACAGCTACAATCCCATTTCCACAATTACTCCGAATGATTATAATAATAATAATCAGATCGATTTTAGCATCTCTGGAAACTATACTGTGAATGGTTTACGTGATTCAAGCATTGCATTGTATGGTTTCAACAGTGCGTTTAACTATAGTGTTGTAAATGAAGCCCTTGTAAAAAATATCAATTTTGAATATGTTCTGTGGACCGACCTTAACAATGACGGGAAACAGGATTTCATAACGTCAGGAATGACAACCAACCTGACGACCAATAAGCCGGTCACCAGGCTTTATAAGAATCTGGGGAACGGGATTTTCCAGAAAGTCACACATTCAATAAGAGGCTTCGAAAAATGCGGGGCAGTAGCGGGTGATTTTGATAATGATATGGATGTTGATCTGATCATATATGGAAAGGATTCACTTGGAACTGCCAACACATATGTCTACATAAATAAGGGGAATTTTGTTTTTACAGAAGAGCTGATATCCGGTAATGAATTATACAGAAAGTATCTTCAAAGCGGAATCTTTACAGGAGATTATAATCTCGATGGTCAGCTTGACATTTATTTGTCGGGGAATAACCTTCTTAATGACAAGTATATAAAAGTTCTCCTTAACAATTCGATGAATTTTACCGATGCCAACCTCCAGATAAGGACTTCAACCACTATGTCTAATTTCTGGGCCGATTATGATTATGACGGAGACCTTGATCTTTATTCACTATCCATTTATGGTTCACTTGATAAAACGCGGCTCTATCTTAATAATAATGGTACTCTTGAGGAAATAATCATTGATCTTGCTGCCTCGAATAAACTTGAATTGCCGTTCATGGCCGTCAATCTCGATAACAAAAACGGCCTGGATTTTCTGATGAAAATTGGTGCCGGAAACTACAATCAATATTATGATAACTGGGGCTCTAATGAACGGATAAGCACTGCTCCTGCCAACACACGGTACGACCAGGATAAGCTTGATATTATCCTGAAATGGGACAAATTATCATCTTGTCCGGGTTGTACTTATAACATAAGGGTTGGAACTGTGCCCAATGGGGTGGATATTATGTCGCCAATGTCGGATATCAGTACTGGCTACAGGTATGTTATTCAGCCGGGCAACGCTTACATGAATGAAAAATGGAGATTATGTGATCTGCCGGTTGGAACATATTACTGGAGTGTGCAGGCAGTCGATCCTTCAAATACAGGGGGTCCCTGGTCTGCAGAAAATTCTTTTGTGGTCAGTCATATAGATGCGGATTTTTCATTCACAACTGTATGTAAAGGAGATTCAACAGCATTCAGTGATCTTTCTGTCGGAACGGATCCTATTACAAAATGGAAATGGAGTTTCGGTGACGGCACTGTGAGCACCTTAAAGAATCCCAGGCATTTATATTCAGTTGCTGGTACTTTCACAGCCGGATTGTGGGCTTATTCAGAAGTCGGAGATAGTGCATATCAGAGTTATGATGTACTGGTGAAAGCTGTCCCTGTTGCTGATTTCTCTGCAAATATTGCCTGCCAGGGAACACCAACCACCTTTACAAACAATACAAATACCGGAGGACTCACAATCCTTAACTGGTTATGGAACTTTGGAGATGGACAAACATCAGACCTCCTGAATCCCGGAACACATGGATATCTCAATCCTACTGATTATCAGGCATCACTTACAGTCGTTGCAGATAACAGTTGTTCTGATGTAATTAACAGAACAGTTACGGTAGCCAGTTACCCTGCAGCTCTGATTACAACAGATGGATCACTGATTTTCTGTAAAGGAGACAGTGTAACTCTTTCCGTAACACATATCAGCAGCTATACATATGAATGGATGGTCGGAGGGACCGCCCTTACCGGAGGAGATTCAAGCAGATACATAGCGAGGTTATCAGGGAATTACACTGTCGAGGTTGTTAATACAATCGGGAACTGCAGGGATACCTCTTCAGTTATTGCAGTAACAGCACTGGATGCACCGGCAGCACCTTTGATAATTGCAGACGGTTCAAAGGTTTTCTGTGAGGGTGACTCAGTAGTGCTGAGTGTTACAAATACTTCCGGATATACATATCAATGGAGACGCGACGGTGGGACAGTAGGAACCGATTCATACCAGCATGTTGCAAAATCAGCTGGCATCTATTCTCTTACCGTTTCCAACTCGACAGGATGTGCTGTTGATGCAACGGATACTTTAAGTGTCACAGTAAATCCAAAGCCCACCCTGCCGGTTATAAGCATTAGCGGACCTACTACTTTCTGCCAGGGAGGAAGTGTAGAACTTAGTGTTGTAAATAATCCGCTAAACTCATATCAATGGGAGAATAACGGAGCAGCCATGTCCGGAGCAACAACAAATGCTTATACTGCTCAGAATACAGGGGTTTATTCATTGAAAATCTCAAACTCAAGCGAATGTAGTATAAAAACTGAAAACGATACAGTCAGTGTATTAACAGCTCCTTCTGCACCATTGATTTCAGCAGGCGGGGCACTTGAATTCTGTCTGGGTGATTCAGTGGTTTTAAGCGTTACAAATACTTCCGGATATACATATCAGTGGAGACGCGACGGTGGGACAGTGGGAACCGATTCATACCAGCATGTTGCAAAATCAGCTGGCATCTATTCTCTTACCGTTTCCAACTCAACAGGATGTGCTGTTGATGCAACGGATACTTTAAGTGTCACAGTAAATCCAAAGCCCACCCTGCCTGTTATAAGCATTAGCGGACCTACTACTTTCTGTCAGGGAGGAAATGTGCAGCTTAGAGTTGTAGATAATCCGCTAATCTCATATCAGTGGGAGAATAACGGAGTTGCCATGTACGGAGATACAATAAATGTTTATACTGCTCAAAATGCAGGGATTTATTCATTGAAAATCTCAAATTCAGATGGTTGTTATACAAGAACTGAATCTATAAATGTTAGTGTTCTCACAGCACCATCTGCCCCTCTGATATCTGCAGCAGGGGCTATAGAATTCTGTTCAGGGGATTCGGTTATCCTTAGTGTTACCAATACGGTGGGAGACAATTATTATTGGAAACTAAATGGGGGCGCTGTAGGGACAAATTCAAATAAGTATACAGGAATAAATTCAGGGACCTATAGCCTGGTGGTATCCAACAGCAATAGATGCTCTGTTACCTCCACGAATTCAATTGATGTCATTGTGAAGAGTGTTCCAACTGTCGGAGATCTCAGTACTGAAGGGAAGCCGGATTTCTGCGAAGGGAAGAATGTGATTCTCAGCATACCTTCTGTTGCCGGGTTCACTTACAGCTGGAGAAATGAATTCGGACCAATTAATGTCTTCACAAACAGCTATACAGCAACAACAACCGGCAAATACCAGCTGGAGATTTCAAATGCTTCAGGATGCAGTGTAAAAACTTCTCCAGTACAGGTTACAGTAAAACCATCACCAGACAAACCTGATATAACTGATTATAATTACACGGAAAACAAGTGTCCGGCAGATGATCCTATCAGGCTTGAAGTTACCAATGCAGTTGAGGGTTATCAGTATCAGTGGTATAAGGATGGAGTGAAAAGTGTTAACGATACGCTATCACATCTTGAATTCTATGAACAGGGTATATACAAGGTTGTGGCCGGTCTTGATGAATGCCAGGCAGAATCTGATGCTTTTCCGATCACTCTTCCTGCGTCTCCCGATAAACCACTGATATATGCACAGGGCAATGTAGTATGGTACTTGGCATGCAGTAATATGAAAGCCAAGGAGTATAAATGGTACTGCGACAGCAAGCTCATTGAAGGAGCTAAGGAGTACTTTTATGTTGTAGGGAGAAAGATGGGTGATTATCAGGTAAGCATTTCAAACGAACAGGGATGCTTTACAAGAAGTGATATCGTCACAATACCGGTCCCTGAAACAACGGAAATAGAAAATGCTGATCTGTTTGAAGGGATAATCATATATCCCAATCCTACAAACGGATTCTTCACAATCGAAATTGATAACAACTTATTCGGAGAACTGATCATCAGGATAATATCGGAGCAGGGGAAAGTAATAAGAGACATAAAGCTGGATAAAACGACTGAACACTTCTCCTCTGAAATTGACCTCAGCGGGCAGGCTTATGGTATTTATATCATTAATCTGACCATTGAGAAATATTCTGCAACGAGGAAAGTGATTCTCAAATAGAAAGGGTTACAGTTTACGGTGCGTGGTCCAGGATATTTAGTACCATTGTACCGTACACCATATACCATGAACCGTTTTTCATCACCACAAATCTGCTTCTTATCAAATACCGTGATAAAGAGTTGTTATTACAGGAAAAAAATCCTAAATTTTGTGTTTTTTCCATCCATTTAGGCGAGATGAATAAAAATTTCCTGATAAAGCCGGCATTAATACTCCTGTGCATTATCATTAACATTGATTTGTTCCCCCAGACTTTTGTTGATACCGGCATAACGCTAACAGGAGTTCAACGGAGCTCATCTTCATGGTGCGATTATGACAGGGACGGAGATATGGATATTCTGATCACCGGAGACAATATATCAAAAATATACCGGAACGATGGGAGCAATACATTTAATGAACAGACCGGAATAGTCCTTGAAGGGATCTGGCAAGGATCCGTATCATGGGGCGATTATGATAATAATGGATACCCGGATATCCTGATGACCGGATATAGCTCTTCCGGCACAATTTCAAAAGTATACCGCAACAATGGTGACAATACATTCACCGAACAGACCACCATAGTTCTGAAAGGAGTTGGTGATAGTTCAACAGAATGGGGAGATTATGACAATGACGGAGATCAGGATATTCTATTGACAGGTAATGGATATTCAAGAATATACAGCAACAATGGCGATAATACCTTTACCTGGCAAACGAGTATCAGCCTTCAGGGCATTTCTGAAAGTTCTGTAGCATGGGGAGATTATGACAGGGATGGTGATCTTGATATTTTATTGACCGGTGGGGATATTTCAAAAATATACCGGAACAATGGTAATAATACTTTTTCAGAACAAACCAGCATCAGCCTTATAGGAATTTCTTGTAGTTCAGTGGACTGGGGCGACTATGATAATGATGGCTATCTGGATATTTTATTAACAGGAAACGACAATTCCGGGACTCCATTGTCCAAAATCTACCGCAATAATGGAGATAACAGCTTCTCAGAACAAACCGATATAGGATTAACGGGAGTAAACTATGGCTCTGCAGTCTGGGGTGATTATAACAATGATGGTTATACGGATATCTTATTAACTGGTTCTAATTACGGAGGACCAGTTTCCAAAGTATACAAGAACAATGGCAATAATACTTTTACTGAGCAGACAGACATTATACTTACTGCTGTCTATAACAGCCGTGTTGCCTGGGGTGATTACAATAATGACGGGAAACTTGATATCCTGTTAACAGGCGATACCGGCAGCGTGACTGTATCTAAAATCTATCAAAATGCCATTGCGACAGCAAATACTGCACCGGCCGCACCGGCAGGATTATCTGCCACATCTGATGAAACATCAGTCACTCTTCAGTGGAGCAGTGTGACTGGTGACGCCACTCCTGCCGGAGGGATGAGCTACAATGTACGTGTGGGCACTTCTCCCGGGGGTAACGATGTGGTTTCACCAATGTCACTGACAGCGGGGTCACACCTGCTGCCAGTAAACGGTAATGACGGATCAAATACTTCTTATGTCCTGAAAAATCCTCCAAAAGCCACCTTATACTGGAGCGTTCAGGCAATCGATAACGGATTCCTGGGAGGTGCATTTGCTGATGAACAATCGCTCACGTATTCTGTATCATTGCAGGCTTCACATGTTTTTACAGATAGTATAAAGACATCATCAGTAATACTGAACTGGACCAGGGGAAATGGTTCTGCCTGTGTGGTATTTGGTAAGAAAGGCAACAGTGGATCAGCTGCACCGGAGGATGGGACTACATATACTCCTGATCCTGCGTTTGGCACTGGTTCGCAAATCGGATCAACCGGATGGTTTTGTGTGTACAGCGGAAATGGATCCAGTGTCAATGTTGTCGACCTGGAACCAGCAACATATTATGTTTTCCAGGTTATAGAGTTTCAGGCCGGACCGGCATATTATTTTACAACTGGGCAAGCCAATCCTATCACATTCCGCACAACTACTTTTGTTGAACTGACCGGTGTTACACTTGAATCAGTAACCAACTGTTCATCAGCCTGGTGTGATTATGACAGAGATGGAGACCTGGATATCCTTTTGACTGGGAATGGAATTTCAAAAATATACCGGAACGACGGAAGCAATACATTCAATGAACAAACCGGTATTGTCCTGGAAGGAGTATCAAACAGCTCTGTCGCCTGGGGAGATTTTAATAATGATGGCTATCCGGATATACTTCTGACAGGGGATGGACCCGGCTATCCGGTTTCCAAAGTATACCGCAATAATGGCAATAACACTTTTTCAGAGCAAACCAGCATAGTCCTCATAGGGGTAAGCAACAGTTCAGTAGCATGGTCAGATTATGACAACGATGGTGATCAGGATATTTTATTGACCGGGAATGGAAATTCAAGAATTTACAGCAACAATGGTGATAATACATTTACGTATCAGGCGGGAATCATTCTACGGAATGTAAACAGGGCAGCTGTCGACTGGGCTGATTATGACAGGGATGGCGATCTCGATATTTTATTAATCGGGTGGGGATGGACAAATATTTACCGGAATAATGGCAACAACACCTTTACTGATCAAACCAGTATAAGCATTCAGGGAGTTAATGATGCTACAGCAGCCTGGGGTGACTATGATAACGATGGCTATCCGGATATTGTACTGGCCGGATGGGATAATTCACAATGTATATCAAAAATCTATCACAACAATGGAGGCAATAGCTTTACAGAACTAACCGGTACAGCGCTGACTCCGGTATGCAACGGATCGGTTGACTGGGGCGACTTTGATAATGATGGCTACCTGGATATCCTATTGGCTGGCTGGGGTCCGGCAGGACCTGTTTCCATAATATACAGCAACAACGGCAATAGCACTTTTTCCGAGCAGACAGACATAAATCTTAAAGGTGTTGGCAGCAGCTCTGTATCCTGGGGTGACTATAATAATGACGGTAAGCTCGATATCCTGTTAACAGGCGATACCGGCAGCGGCTATGCATCCAAAATCTATCAGAATGCAACAGGAACCGCTAACATTGCACCGGCGGCACCTCCAGGATTATCTGCCACAGGTGTCCCAACATCCGTTGCATTTCAGTGGAGTGGTGTAACAGAAGATGCGACTCCTGCAGGGGGAATGAGTTATAATCTGCGCATCGGCACCTCTCCCGGGGGCAGCGACGTGATTTCTCCGATGTCACTTGTCGCCGGATCACATCTTTTACCGAATTACGGCAATGTGGGTTCAAGTGTATACTATACACTTAAAAATCCACCGAAAGCAACTTTATACTGGAGCGTCCAGGCAGTAGACAATGGATTGATGGCAGGCGCATTTGCGGCCGAACAATCAATAGCCTTTTCCATATCATTACAGGCCTCACGGGTTTTTGCCGACAGCATAATGCCATCTTCACTGAGATTGAATTGGACCCGTGGTAATGGTTCCGGCCGTGTGGTTTTTGCAAAGAAGGGTAACAGCGGAACTGCAACCCCGGAAAATGGAATGACTTATACTGCAAATACTTCCTTTGGCAGCGGTTCACAAATCGGGACAAGCGGGTGGTATTGTGTATATAATGGAACCGGATCAGGCGTTGAAATTACCGGATTGGAACCACTGACAAACTATATTTTCCAGGTAATTGAGTATGACGCAGGTAATATTTATTTTACTGAAACCGGTCAGTCCAATCCTGTAGTAATACAGACTAATGCATTTATTGAACAGACAGATATACTCCTTCAGGGTATAAGTCACAGTTATTTAGCCTGGGGTGATTACGACAGGGACGGAGACCTCGATATCGTGCTGACGGGGGACGGAATGTCAAAAATATATCGCAATGAAGGGAGCAATACATTTACTGAGCAGGCTGGTATAATCCCGGAAACCATTAGTAACAGCACAGTTGCCTGGGGAGATTATGATAATGATGGTTATCCGGATATCCTCTTAACAGGAGATGGTCCATCGGGACCGGTTTCAAAAGTGTACCACAACAATGAGAACAATACATTTACTGTACAAACGAGCATAATCCTCCAGGGAATTAGCAATGGTGCAGCTGAATGGGGGGATTATGACAATGACGGGGACCAGGATATTTTACTCGTTGGCAACGGACATACCAGAATATATAGTAACAACGGCGATAATACTTTTACGTGGCAGGCTGGGATAACTATTCAGGGTGCTTCTGAAAGCTCTGCAGCCTGGGGTGATTGTGATAACGACGGAGACCTTGATGTTTTACTTACAGGGTGGAACAGCGCGAGAATATTCCGCAACAACGGAGATAATACATTTATCGAAATTACCGGGCTCCCGCTGCATGGAGTATCCTGGGGTTCAGCCTCATGGGGCGATTATGACAATGATGGCTGGCTCGATATCCTGCTGGCAGGAAACGGAAGTTCAAAAGTCTATCGTAATAACCATAACAATACTTTTTCTGAACAGACAGGAATAACCATGGTGGGTACCTGGAACAGTTCAGCAGCATGGGGTGATTTTGATAACGACGGATACGCTGATATTTTGTTGACAGGCTGGGGACCTGACAAACAGATATCCAAAGTTTACCGGAACAATGGCAATAACACCTTCTCTGAGCAGACTGGAATAACTCTTACCGGTATCAACAACGGCTCTGCAAGCTGGGGTGATTACAATAATGACGGGAAGCTCGATATACTATTGTCAGGTGATATCCAGAATGGAGGAGTAACCAAAATATATCAAAATAATTATATAACGTCAAATGCTGCACCTGCAGCACCAGCAGGATTATCAACCACCAGTAATGAAACATCCGTAACTCTTCAGTGGAACAAGGTTATCGGTGATGCAACACCTGCCGATGGAATGAGTTACAATGTGCGCATTGGTACCACTCCCGGAGGAAGTGATGTGGTTTCTCCATTATCATTGACATCAGGATCAAGACTGCTGCCGAAGCAGGGTAATGCACAGTCGAACACTTTTTATATTCTTAAGAATCCCCCAAAAACAACATTTTACTGGAGTATTCAGGCTATTGACAATGGATTAATGTCCGGGCCATTTGCTGCTGAACAATCGTTTACCTATTCTGTATCACTTCAGGCATCAAATGTCTTTGCAGACAGTATCAGGCTATCGTCAGTACAATTGAAATGGACCCGTGGCAATGGTTCTGCCTGTGCGGTTTTTGCAAAGAAAGCAAATACCGGAACTGCGGTACCCGTAAATAGCACCGTTTATACTGCAAATACTGTATTTGGAAGCGGCCAGCAAATTGCCACAAGCGGGTGGTATTGTGTCTACAACGGGACAGGATCAGGTGTAAAGGTCACGGGACTTGAAATATTGACGGATTATATCTTCCTTGTTATTGAATATGATGCCGGACCGGTATATTATGCAGAAACAGGAAACTCCAATCCAGCTGTTGTACAGACCAATGCATTTGAAGAACAAACAGGTATTGTTCTTCAGAATATGGGCAATACGGCAGGAGCCTGGGCTGATTACGATAAGGACGGAGACCCGGATATCCTGCTTACAGGAGACGGAATGTCAAGATTGTACCTAAATAACGGAGACAATACATTCACCGAACAGGCTGGTATAATTCCGGATAACTTCAGCAGCAGTACAGTTGCATGGGGTGATTTTAATAATGATGGTTATCCGGATATCCTTATAACAGGGGACTGCCAATCAGGTCAGGTTTCCAGAGTGTACCGCAACAACGGAGACAATACATTTACCTGGCAAACCAGCATTGTCCTGCCTGGGATAAACAACGGTTCGACAGAATGGGGAGATTACGACAGCGACGGGGACCAGGATATCCTGCTGGCAGGGAATGGTTTTTCAAGAATATACAGCAACAATGGCGACAACACCTTTACATGGCAGTCGGGAATAAGCTTACCGGGGATTTCAAACGGCGCAGCAACCTGGGGCGATTATGACAACGACAGTGATCCCGATGTTTTATTAAGCGGGTGGGGATTTTCAAAAATATTCAGAAATAACGGAGACAGGACTTTTACCGAACAAACCGGCATCAGCCTCCAGGCAACTAATGACGGAGCATCAGCAGCGTGGGGCGACTATGATAATGATGGTTACCTGGATATTCTATTGACCGGATTAAACAATTCTTCAGGTCAGATATCCAAAGTCTACCATAATAACGGAGACAATACCTTCACCGAACAAACTGGTATAATCCTGACAGGAATAAACAATGGCTCCTCAGCCTGGGGTGATTTTGACAATGATGGTTTTGCGGATATCCTTTTATCCGGTTATACTGCTACCCGTCAAATTTCAAAAATATACCGGAACAATGGTGACGGTACTTTTTCGGAACAGACAGGAATAGTTCTTGCAGGTGCCGGGAACTGCATCGCAGCCTGGGGCGACTATAACAATGACGGGAAACTCGATATCCTGTTGTCAGGCGATTCGGGCTACGGAGGGATATCCAAAATATATAAGAATTCATATATAACATCCAATACCGCACCGGGGACACCATCGGGATTATCAGAAACAACCGGAGAAGCATCCATTACTCTGCAGTGGGGCGATGTAACAGGCGATGCCACTACTGCAGAAGGAATGAGTTATAATGTGCGCATTGGCAACACTCCGGGAGGGAGTGAAGTGGTTTCACCAATGTCGCTGGCATCTGGATCGCACCTGATACCGAGGCGTGGCAATGTCTGGTCAGGTACTTCATTTATACTGAAAAACCCTGCAAAAACCACTTTTTACTGGAGTGTCCAGGCAGTTGACAACGGATTATTGGCAGGTGCATTTGCTGGTGAACAATCATTCAACTATTCAGTTTCACTGCAGGCTTCAAATGTGTTTGCTGATAGCATCAAACCATACTCAGTAAGATTAAACTGGACCAGGGGCAATGGTTCTGCCTGTGTTGTTCTTGCAAAGAAAGGCAACAGCGGAACAGCAACTCCTGAAAATGGTATAATCTATACAGCGAATCCTGTATTTGGGAATGGTTCCCAAATTGGAACAAGCGGTTGGTACTGCATTTATAATGGAACAGGATCAAGTGTAAAAGTCACTGGTCTCGAAGCATTGACTGATTATGTTTTTCAGGTTATTGAATATGATGCAGGACCATCATATTTCACTGAAACCGGGCAGGCCAATCCTGCTGTTGTTCAATCTAATGCATTTGAGGAGCAGACAGGTATAACTCTTCAGGGTGTAAATAACTCTTCGTCTGCATGGGCTGATTATGACAGGGACGGAGACCTGGATATTCTGCTGACGGGAGACGATGTGTCAAAAATATACAGGAATAATGGTAACAATACATTTACTGAACAGACCGGAATAATCCTGCAGGGAGTAAATAACAGTTCGGTGGCATGGGGCGATTATGATAATGATGGTTACCCGGATATCCTCTTGTCAGGCTGCAGTCCTTCAGGAGTAATTTCCAGGGTATACCGCAACAACGGCAACAATACATTCACTGAGCAGACAAGCATTGCCCTGCAGGGTGTGTGCAACGGTTCAGTGTCATGGGCAGATTATGACAACGACGGAGATCCTGATATTTTATTGTCGGGAAGCGGTATTACAAGAATATACAGCAACAACGGAGATAATACATTTACGTGGCAGACAGGCATAGTTTTGCAAAACACTGATGGGAGCTCGGCAGCGTGGAGTGATTATGACAGGGATGGAGATCCTGATCTTTTACTGACCGGGTGGAATAATTCAAGAATATACCGTAACAATGGCAATAATTTTTTTACTGATCAAACCGGCATAAGTCTTGAAACAATCAGTCAGGGTTCGGTAGCCTGGGGCGACTATGATAACGACGGTAATCCTGATATTTTATTGACAGGATATACCAATTCCTGGGTCCCTATATCCAAAATTTACCATAACAATGGCAATAACAGCTTCAGCGAACTTGCAGGTACATCATTAACAGGAGTTGGCAATGGTTCAGTAGCCTGGGGTGATTTTGACAACGATGGTTATCCTGACATACTGTTAACCGGCTATGATCCAGCAGGAAAACAGATTTCTAAAGTTTATCATAACAACGGTAACAGTACCTTTTCAGAACAGCCAGGCATTGTACTTAAAGGAGTGGGCCACGGCTCAGCAGCCTGGGGCGATTACACCAATGACGGGAAACTGGATTTTATGTTAACTGGCTATTCCGGTTACGGAGGCATATCCGGGATTTATCAGAACTTCATAACAACCTCCAATAGTGCACCGGCTGCACCAACAGGATTGTCGGCCACAGGCACTGAGGCAGCTGTCACTTTTCAGTGGAGCGGAGTTTCAGGTGATGCCACCCCAACGGCAGGCATGAGTTACAATGTACGCATTGGTACGACACCCGGGGGAAGCGAAATAGTTTCTCCAATGTCGCTGACTTCCGGATCGCGTTTGCTGCCTGATCAGGGCAACGCCTGGTACAATACTCAGTTTATCTTAAAGAAACCTGAAATGGCAACCCTGTACTGGAGTGTACAGGCTATTGATAAAGGATTATTGTCCGGACCATTTTCTGCTGAGCAGACATTCACCTATTCCTTCCCTCTTCAGGCTTCAAATGTTTTTGCTGATAGCATTAATCCCTCATTCTTGAAGCTGAACTGGACAAGAGGCAATGGTTCAGGCTGTTTAGTATTTGTGAAGAAAGGCGACAGCGGGTCAGCCATACCTGTAAACAGTACGGTGTATTTAGCCAATACTGTATTTGGCAGTGGTACACAGATTGGCTCAACCGGGTGGTACTGTGTTTACAATGGAACAGGAGCCAGTGTCAGAATTATGGGGCTGGAACCTTTGACAAATTATGTTTATCATGTAATAGAGTTTGATACAGGGCCGTCATATTTTACTCAGACCGGACAAGCTAATCCGGTTATTATCCAGTCGAATGCATTTGCCGAACAGACCGATATAATCCTCCAGGGAGTCAACAATAATTCAATAGCCTGGTGTGATTACGACAGGGACGGTGATCTTGATATTATCCTGACCGGAGACGGAATGACCAAAATATACCGGAATGAGGGCGTCAATACATTTATTGAACAGACCACGATAGCATTACAGGGAGTAAGCAGCGGTTCTGTAGCCTGGGGCGACTATGATAATGATGGTTACCCGGATATCCTGTTAACCGGGGATAGCCCTTCAGGTCCGGTTTCCAGAGTGTACCGTAATAATGGCAACAATACTTTTACTGATCAGGCCAGTATAGTCCTTATAGGAGTAAGCAACAGTTCGGTAGCCTGGGGTGATTACAATAATGACGGGAATCCTGATATCTTATTATCCGGGCATGACAAGGACAATAATGGAATTTCCAGGATATACCGAAATAACGGAGATAATACTTTTACCTGGCAGGAAGGGATCAGCCTGTATGGAGTTTCTGAAAGCTCCGTAGCCTGGGGGGATTATGATAACGACGGCGACCTGGATATTTTACTGACCGGTTGGAGCAGTTCAAGGATCTACTGCAATAACGGAGATAATACTTTTACTGAGCTCTCCGGGATAACCCTGTACGGAGTCTCCTGGGGTTCTACAGCCTGGGGGGATTACGATAATGATGGTTACCTGGATATCCTTATGACGGGAAATGGAATTTCAAAAGTGTACAGGAATAGCCGGAACAATACTTTTTCTGAACAAACCGGCATAATCCTGCCTGCAATATGGCAGGGCAATGCAGTCTGGGGGGATTATGATAATGATGGTTATGCGGATATCCTGTTAACGGGTTATGCTTCAGCAGGGCATGTTTCCAAAGTTTACAGGAACAACGGTAACAACACTTTTACAGAGCAAACAGGAATAGTTCTTAAGAATATCGGCAACGGCAATGCAGTCTGGGGTGATTACAATAATGACGGAAAGCTCGATATTCTTTTATCAGGTGATACAGGAAACGGAACAGTTACAAAAATATATCAGAACTCTCTTATTAGTTCCAATGCCGCCCCAGCAGCACCAGGAGGATTATCCGCAACAAGTAATGAAACATCAATAATTTTTAAGTGGAACCGTGTGACAGGAGATGCTACCCCTGCAAAAGGAATGAGTTACAATGTGCGCATCGGTACAACACCAGGAGGAAGCGATATGGTTGCACCAATGTCACTGGCATCAGGTAAAAGACTGGTACCTGAGATGGGAAATGTCCAGTCAGATACTCTCTTTATACTTAAGAATCCTAAAAAAGGCACTTATTATGGGAGTGTCCAGGCTATCGATAACGGATTTTATCCAGGTGCATTTGCTGTGGAACAATCGATTACCTATTCTTATTCGGTACAAGCTTCATATATTCATGCTGATAGCATAAAGGCTTTGGATATGATTATACGCTGGAACAGAGGTAACGGATCCGGCTGTGTTGTCTTTGCAAAGAAAGGAGATAGCGGATCAGCGGTTCCGGCAAACGGCACTACATATACTGCTGATCCGGTTTTTGGTAATGGATCACAGATTGGCGCCACAGGATGGTATTGTATTTATAACGGAACCGGGATCAATGTTAAAGTGAGTGGGTTGGAACCGTTGGCCAGTTATATTTTCCATGTAATAGAGTTCGAAACAGGGCTATCATACTATACTCAAACAGGGCAGTTTAATCCTGCTGTTTTGAAAACGAACCTGTTTGCTGAACTTACCAGAACAATACTTCCTGGTATTGGAGGTCATTGTTCATCTGCCTGGGGCGATTATGACAGGGATGGAGATCTGGATATTTTGTTGACAGGATACGGGATATCAAAGATATACCGCAATGATGGCAGCAATACATTTAATGAACAGACCGGTATAATTCTTGAAGGAGTATCAGCTTCCTCTGCGTCCTGGGGGGATTATGACAATGACGGATATCTTGATATTTTATTGACCGGGTGGTCAAATAATGGATATTCAATGTCCAAAATTTACCGCAATAATGGTGACAATACGTTTACCTGGCAAAGCAGTATTTCGCTTACCGGAGTAGTCAATGGTGCTGTAGCCTGGGGTGACTACGATAATGACGGGGATCTTGATGTTTTGCTGACAGGCAGCAGATATTCAAAAATATACCGGAATAACGGTGATAATACTTTCACTGAACAGACAGCGATCTCATTAACAGGAGTAGATTCAGGCACTGCTTCCTGGGGAGATTATGATAACGATGGTGATCTGGATATTTTAATGACAGGTCAGGCGGTGGCCAGTCCGGTTGCTAAAATCTTCCGAAACAATGGTGATAATACCTTTTCTGAGCAGACAGGCATTAACCTTGAGGGAATAAACGAAGGTTCAGCGAAATGGGGAGACTATGATAACGACAGTTACCTGGATTTCTTTGTGGCAGGACAGGGACGCGCCAAATTATTCCACAATAATGGCAATAATACTTTTACTGAACAAACTGGTATAAGTATTCCTGGTATCAATCAAAGTTCAGCAACCTGGGGAGATTATGATAATGATGGCTTTATTGATATTTTATTGTCAGGGAATGAAAATACGGGTCTTACAGTATCAAAAATATTCCGGAACAACGGCAATAAGACGTTTTCAGAACAAACAGACATTATTTTGCCTGGTGTCTCCCGCGGCTCAGTAGACTGGGGCGATTATGATAATGACGGGAAACTGGATATCTTATTAACCGGTGATAGCAGAAATGGAAGTATATCCAAAATCTATAAGAATTATATTACAAAATCCAATGCCGCGCCGGCAGCGCCATCAGGATTGTCGGCCACCACTAACGAAACATCAGTAATTCTCAGGTGGAACAGGGTAACAGGTGATGAGACCCCCGCCAAAGGAATGAGTTACAATGTACGCATCGGGACTTCTCCCGGAGGGAGCGATGTTGTTTCAACAATGTCACTGACCTCCGGATCACACTTGCTTTCAGGCATGGGTAATGCTCAGTGTGATACGATGTTTATCCTGAAATATCCTGATAAAGTCACTTATTACTGGAGCGTTCAGGCTATTGATAACGGACTAAAGCCAGGTCCTTTTGCTACTGAACAAACGATTATTTATTCAGTACGGTTGCAGGCTTCTCAGATCATTGCCAGTGACGTTCAGGCATCGCAACTATCACTTACCTGGAGAAGGGGAAATGGTTCTTCCTGCATGGTATTTGCAAAGAAAGGTGACACTGGTTCCCCGCTGCCATCAGACGGCATCACATATACATCTGATCCTGTGTTTGGCAACGGTTCACAAATTGGCACATCTGGCTGGTACTGTGTTTATAACGGGACCTCAACTAACGTCAGTATTACCGGACTGGAGCCATTGACAAATTATATTTTCCAGGTAATAGAGTATGAAACCGGTCCCTCATATTATACTCAATCAGGGCAGGCCAATCCTATTGTCGTTATGACAAATGTATTTGCTGAACAAACCAGTATAATCCTGCCGGGAGTTTCTAACAGTACAGTAGCATGGGGTGATTATGATAATGATGGTGATCTCGATATTTTACTGACAGGAGTTAAAATCAACAATGAAAGAATTTCAAAGATACACCGGAATGATGGCAGTAATACTTTTGCCGAACAGACCGGCATAATTCTTCAGGGAGTCATGAATGGATCAGGAGACTGGGGCGATTATGATAACGACGGAGATCTTGATATTTTACTTACAGGAGAAGGAATATCAAAAATATACCGGAACAACGGGAATAATACTTTTTCAGAACAAACTGGCATTAACCTGCAGGGAGTTAGTGAGTCTTCAGTAGCATGGGCTGATTATGATAACGATGGATATCTCGATATTTTACTTTCGGGGAATAACACAAGCGGGATAGCCGTTACTAAAATCTATCGGAACAACGGGAATAATTCATTTACTGAACAGACAGGCATAACTCTGCCTGCAATCGGATACAGTGCACTGGCATGGGGTGATTACGATAATGATGGGTATAAAGATATTTTGCTGGGTAATTCGAAAATATATAGGAACAACGGTAATAATACTTTTACTGAACAAACCAATATTAATCTATATGGGGTTGGTGAACCTTCGGTAGCATGGGGCGATTACGACAACGATGGATATCTGGATATTTTATTATCCGGAACTTCAAATCCCGAATCTGTATCTAAAATATATCGTAATAACGGGAACAATACTTTTTCTGAACAAACAGGTATCAACTTGAAGGGAATTAACCAGGGATCAGGCTGCTGGGGAGATTTTGATAATGATGGTAATCTTGATATTTTGTTAACCGGAGGGGGATTCACAAAAATATATCACAACGAAGGAGACAATACTTTTACAGAATATCCCGACCTGGGTCAGTCAGGCCTTCAAAACAGTTCGGCCGCCTGGGGCGATTACAATAAGGATGGGAAACTGGATATTCTTTTATCAGGGCAATCTGCCAATGGTTATATTACAAAGATCTACCGCAATTTATCTGGCACATCCAATATAGCTCCGGAAGCCCCTGCAGAACTGTCATCAACCATAAATGAAACATCAGTAATTCTAAAATGGAACAGGGTAACGGGTGATGCAACTCCTTCGAAGGGAATGAGTTATAATGTTCGCGTCGGCACTTCCCCCGGAGGCAGCAATGTTGTCTCCCCAATGTCGCTGGCATCAGGATCACGACTCCTTCAGAGTTTGGGCAATACCCACGCAGATTCTCTTTTTATTCTGAAGAATCCCAAAAAAACCACTTATTACTGGAGTGTCCAGGCAATTGATAATGGCTTTTTACCCGGCTTATTTGCTGCTGAGCAATCACTTACCTATTCCTTATCGGTGCAGGCCTCAAATGTCTTTGCCGACAGCATAAAACCATCATCGTTAAGACTGAACTGGACAAGAGGTAATGGCTCGGGATGCGTCGTATTCGCAAAGAATGACAACAGCGGTATGGCAGAACCTGTAAATGGTACAGCTTATTCTGCTAACCCTGTATTTGGTAACGGCACCCAGATTGGGACCAGCGGATGGTACTGCGTATACAGCGGAACTGGAATTTCTGTAAATGTCACAGGCATAACGACCACTGATAATTATATTTTCCACGTAATTGAGTTTGAATCAGGCCCCTCATATTATACCCAGACAGGGCAGGCCAATCCTTTTATTCTTCTTCCTTCTATACTTGCAGAGCAAACCGGGATAAACCTTCCGGCCATTGGAAACCGTTCCTCAGCTTCCTGGGGCGATTACGACAGGGATGGAGACCTGGATATATTACTGGCGGGAGATGGAATATCAAAGATCTATCAGAACGATGGCAATAATGTCTTTTCAGAGCAAACCGGTATAACCTTGCCGGGAATATGGCAGGGTTCTGCTGCATGGGGAGATTATGATAATGATGGTGATCTCGATATTCTGCTGACCGGTTACCATTCCTCAGTAAGAATATCTAAAGTATATAGGAATAATGGCAACAGCTCATTTACCGAGCAAACAGGCATAATACTGACAGGCGTAGGAAATAGTGCTGTAGCCTGGGCTGACTTTAATAGTGATGGGCTTCTGGATATTTCACTTACTGGTGATTGTCCCTATGGCTCAGTTACTCAAATATACCGCAATAATGGCAATAATTCCTTTACAGAGCAGCCCGGATTAAACATCCTGGGAGTCAACAACGGATCAATTGAATGGGGTGATTATGATCATGATGGCGATCCCGATATCCTTTTAACAGGCAATAGTACAGAAGGCACAATTTCAAGAATCTACTCCAACAACGGTGATAATACTTTTACTTACCAGTCAGGTATTAATCTGACAGGAGTTGGAGAAGGTACAGCAAAATGGGGCGACTATGACAACGACAGCAACCTGGATATTATACTTTCAGGAAACGGAATAACAAAAATATACCGTAACAACGGAAATAGTACTTTCTCTGAACAAACCGGCATAAGCCTCCAGGCAGTTCATCAGACTTCAATAGCCTGGGGTGATTATGACAATGATGGTTTTCCGGATATCTTTTTAACAGGGAATAATAATAGCTGGATCTCTGTAGCCAAAATCTACCATAATAACGGTGACAATACTTTTTCAGAACAGACAGACATAAATCTAACTGGCATCTGCCGTGGTTCTGCAGCATGGGGTGATTACAATAATGATGGCAGGCTTGACCTGTTAATGACTGGTGAAAAGCAAAATGGAGAAAGAGTAATAAAAATCTATCGTAATTACTCGGCGACAGTCAACATTACACCTGCATCACCGGCCGGATTATCGTTAACCAGCAACGAGACATCGATAATTCTCAGATGGAACAGGGTTGCAGGTGATGTCACTCCCCCAAAAGGAATGAGCTACAATGTCAGGATTGGTACTTCTTCCGGAGGATACAATGCAGTATCTCCAATGTCACTTTCATCAGGATCACACATGGTATCCAAAACAGGAAATGCCTGGTCCGATACTCTGTTCATTCTGAAGAATCCTAAAAAAGCAACCTATTATTGCAGTGTCCAAGCTATAGACAATGGATTACTCGCCGGCTCCTTTGGATCAGAACAATCTATTGTCTTCTCTGCCTCTGTCCAGGCTTCAAAAATCATAGCTGACAGTATACAGGGTAAAAGCTTAAAGCTGCTGTGGGAACGCGGGAATGGATCTGCCTGTATCGTATTTGCTAAGAAAGGTTCGGACGGAACAGCGTTACCTGTAAACGGAACGTTGTATACAGCAGATCAGGCATATGGGAATGGTACGCAGATTGGCGCCAGCGGATGGTACTGTGTTTACAGCGGTACAGGGAATGGTGTAAAGATTAACAACCTAGAACCGGCTACTAGTTATATTTTCCATGTAATAGAATTTGAAGCGGGTCCTGTTTATTATACCCAGACCGGGCAGGGCAATCCTTTTACATTGCAGACAAATATGTTCACTGAGATGACAGGTATATCACTGCCGGGTATCGCTTCCGGGACTGCACTCTGGGGAGATTATGATAATGATAACGATCTTGATATCCTGCTGACCGGACTAATAATTAATAATGTAAGAATTTCAAAGATATACCGGAATGACGGAGGCAATAAATTCACTGAACAAACCAGTATAAGTTTTACCCCATTAAACGGAAGTTCCGCAGCATGGGGCGATTATGATAACGATGGAGATCTTGACCTTTTATTGACAGGGTATAATGGTCTGTCACCTGTTTCAAAAATATATCGCAACAATGGTGATAATACATTTGCTGAGCAAAGCAGCATAAATCTGCCTGCAATCAGTGATGCGTCAGTATCCTGGGCAGATTATGACAATGACGGTCATCTCGATATCTTATTGTCAGGGAACACTGGTGAGTCAGGGATAACTAAAGTATTCAGGAACTATGGCGACAACACTTTTATTGAACAGACTTCCATAGTACTTCAGGGATTGTCAAGGGGCTCTACAGCATGGGGTGATTACGATAATGACGGAGATCCTGATATTTTACTGACCGGAGGGAACAGTTCAAGGATTTATTGTAATAATGGGAATAATACATTTACCGACCAGTCAACTATTTATCTGAGAGGACTCGACGGAGGCTCAGTTGCCTGGGGCGATTATGATAACGACGGTGATCTGGATATTTTGTACAGCAGCAACGGTGCTTCATTGGTTTACCGCAATAACGGAAACAACACCTTTGAGGAGCAAACCAGCATAATCCTGCAGGGAGTTCATGAGACATCTGCAGCCTGGGGTGACTATGATAATGACGGATATACCGATATTTTACTGGCAGGTTATAATGACTCATGGATACCTGTCACCAGAGTGTACAAGAACAATGGCAACAACACTTTTACTGCGCAGAATGGAATAATCCTGACAGGCGTCGGGGATCCCTCAGTAGCCTGGGGAGATTATGATAACGACGGGAAGCTCGATATTTTATTGACAGGGAATACGAAATCAATACTCGTTTCAAAGGTTTACAGAAATGATTGTTTAATATCCAATACAGCTCCATCAGCTCCAGCTGGTTTGTCAGTTACCAGTAATGAAACATCGGTGATCCTTAAATGGAACAGAGTATCAGGCGATGCGACCTCCTCCAGGGGAATGAGCTATAATGTTCGTATCGGTACCTCCCCGGGAGGAAGCGATGTGGTTTCACCTATGTCGCTGACATCAGGATTAAGGCTTTTACCGGCTCTGGGTAATGCCCAGTCCGATACAGCTTTTTTCCTGAAGTATCCTAAGAAGATCACTTATTACTGCAGTGTCCAGGCAATTGATAATGGATTTTCTTCCGGGCCGTTTGCTTCCGAACAATCCATCACATATACGTATTCATTACAGGCTTCACAGGTAATAGCAAGTAATATCCGGGGATCAACATTGAACCTGAACTGGAACAGAGGTAATGGATCAGCCTGTCTGGTATTTGCTAAAAAATCAGAAGTTGGTTCGGCATCTCCCGTTGACAATACAACATATATTGCCAGTCAGCAATTTGGAGCTGGTTCACAGATTGGCACAACAGGCTGGTACTGTATTTACAATGGAACCGGCAACAAAGTGACTGTCACAGGACTGGAAGCATTGACGAAATATACATTCCATGTGGCGGAATACGACGCAGGTCCGAAATATGATACCAGGTCAGCTCAATTCAACCCGGCAGTTGCAGAAACCGGACTATTTGATGAGCAGACAGGAATAACAATACCGGCGCTTTCGCAAAGCAGTACAGCCTGGGGTGATTATGACAACGATGGTGATTTTGACCTTTTGCTTACAGGTCTTTCATCTTCAGGGAATTTGTCTAAAATATTCCGTAACGAGGGGAGTAATGTATTTGCCGAACAGACCTCAATAACTCTTATGGGTGTTTCCGGAGGTTCCTCCGCATGGGGCGATTATGATAATGACGGAGATATTGATATTCTGCTTACAGGCAGCGGATATTCAAAAATTTACAGGAATAACGGAAACAATTCTTTCTCGGAACAGACCGGTATTAATTTACTTAAGGTACAAAAAAGCTGCGCGGCCTGGGGAGATTATAACAATGATGGTTTCCCGGATATCCTGTTGACAGGCAATAGTTCAACAGGTAATATATCGAAAGTTTACCGCAATAATGGTGATAATACATTTACCGATCAGACAGGCATTGTTCTGCAGGGAGTTTCTGAAGGTTCCTCTGCATGGGGCGATTATGATAATGACGGCGACCTGGATATTTTACTGACCGGAACAACTAACGGATCAGTTTCAGGAGCAGCTTCAGAAATCTACAGGAACAATGGTGATAACACATTTACTGAACAATCCGGCATAACCCTCCTGGGAGTTTATCAGAGTGCTGCAGAATGGAACGATTATGATAGTGACGGCGATCTTGATATAATGATAACCGGGTCCTCTTCAATAGGATATATTTCCAGGATTTACCGCAATAATGGTGACTATACTTTTACCCTGCAGACGACTCTTTCCTTTCCCGGAATAATATCCGGGACCATAACATGGGGAGATTTTACAAATGACGGAAATCCGGATATCATACTCACAGGGACAATCAATGGTTCTGCCTCCGGAGCTGTATCAAGGTTCTACAGGAATAACGGTGACAATACCTTCAATGAGATGCCCGGAATCGTCCTCTCTGGAGTTTATCTGAGCTCAGCTGAGGCAGGCGATTACGATATGGACGGGAATCCGGACCTCCTTCTTACAGGCTCCGGTATTGACGGTAATCCTATAGTAAAATTATATCGTAACCTTATTTCAATACCAAACAATGAACCGGCTGCACCAACAGGTCTGACAACCACAAGCAGCGAAGCATCAATTTTATTCCGGTGGAAAAGGGTTTCCGGAGATGCAACACCTTCCATGGGTATTGGTTACAATATCAGGATCGGTACTTCTCCCGGCGGAAGTGATGTGGTATCCCCGATGTCTCTCTCATCAGGATCACGCCTTGTACCTGATTATGGCAATTCCCGTTCCGATTCTGTTTTTGTTCTGAAGTCACCAAAGAAGATAACCTATTACTGGAGTGTTCAGGCTGTTGATAACGGATTCAATCCCGGACCATTTTCTGCCGAACAATCTGTAACGTATACAATATCCGTACAGGCTTCCAGGGTAATTGCAGCTTCTGTTGAGGGAACAAACATTGATCTTGAGTGGACCAGGGGAAACGGCTCTGCATGTGTAGTCTTTGCGAAGAAAACAAACAGTGGTTCAGCATTGCCTGTTGACGGAGATACGTATAGTGCTGATGCAAATTTCGGTGCAGGAACCGAGATCGGTACTACCGGATGGTATTGTGTTTATTATGGAACTGATAATTTTGTCAATGTAAGAAACCTTGAATCACTTACATATTATACATTCCATGTAATAGAATTTGATCCGGGACCGGTATATGATACCAGGACAGGCCTGGAAAATCCATTAATAACTAAAACCGGATTATTCGATGAACAAACAGGAATAGCCATTCAGGGAATAACACAGGGATCAGTTTCCTGGGGTGATTATGACAGCGATGAAAACCCGGATATTCTTATTACAGGAAGCGGGTATTCAAGGATTTATCACAACAACAGTGACAATACCTTCGCCCAGGCAGTAACAATGACAGGTGTCTTCTACAGCTCCGCTGCCTGGAGCGATTATGACAATGATGGTGATATTGATATCCTGGTTACAGGAAGTGCATCCTCAAAAATTTACCGCAATGACGGTGGGAATACTCTTACCGAACAGACAGCAATAATTCTTGCCGGAGTTTCATATGGTTCTTCAGCCTGGGGCGATTATGACAATGATGGCGATCCTGATATATTACTGACAGGCCGGCTGAGCTCAGGAGAAGGAGTCACGAAGATTTACCTTAATAATGGCAATGACACTTTCAGCGAACAAACACGAATCAGCCTGCCAAATGTATACTACAGTTCTGTTGCCTGGGGCGATTATGATAATGACGGGTTTTTAGACATTCTTCTTTCAGGTACTTCAAATGGACTGCCGTCGGGAGCATTATCAAAAGTTTACAGGAACAATGGCGATAACAGTTTTACCGTGCAATCAGAAATAATCCTCCAGGGAGTATATCAGGGCTCAGCAGCCTGGATCGATTATGATTCTGACGGCGATCTTGATATTTTACTCTCAGGAAGCACTGGCATCTCGGCCTCATCAGCTGTTTCGAAAATTTACCGAAATAATGGTGAGAACAGTTTCACAGAGCAAACCGCAATAAGCCTCCATGGAGTCTATCAAAGTTCTGCAGCATGGGGCGATCTTGATAACAATGGATATCCGGATATTCTGCTGACAGGCCGGTCAGCCAGCGGTGAATACAGGGCTGATGCATACCTTAATGATGGTGAAAATAACTTTACGGAACAGGAGAGTATTAGACTGACAGGAGTAATTTACAGTTCAGCAGAATTGTGTGATTATAACAAAGACGGTAAGCTCGATTTGTTACTGTCCGGACAGTCAGGCAACGGTGCCATTTCAAAAATTTATCGAAACACTTCAACCGGTTCTAACAGCGCGCCTGCCACACCGATCGGCTTAACAGCCACAGAAACAGAAACATCACTGATACTTAAATGGAACAGGGTTACGGGTGATGCTACACCGGCCGGCAGCATTATCTACAATGTACGTGTTGGTACTTCACCGGGAATCGGTGATATTGTATCTTCCATGTCAACGGCTTCAGGATCATCACTGATCCCTGATATAGGGAATGCCAGATCAGATACCCTTTATATCCTCAGATATCCTCAGAAAACAACTTATTACTGGAGTGTTCAGTCTGTCGACAACGGATTTATGACCAGCCCGTTTGCAGCAGAACAAACTTTCGTCTTTACCAGTTCTGTTCAGGCATCTCTTGTTTATGCTGATAACATCCAGGGATCAAGCGTAAGCCTGACCTGGCGAAGAGGTAACGGAACAGCTTGTATGGTATTTGCAAAAGAGGGTGGAACAGGAATCGCTGAACCTGCAGACGGTACTGATTATACTGCCGGCCAGGTATACGGCTCCGGTACACAAATTGGCACAAGCGGATGGTACTGTGTCTATAAAGGTACAGGAAACAATACGGTGATTACCGGACTGACCCCGATGCAAACATATTCTTTCCAGGTAACTGAATATGAAGCTGGTCCTGCTTATTATACTCAAAGCGGCCAAGGCAACCCTGTTGCAGTACGCACAGGATTATTCGCTGAACAGACAGGAATAACTCTGCCCGGTGTAACAAACAGTTCATCAGCCTGGGGTGATTATGATAACGATGGCGATCTTGATATTGTTATTACCGGAAACACAAGCTCCGGACGTATTTCGAAGATATTCCGGAATAATGGCAATAATAGTTTTACAGAAAATACAGGGGTGAGCCTTCCGGGAATAGGTTATGGTTCTGTTGCCTGGGGAGACTATGATAATGATGGAGACATTGATCTTTTACTTACAGGTACCTCCAATGGTTCTCCATCAGGAGCCTTATCCGGAATATTCAGGAATAACGGCAACAGTACATTTACCGAACAATCTGCAATTGCTTTGCCTGGAGCTTATTACAGCTCTGCTGCCTGGGGCGATTATGATAATGATGGCTGGCTTGATATCTTAATAACAGGAACAAACAATGGCTTATCATCAGGTGCATTTTCAAAGATCTTCCGCAATAACGGGGACAACACTTTCACAGAACAAACAGGCATTGACCTGCAGGGAGTCTGTTTCAGCTCAGTTGTCTGGGGTGATTATGATAATGATAATGACCTTGATATTCTGATGGCCGGCAGCCTGCTTTCAAAGATTTACCGTAATAACGGGAATAACTCCTTTACCGAACAAACGGGCATAACTCTTCCGGGAATCAATAACGGATCAGTCGCCTGGGGTGATTATGACAATGACGGTGATCTTGATATCCTGATAACAGGATCTTCCTCATCAGGGTATAATTCAAAGATATTCCGCAATAACGGAGATAATACTTTTACGGCTCAGAATATCATCAGCATAACCGGGATCTCCTATGGTTCAGGGAACTGGGGTGATTATGACAATGATGGGCTTCTCGATATTCTGATAACCGGGCGGGCTGGAAATACTTCATCAGAGATAATCACTGAATTCTATCATAATAATGGCAACAATTCCTTTACAGAGCAGACCAATCTAAGCCTGGAAGGCGTTTATAACAGCTCAGTTGCCTGGGGAGACTATAATAATGACGGGAAGCTAGATATACTGCTTACAGGACAGAACTCGAGTTATGTTCCGGTGTCCCGGATTTACAGGAATCTTTCAGCAGAACCAAATACTCCTCCGGGAGTACCGACCGGATTGTCGTCTGCTGTAAGTGATACATCAATAATTCTGTCATGGACGAAGGCAAATGATGATAACACTCCGGCCGCCGGGATCAGCTACAATATCCGCATTGGCTCTTCATCAGGGGCAAATGATATAGTGCCGTCAATGTCGCTGAATAATGGAACGAAATTATTCCCGGGCATCGGGAATGCACAGTCAGGGACATCCTTCCTTCTTAATTATCCTAAGAAAGCAACTTATTACTGGAGCGTTCAGGCTGTTGATCATGGATTTGCTTCCGGAGCTTTTTCAGAAGAAAAAACATTTGTCTTTTAAGCTTCAGTACAGGCACAGATGATCTTTGCAGATAACATCCGGCCTTCAACCCTCGATTTGCATTGGCATCGCGGCAACGGATCAGCTTGTGCTGTATTTGCCCGTAAAGGAAACAACGGGACTGCATCACCAGTCAATGGAACTTCCTATACGGCTGACAGACAGTTCGGTGCAGGTACGCAGATAGGGACAACCGGATGGTACTGTGTTTATAACGGGACAGGTAATAATGTAAATATAACCGGACTGGAACCGCTGAAAACCTATATCTTCCATGTTATAGAGTATGAAAACGGGCCAGCTTACTACACCAAAAAAGGACAGAGTAATCCATTTGTTACCCAAACCGACCTGTTTGTAGAGCAAACCTCTGTAACCCTGCAGGCAGTAAGCGGCGGATCAGTAGTATGGGGAGATTATGACAGAGATGGCGACCTGGACATACTGCTGACCGGAGGAGGCGTTTCGAAAATATACCGGAATAATAATGACAATACTTTCTCGGAACAAACAACCATTGTTCTGCCCGGCGTGACAAACAGTTCTTCATCATGGAGCGACTTTGATAACGACGGTGATCTCGACATTTTACTTACAGGCGGGAATATTGCAAAAATCTTCCGTAATAATGGTGATAATATCTTTACCGAACAGTCTTCCATAACTCTGCCGGGAGTCACTTATGGTTCAGCAGCATGGGGCGATTACGATAATGACGGCTATCAGGATATTCTTCTTACAGGCCGGCTCAGCAGTATGGAGTATACATCCAGAATCTTCAGGAACAATGGAAACGCTACATTTACAGAACAAACTGACATTGCCATAACAGGAGTCTATAACAGTTCTGTTTCATGGGGTGATTATAATAATGACAGTTATCCGGATATATTAGTGACAGGTAACAGCAGCTCTGGTCCGGTTTCGAAGATATACCGTAATAATAAAGACAACACTTTCATTGAGCAGACAGGTATCAAGCTGGAAGAAGTAGGATACAGTTCGGCAGTGTGGGGAGATTATGATAATGATGATGACCTGGATATTTTGCTGACGGGCAACAGTATCTCAAAAGTGTACAGGAATAACGGTAATAATACTTTCTCTGAACAGCCTGGTATAATACTTCAGGGAGTTGCTTACAGCTCGGCAGCCTGGGCTGATTTTGATAACGACAGTAATTCAGATATAGTTATTACCGGTACAACAAACGGAACTGCATCAGGGGCAGTCACGAAATTCTACCGCAATAATGGCGATAATACTTTCGCGGAACAATCAGGTATAAGCCTTGCAGGAATTTTTAACAGTTCAATAGCATGCGGTGATTACAACAATGATGGCAAGCTTGATATTCTTCTTACAGGAAGTAATGCGGATGGTTCTGCAGTATCTAAACTATATACAAATTACTGTGCAACAAGCAGGATAAAGCCGGGTATTCCGGTACTGGTTTCAAATGCAGTATCCGATTCATCAATAATGTTGAAATGGAACAGGGTGCTGCGGAATGGCAAGCCTGTCAGGGGAATGAGTTACAATGTAAGGATTGGATATTCACCGGAGGCCAATGATGTTATGTCATCAATGGCTTTAACGACTACAGGAACCAGGCTTATCCCAAAGATGGGTAATGTTCAATCCGATACCATTTTTGAACTTCGGAATCCCAGGCGAAACAATTTTTACTGGAGCGTCCAGGCAATTGACAATGGATTTAATGCGGGAGAATTTACCGAAGATATGGGCTTTAATTTCTCATCCTGGATCCAGGCTTCCGACCTTTTTGTAAATGATGTCCAGGGAGCAAGGTTGAATCTCTTCTGGAAAAGAGGTAACGGATCAGAATGCCTTGTATTTGTAAAAAAAGGGAACAGTGGAACTGCATCACCGGCTAACGGTACTCCTTATGAAGCCAGGGCAAAATTTGGTGCAGGAACCCAGATTGGCACAAGCGGATGGTTCTGTATTTACACAGGAACAGGCAACAACGTCACTGTGACAAATTTAGAGGGATTAACCGACTATATCTTCGCTGTTGTGGAAACCGATGGAGGATTTAGTTATTATAATAATTTAAGAGGACATGGTAATCCGCTGGTTGTAAAAACGGGTGCATTTACAGAGGAGAGTTCAATAAGTCTGATTGGAGTAAAGAATGGTTCAGTCATCCCAGGTGATTATGATAATGACGGCGATCCTGACATCCTGCTTACAGGAAACGGAAGCTCCAAAATATACAGGAACACCGGCAATAATAATTTTGCTGCGCAGAATGCGATCATTCTTACAGGTGTATCGGAAGGTTCTTCAGCATGGGGTGATTATGATAACGATAATTATCTTGATATCCTGATAACAGGACTTACCAGCGAAAATGCTCCTGTCACAAAGATCTATCATAATAACGGGAACAACACGTTTACTGAACAAGCAGGTTTAACCATACCGGGAGTTTATAACAGCTCGGTAGCATGGGGGGATTATGATAACGATGGATTTCTGGATATTCTTCTGACCGGCAGATCAGCTGCCAACGATATTATTTCTTCAATTTACCGCAATAACGGAGACTATACTTTTACAGGGCAAACAGGTATTATCCTTCAGGGAGTATATTCAGGCTCCTGCATATGGGGTGATTATAATAATGATGCTAATCTCGATATTCTCCTGACAGGATTTAACAGCAATAATATTCCTGTTACAGGTCTCTACCGAAACAATGGAGATAACTCATTTACAGAACAGACAGCCGTTAATATCAGCGGTGTTGCCAGGAGCTCTGTTGACTGGGGCGATTATGATAATGACGGAGATCTTGATATCCTGATAACCGGACAATCGGGCACAAGCTTTATTGAATATGTCTCAAAAGTATACCGCAACAACGGAGACAATACCTTTACAGAGCAGACCGGCATTGAGCTTAAAGGAGTTCACAAGGGTTGCGCAGCATGGGGCGACTACGATAACGACGGCTTATCAGATATTCTTCTGACAGGAAACTCAGGCACAATTGAGAGCGATTATGTTTCAAAGGTCTACCGGAACAATGGCAATAATACTTTTACTGCACAGACCAATATAAACCTCCTGAGTGTTTATAACAGCTCAGCTGAATGGGGAGACTACGATAAGGACGGCAGGCTGGATATTTTCCTTGCAGGTTATAATCCTGATTACGGATCGGTAACCAGGGTTTACAGGAACATGTCTTCGGCATCCAACAACGCACCATTAGCGCCGGCAGGTCTCATAACGACAAGCAATGAAACATCCCTGATCCTGAGATGGAACAGGGTGCCGGGCGATGCCACACCTGCAAAAGGAATGAGCTACAACGTGCGTATTGGTACCTCGCCGGGAATAAGCAATGTGGTTTCGACAATGGCATTGACCTCAGGGTCAAGGCTTATAACTGGTTTGGGCAATGCCCAGTCCGATACAATGTTTGTTCTGAAATATCCTCAGAGAGCAACTTATTACTGGAGCGTTCAGGCTATCGATAATGGCTTTGCTCCAGGTACCTTTGCTGCAGAACAGTCATATGTCTTCTCAACGCCGGTGCAGGCTTCCCGCCTTTTTGCCGACAGCATTCTTGTTTCAGGGATAACACTTCACTGGAACAGGGGAAATGGATCTGCCTGTGTTGTTTTTGCAAGAAAAGGTTCCACCGGTACAGCTGCTCCGGTTAATAATACAGATTATACGGATGACAATAACTTCAGTGCCGGAACCGAGATTGACGCCTCAGGTTGGTACTGCATTTACAGCGGAACAGGAAATAAGGTTAAGGTAACCGGACTGGAGCTTCTGACAGACTATACATTCCAGGTAATAGAATACGATCCGGGTCCGGTATACTTCACACAGACAGGACAGTCCAATCCTGTTATTGTGCAGACAAGCATATTCTCAGAGCAGACAACTATAAGTCTTGCCGGAGTAACATATGGTTCGGTTGCCTGGGGAGATTACGACAACAGCGGTTATCAGGATATTCTGTTAACGGGTACGACAAATGGCAGTTATACGGGTGCTGTAACAAAAATATACCGGAACAATGGGAACAATACTTTCTCAGACCAGGTTGTCATAAGCCTTCCTGGTGTGATGAACAGTGCGGGAGCCTGGGGAGATTATAATAATGATGGTTATCTTGATATACTGCTGAGCGGTCTCGATATAAACAATGCACCTGTTTCAAAGATATTCAGGAACAATGGCAATAACAGCTTTTCAGAACAGACTGAGATTAGCATTACCGGCGTAAGGGAAAGCTCTGCAGACTGGGCAGACTTAAATAACGACGGGAAGCTTGATATTGTAATTGCAGGAACTTCAGCATCAGGAGAAATTTCGAAGATCTACATTAACCTGGGCAATAATAAGTTCAGGGAGCAGCAGGGTATCAATCTTCCGGGAGTGACAAATGGTTCTGTTGTATGTGCTGATTACAATAATGACGGCTTTACGGATATTTTGATGACCGGATCGGGATTGTCCAGGATTTACCGAAACAGTGGTAACCCATTTTTAATGGAATTTATTGAACAGCAGGGCATTGATCTGACAGCTGTTTCAAAGAGCTCTGCAGCCTGGGGCGATTATGATGGCGACGGGGATCCCGATATCCTGCTTACAGGCTATGATATTACCGGTAATGTTCCGGTATCACGGGTTTACAATAATAACAACGACGCCTTCACCATCGCGGATATAAACCTGACAGGAATTGCCGGATCATCAGTCGCCGACAACTCAGTTATCGGGGCCAGTGAAACAATATGGGGCGATTACGACAATGATGGCGATCCTGATATCCTTCTGACAGGAGAGACATCCTCCGGACGTATCTGCAGAATTTACACCAATAACGGTAACGGCACCTTCAAGGATCAATCAAATTTCAACCTGCCCGGAATAAGATACAGCTCAGCAGCATGGGGAGATTATGATAACGACGGGGACCTGGATATTATCCTTACAGGGGAACAGGGTGCTTCACGAATAACAAAGATTTTCAGGAACGAAATAGCGAAGTATAATGTCAGGCCCCAGGCACCTGAAAGATTAACCTCAGTGATTGGTGTACACAATACAATACTCTCCTGGGATCCTGTGAAAAATGATGAAACGGCTCCGGAAGGACTGACATATAATATCAGGATAGGAACAACTTCTGCCGGCAGACAGGTAATGGCTCCGATGGCATCGACCGCAGGAATACGAAGAATAACTGCAATGGGGAATGCCCAGCTCGATACCTTTGGAATAATCCAGAACCTGCGGCCAGGAACCTATTACTGGAGTGTTCAGGCGGTCGACAATGTATTTGCCGGAGGAACATTTGCAGCTGAGGCAAGCTTTACCATCGACAGCATTCAGGCGAGCAATCTGGAAGGCAAGCTGGTTGCAAACAGTAGCAACGCTCTTTCAATAAAATGGACAAACGGCAACGGGGAACGAAGAGTTATGTTTTGCAAACAGGGATCAACAGGGACCGCAGTGCCTGCACATAATATAACCTATGGCGCAGATCCCGTATTCGGATATGGCGATCAGATAGACAATACCGGCTGGTATTGTATCTTTAATGGCAGAGGTGACAGTACGGTAGTAAGCGGTCTGTCACAGGGAGTGGCATATTCTTTCCAGGTCATAGAATATATTGGATCTACAGGAAGTGAATTATACTACAGGCTATCAGGCGAAAATAATCCAGGCATTTTCTCATCCGGATTATTCTCAGAACAATCAGATATCGCTCTAGATAAGGTATATAACAGCTCAGTTGTCTGGGGTGACTATGACAACGATGGCGACCTTGATATTTTGCTGACCGGTTATAATACACTTGAATCAGGATCAGCTGCTATTTCAAAGATCTACCGCAATAACGGCAACAATTCGTTTACAGAGCAGACAGGCATTAATCTCTTTGGCGTTCAGAATGGCTCAGTTGCGTTTGGCGATTATGATAATGACAATGACCTGGACATCCTGCTTACAGGTATGACCAGCGGCTCATTCCCTGTTTCAAAAATATACAGGAACAATGGCAACAATACCTTCACCGAGCAGGCAGGTATCAGCCTGATCGGAACAAGCTACTCTTCCGCCAGCTGGAGTGATTTCAACAAGGATGGCTATCTTGACATTCTCCTTACCGGTCAGGGCGCCGGATCAAACCTTATATCAAAGATCTACAGGAACAATGGAAATAGTACTTTCACTGAACAGGTTGACATAAGCCTGGAACGCGTTTCAAAAGGTTCATCTGCCTGGGGAGATTATGATAATGACGGTGATATAGATTTTCTGCTTACAGGCAATAACAGCTATGGAACACAGCAATCTGTTTCGGTTATCTATGCGAATAACGGCGACAGCACATTTACCGTGCAGTCAGGAATCAGCCTGCCGGGTGTAATGAACAGTTCTGTTGTATGGGGCGATTACGACAATGATGACGATCTTGATTTACTGCTAACAGGATATAATAATGATGGCACAATGCTTTATATATCAAGAATATACAGGAACGATGGTAATAATGTATTTACTTATCAGTCAGGAATAAAGCTCGAGGGTGTGGCTAACAGTTCGACAGCATGGGGTGATTTCGACAATGACGGTGATCTGGATATTTTATTGTCCGGCCGTCTTGTATCAGGAGGATTCACCTCAAAGATATACAGAAACAACAGCAATAACACATTTACGGAAGTGCCCGGCACTTCATTTACAGGTGTCGGCTACTGCTCTGTGGCATGGGGTGATTATGATAACGACGGGGACCTTGATATATTAATGACAGGACAGAGTACCGGTTCAACAGTAGTATCAAAGATCTACAGGAACAATGCAATAATGAAGGCAGGGGATTACGGAGCCAACAGAAAGCCAGCTCCACCGGCAAACCTTGCTTCTGTACGTCTGCCTGAGGGTATGAAGCTTTCATGGTCACCGGTAAAAACTGATGAAACACCTTATAAGTCATTAACCTATAATATATATGTCAAATCGCGTGAAGAAGGATATCTGACCTTCTCAGCGCAATCCGACAGTGTCACGGGATTCCGCCGGATAGTATCGATGGGGAATGCCCAGACAGACACGACTTATCTTATAAAGAATCTCACACCGGGGAAATATGACTGGAAGGTCCAGGCTGTTGACCAGGGTTACAGGGGAGGATACTGGGCTGACGGAGGGATGCTTAATGCAAAGAATGTCCAGGCTTTCTTCAACGCAGGAACAGTATGCCAGGGATCTCCAACGAATTTCACTAACCAGTCGACCGCCTATAAAGAAACAATTCAAAGTTATGCATGGGATTTTGGAGACGGTACAACTTCCGTTGAAAAAGAACCAAATCATACTTTCAGCACTTCAGGGATACATAATGTAAAACTGATTGTAACTTCAGTGACTGATATTGATACCCTGATAAAGCCCGTTATGGTAAATCCGACTCCGGCACCTGATTTTTCAACGGAAGGTATATGTGAGGATGCTGAAATTACCATTGTAAACCTGACTGTTACACAAGGTATCAATATCACTGTTTGGGGATGGGAATTCGGAGACGGGCTTACTGATACAGTAAGAAATCCGGGATCGCATGTTTATATAAATTCCGGTGAATACCCGGTATCTCTCACTTCCATTACTGATCACGGATGCAGCAGATCCACTGTTAAAGCGATTAACGTTGCTGATGCTCTTTCGAAACCGCAGATGTTTTCAAAGGGTCCGGTTGTATGGTACCTTGCCTGCAGCAACGACAGTGCAAACTATTACCATTGGTATTGCAACAGGGAACTTATCCAGGGTGCAAGTAGTTTTCTTTACATCGCTAACCGGAAAGTCGGAAGATATTATGTAAGCATTTCTGATAATGGTCAGTGCTTTACTGCAAGTGATACAGTGGGAATACCGACTGGTTATACCGGAATTGAGGAAATAGATCCGTTTGCCGGACTCACTCTTTACCCCAATCCCACTTCAGGATTAGTTACGATTGATTTTGAGAACCAGTTGTTTGGAGACCTGAATATTAAAATACTGACAATTGGGGGTAAGGAGATATACAGCAGCAAGTTCGGGAAAGCGACAGAGCATTTCTCGGGCGAAATTGATCTCAGCGATAAGGCGGAAGGGATCTATTTTATTACATTCATCCTGGAGGATTATTCTGCGGTAAGGAAGATAGTCTTAGAATAAAGGTGCACGGTCCACGGCGAACGGCACATGATGTTTTATACCCTTGTATCGTGTGCCTTGTGCCGTTTTTTCGTCCCAACTTTCTCTGCTTTAGTCAAATAAGTCGAAGAATTCTTGTTTTCGGTCGAAAATTATAGTAAATTTTGTTAACATTTCTTTAGACCTGATCGGGATGAATGGATTTTTTCTGAAAAAACAGGGTTTATTGTGGATTTTATTATTTAGTAACCTGACTCTATTTCCGCAAACATTCACAGAACTGACCGGGACAACAATTCCTGGTGTAAACTATAGTTCGATATCACCAGGTGACATTGACAAAGATGGTAACCTGGATTTTTTTATTACGGGTTCTGCAGGTTCTTCACTCTTGTCTAAAATCTACATCAATAATGGTAACAGTACATTTACAGAACTCTCAAGTGTTTATTTCCCGGGGGTGTTTTATGGATCTGCATGCTGGAGGGACTATGATAATGATGGAGACTTAGATATACTCCTTACCGGTTCAATAAATATATCAATTTCCTCAGCAGATCTGATTTCAAAAATTTATCGCAATGATGGATCAAATACGTTTACTTCACTTTCAGGTATAAATATTACTCCACTCTACTATAGCTTTACTGACTGGGGCGATTATGATAACGATGGCTATTCAGATATTTTAATCTCAGGTGCCACTGGATCAGATGTAGCAGTTACAAAAATATATCACAATAATGGAGATGATACGTTTTCTGAAGAAACGGGGATAATTATTCAAAGTGTACAACGTGGGATAACAAAATGGGTTGATTTCGACACTGACGGATATCTGGATATTTTTATTTCAGGATCAAGTAGTCAGGGTATAATCTCAAAATTCTATCATAATAATGGTAACGGTACTTTTACTACTATAATAAACACAAACATACCTGGTATGGCTGATGGATCAGTTGAATGGTGTGACTATGATAATGACGGAGACCCGGATTTTTTGATATCGGGTTTAGGTCTTACAAGAATATACAGGAATGATGGGAATTGTATTTTTACTCAACAATCTAATATAACACTCCCGGGATTGCGTTATAGTTCAGCTAGTTGGGGTGACTATGATAACGATGGTCATTCCGATTTTGTTATAACCGGCTCCACAAATAGTTCTTATTCAGGAGCAATTACGAAGATTTATCATAACAATGGCAATGATACATTTACCGAACTTTCAGGCACCAGCTTACCAGGTGTTTATAAAGGCTCAGTAATATGGGCAGATCTGGACAAAGATGGGAGACTTGATCTAATGTTGTCAGGCATTAATTCCAGTAATACCAGGATAACCAAAATATTTAAGAACAATACTACTGTTTCAAATAATGCACCATTATCAGTTGGAGGATTATTGAGCTCTGTGAATGATTCCTCCGTAGTATTAAAATGGAATAGAGTTCAGGGTGATTCAACACCAGCCAGGGGGATGAGCTTCAATATCAGAATTGGATTTTCTCCTGGTGCTGGTAATATTGTTTCGCCTATGGTGAATGGATCAGGGTACAGACTCTTAACTGGATATGGCAATACATTCTCTGACACAATATTTATTTTAAAACATCTTAAGAAAAATACATATTACTGGAGTGTCCAGGCTATTGATAATGGATATTCAGCCGGGCCATTTGCAAGCGATCAGCTCTTTACATTTTCGGCTTCTTTACAAGCTTATAAAGTCATAACGGAAAGGATCCAGGGATCGGCTGTTGATCTTCGGTGGCAACGCGGGAATGGAAATGGTTGTATGGTATTTGCTAAAAAAGATAACCTTGGCTACGCATCTCCTCAGAATAATACTTCCTACATAGCTAATTCACATTTTGGGCTTGGTACTCAAATTGGCTCCACAGGATGGTTCTGCGTCTACAATGGTACAGACATGACTGTTACTGTAACAGATCTTGAAGGCTTAACTGATTATATTTTTCAGGTATTTGAGTATAACACCGGACCCCTGTTTTACAATAATTCCGGGCAGGGAAATCCTGTAACTGCCAGGACATCTGTTTTTACAGAACAAACTGGTTTAAATCTTTATGGTGATATTTGGAGTTCCGAACAGTGGGGAGATTATAACAATGATGGATATCTTGATCTTATTATTGCTGGTTATAGTGAAACGAAAATTTACATGAATAATGGGGACAAAACCTTTTCCGAACAAACTGGAATTAGCCCTCCAGCTACATATCATGGTGTTGTGAAATGGGGAGATTACAATAATGATGGGTATCTTGATATACTGATTTCCGGGTATGGATTTTCAAAAATATACAGGAATAACGGTGGTACTACTTTTACTGAAATGCCATCTGCCGGATTTATCGGACTTACATCAAGCTCTGCCGATTGGGGCGATTTAGATAACGATGGTGATCTTGATGTTATACTTAGTGGTATGTCCGGCACAACTGAGGTGACAAAAATATATCGGAATAATGGAGATAACAGCTTTACTGAACAACCCGGAATTGATATTTCTGGCTCCTCCAGCGGGATAATTAAATGTGTTGATTATAATAATGATAGTTATATTGATATATTTATTTCAAGTGCCAATTTTTCAAAAATATACCATAATAATTCAGATTTTACATTTACTGAACAAACAGATATAAATCTATTTGCCATTCAAAATGGTTCTGTTGACTGGGGTGATTATGACAATGATGGAAGAATTGATGTAATAATAGCAGGATATAATGGTGCATACGGAGTGCGAACAAAAGTATACCGCAATCTTGGAAATAATGTTTTTTCTGAGCAGAACGATATAGTTTTACCAGTGCTTCAGGATTGTTCCATAGTCTGGGGTGATTATAATAGTGATGGGTATTTGGATATTTTAATGTCGGGAGATAACTGGTACATTCCCATGACTAAAATATATTTAAACAACAGGGATAATACTTTTTCAGTGCAAGATAATATCAGCCTGCCTGACTTAAGTTATTCTGCTGCCGCATGGGCAGATTGCGACAATGACAACGATCTGGATTTTCTGGTTACAGGCACAACCACTTCAGGCATTTCAAAGTCATTTATTTTCCTTAATGACCTTATAGTCAAAAATACTCGACCTCAATCTCCTATGGGATTGAAAGTTACAAAGGATACATATAGTACTATACTCTCCTGGAATCCTGTTACAACTGATGAAACTCCCCCCAAAGGATTATCCTATAATCTTCTGGTCGGAACAACCTCCGGGGGAGAACAAATAAAAACTGCTATGTCATCTGTCATAGGTTTTCACCGATTGGCATCTTACGGAAACTGTTTCCTTGACACATTTTATATTTTGAGAAACCTCCTGCCAAAAACTTATTACTGGACAGTTCAGGCAATTGATAACGGTTTTTATAGCAGTTCTTTTGCACCGGAAAATAGTTTTACTATTGACAGTATCCAGTCGAGCAGGCTAGAAGGGGAGCTTTTAAGCAATAATAGCTCTGGTATAAAAGTTAAGTGGAAGAACGGAAATGGATCACATAGGATAGTATTCTGTAAACAAGGCACATCCGGAATTGCATTACCTGTTAACAATAAAACATACTCAGATGATCCTATCTTCGGATATGGTGACCAGATTTCAAATTCGGGATGGTATTGCGTCTTTAATGGAAGAGCAGACAGTACAACAGTTTATGGCTTATCTCCAGGTGTTGCTTATTCCTTCAATGTCATTGAATATATCGGAATGACAGGCAATGAGAAATATTATAGATGTTCAGGAGCAGCAAATCCCGGTATCTTTTCCACAGGCATTTTTTCTGAACAAACGGACATAAGCCTTTCAGAATCTTATCATGTTGCCTGGGGTGATTATGATAATGA
Organism: Bacteroidia bacterium; assembly: GCA_026391215.1. GTDB lineage: Bacteria > Bacteroidota > Bacteroidia > Bacteroidales > VadinHA17 > LD21. The sequence continues at coordinate 65,253 of JAPLDX010000048.1, forward strand.
TGGACTGTTAGATATATTGCTTTCCGGCTATCCTTCAAAGGTATATCATAATAATGGTGATAATTCTTTTACTCAACTAAGCGGCGTCACCTTTCCAAATAGTGCTTTTGCAACATGGAGCGATTTTGACAACGATGGAGATCTAGATATTTTTGTACCAGTAGATCTGGGTTTAAAAATATTTTTGAATAATAACAGTATCTTTTCCGAAATCCCGGAATTAACGACTCCTATCAAAGACGCATATTCATTTAGCTGGTGTGATTATGATACTGATGGGAATATGGATTTTTTAATTACCGGTACATCTGGAACCTACCCGGATTTTAATCCTGCTTCGATAATATATCACAATGACGGCGATAATAACTTCCAACCTCAGGAAGATATTGCTCTTGAAGGAGTTTGGTATAGTTCTTCAGTCTGGGGTGATTATGATAATGATGGTGATCTGGATATTCTTTTAACTGGTACTAATTCTTCTTCAAAGTTTACAAAATTATATCGCAATGATGGCAAGAATAGTTTTATTGAACAATCCGATATCCAGCTTGCCAGAGTCTATCTGAGTTCAATTGCCTGGGGTGATTATGATAATGATGAAGATCTGGATATTTTATTGACCGGTGCTGGAGCTGGAAGAATATCCAAGATATACCGGAATGAGCGCAATAATAAATTTAATGAACAGACAGGAATAAACCTGACGGGAGTTGATTACGGGTCTGTTGCCTGGGGTGATTATGATAATGATGGCTATCTGGATATTCTGTTGACCGGAAGAACACAGCAGGGCAATAATATTTCGAAGATTTATCATAATAACGGTAATAACTCATTTACAGAGGTAACCAGTATATTCCTTACTGGTGTTTTTGTAAGCTCAGTCGCTTGTGGTGATTATGATAATGATGGTGATCTCGATATTTTGATGTCAGGCAACACTGGATCGGCTAATATTACTAAAGTCTACAGGAATAATATTATAATGAAATCAGGCAGCTTTACCGCAAATATTAAGCCGGGTACCATTTTGAATAATAAGGTTTTATTTCAGCCTGATGGCATAAAGCTGGCCTGGTCACCTTTAAAGGAAGATGAAACGCCCTACAAAGCAATGACATATAATATTCGAATTGGCAATTCAAGAAAAGGTTCAAATATTTGCCCTTCTCAAACAGATTCTATAACCGGATATCGCAGAATAAATGAAATGGGTAATGCCAATATGGATACCACTTATTTTATAAGAAATCTTGCTTCAGGAAAATATTACTGGAGTGTCCAGGCAGTTGACCAGGGATACATGGGTGGAACATGGTCCGCGATAGATTCTTTTGAAGTCAGAAATGTCCAGGCGTTCTATTCTGCAGACGAAGTATGCCTTGGACTCTCAACCACTTTTACTGATCAGTCTGTTGCCACCGACAGCATTGCTGAATGGAAGTGGGATTTCAGGGACGGATCCTCATCTTCTGAACAGAATCCGGTTCATACCTATTCCATTAGTGGAAATTACAACGTAAAACTGGTAATTACTGATAATAGCGGCATTAAAGACTCTCTGGAACAGAGCGTTATCGTTAAACCTAAACCGCTTACAGGCTTTTCCGCACCGGCTGTATGCCAGGGAATACCTGTAACTACGACTAACACAACGAATAACAATGGATTGACAATTTCTTCATGGAGCTGGAATTTTGGAGACGGAGGTACATCAACCGATCTGCAACCGGCTCCACACGGATACCTTAATGCAGGCGATTATTCGGTAAAATTGAAAGCTGTTGGTTCAAATGGCTGTGCAGATTCCGTAACAAATATTGTTTCAGTCGGAAGCTATCCTGTTGCCGCAGTAACAGCAAATGCACCCCTTACTTTCTGCAAAGGAGACAGTGTTACTCTGTCAGTTCCATATAATGCTGATTACCTGTACACCTGGAAAGTAGACGGAACAAATCTGACAGGCGGCGATTCAAGCAAATATATGTCAAAACTGACCGGCAGCTATTCTGTCGAGTTGGTTAATCCGAAAGGAAGCTGTACAACAACCTCTTCTGCCGTTGCAATAACAGTTAAGGATGCTCCGGCAGCTCCCCTGATATCTGCAGCCGGAGTTGTGACATTCTGCCAGGGCGATTCTGTAATTTTAAGTGTAACGAATACACTTAATTATACTTATCAGTGGAAGCTCAACGGGGGCGCCGTTGGTAGTAATTCCTGTCGATTCTCAGCAAAAAACGGCGGAACATATAACCTTAGTGTCACGAATTCAACCGGATGTTCAGTTGCTTCAACAAACTCAGTAACTGTTACAGTCAACCCGTCGCCAACGGCTGGCAATATCAGTCTTCAAGGTGAAAAGTCGTTCTGTGAGGGGGAATCGGCTACTCTGAGCGTACCATTAACAGCAGGGTATACATATAAATGGAGAAACGAAAACGAACTTATTCCGGGAGCTGAAGCAGAAAGTTATGTTGTCACTGCCTCAGGAACATACCAGTTAGAAATCTCGAACTCATCAGGCTGCTTAGTGAGGACTACCCCCGTCAGTATTACAGTGAAACCGACACCTGAAAGGCCTGTTCTTAGATCAACCAACTATACAAAAGACGTTTGCCCGGGAGACAATCCTATAAGGTTAAGCGCCATCCGGGAAGTTGCAGAGTATGGTTACCTGTGGTACAAGGATGGACAACCGCAGTATAGTGATACTCTTTCATATATTGAATTCTACGAAGGAGGATTCTATATGCTTGAAGCGAAACTGAGCGAGTGTTCGAGTGAATCCAAGGTTGACACTATCAATCTCCCGAATGGTCCTGAGAAGCCGGTGATCTATGTCCGCGGATCGATAGTCTGGTATCTTGCATGCAGCAATATGACGGCAAATGATTACAGGTGGTATCGTGACGGGAAACTGATAGAGGGTGCTAAGAGCTATTTTTATGTAGCCGGCAATATAGTAGGACTATACCAGGTAAGTATAGCAGATATCCAGGGATGCTTTACCAGAAGCGATTTGGTGGCCGTTCCCGCAGGTTACACCGGAATAGATGATGTTGATCTTTTTACCGGACTTAAAATTTACCCGAATCCAACCACCGGACTGATCAACATTGAAATTGAAAATGAGATTATTGGTGATCTTTTAATCAAGATTATTAATCAGGATGGGAAAGAATTATATAACTTTATCTTCGAAAAAAGTTCAGCTTATTTTTCAACTGAACTGAACCTGGGAGGACAACCTGAAGGATATTATTTGATTATCTTTGATTTAAACAGAAAGCTTGCAGTAAAAAAGATCATTTTAGAATAATTATATATAAATGAAACGATCAGCTCCTCTTATCCTGTTTATCATTTTTAATCTCATACCCGGATTAAAGGCTCAGGTTGAATTTTCAGATAAAGAGAAGTCTATAATTTATACAAACGCCGTGAAGGTGCTTGAGGATTATCAGACAACGATAAATCAAATGGGTGAATATGTTATAAGTGATATCGAGAAAGCCAAAAGCAGCGCTGAAGCCTTCCTTGAGCTTTTTGTAAACAGGCAGGTATTTATCTATAATGATCTGGACCCCACAAATAAACAGACCCAAAAACTTAGTGAATTTTACGAGGCTGAAACATATTCAAACAGTATAATACTCTGGTATCCCGACGGCATAACAATTAACCTCGACCTTACCAACGCGAAGGTGAGTAATATAATGTCGCACGAAAACAATATCTACTCAATCGACATACTCGCTAAAAAATCAATAAATGGCAACTTTCAGAACCAGACACTTAACCAGAACGTGGAGGATCTGACTTTCAGGATTGCTTTCAGCATGGAGAATAAAACATTAGGCGACTTCAGGATTGTTGGAATCAGAAGCGCAGCATCAAACACAGTGGTTGACTATTCACAGGCGCTTAAAGAGGTTAACGCAGAAGACCTTAATGATGTGGATCTGGCCAAGATCCAGAGTGAAATAAAAGCTATACTCCAGGATTATACAAATTTCCTTTCATTAATTGGTGATCCTCAGGAGCCTGCCGAGGACAAGGAATTCTATAAGGAGAGCTTTCTCAAACTCTTCCCGGCCAACGATACCAGGGTCTATAACGATATTTCACCAGAACCGGAAACAAGCCTGATTTCTGTTGCAGATTATTTGACCAGCTATATTGCCGATTATCCGAACGGGATAAAAAACCTCTCCATAAATGCTGATTCAGCAAAATTCGGCAAAGTGATAAAAGCTGATGACGGAAGCTTCTTTACCTATACCAATGCCAATAAATTCTTTTCAGGAAGCTATAAAGGCAAGGATGCTTTCAGAAAACCTTTTGCACTCATCTTTAAAATCTCATTTAAGTCTGTTGAAAAGACATTCTCGGATTTCCGGATAAGCAGTATTGATATATCCGCAGTTGATTTCTATGAAGCAACTCCCGGAGCAGCTGGTGCAGGAGAACTTCCGCAGATAGTAATTAAACCTGTTACCAGAAAAGGTTTTGTTATTTCACTTATCGGTTCATTCGGATTGACAAACATAACTAACAAGAACATTGAATCCCTCACACTTCCCAAAGATTCGGTTTCCTGGAATACTTCACCCCTGTCAGGCTATATAACCGCTCTTGGAGTCAGTTACTATTTCAACGACAATATTTCTGTACGTAGTGGGCTGGAGTTCAACACATATTCCGCAAAATATGACCTGTCTGGTAAATTCGGGAATAAGATCCTTACAGCTGATATCAATTCCGACCAGTTTTACAAAAAAATTGTAGCTGATTATGATTCGACAGTTACAATCAATTATCTGACTCTCCCGATCCTTGCTGGCTATACAAGCGGAAAACCGGGGAAATTCGGATTTTTTGCAGAAGGAGGAATAAAAATATCCATACCTCAGAAAGCCTCATATAAAACTTCAGGTAAATATAAATACTGGGGCTATTATCCTGACAATCCTACTGTACTTCAGCGTATGGATCCGGAAATAATGGATCCGGACAATACAGGCACTCTTACTCCTTTTGGGTATTACTACAAGCCTGATATTGACGAAACAAACACGGTAAAAATAAAGGGTTTCAACCTGGCCTTCTATGCATCTGCAGGTATAAATATTCCGCTCGGGTACTATTCTTCTATTACATTTGGCCCGGAAGCTATAATAGGTCTTACGGATATTGGAAGCGACAAAGGAAAATACCTCGATATTTTTGGCACAGAACACGATCACATGCCAACAAAGATCAAAAGTTTTGGTTTCAGAATAAGTTTAGCATACAAATTGTAGTGTAACAAAGAAAACAATGGATTATATGCCTAAGAGAATCTTAATAACACTGGCGATATTGTTTGTAAGCCTCTGTGTCACAGCACAGGAGACAAAAACTGCCATTACCAGCAAACAGGCAAAAATTACAGATGAAATTAACCTGAGCGCTGCCGATATTGAATTATTCAAGCAACAAACCAAGCAGAAAGTTGAAGAATTCCAGCAATATATTGTCACACTTGGAAGCAAGGATGAACCTGCCGAAAAGCGTAACATGGCCGAAAAAGAAGCATTAAAGCTCTTCTACAAAGGCGCCGAAATGGAAATAACGACAATTCTTCCGGATGGAACAGTACAGAAAGTAAACCGGCCGATGGAAAAATACCTGGCCCGACTGAAGTCCCTTCCTTTTACCAAGGTCATTATTAAATTCTACGATATTGCATATATAAGGGAATTTACAAAAGGTCCTGATGGCAAGTATTACTCAACAGCTACCATAATCCAGGAATTCACAGGCTTCAGCAATGACGATATTATTTACACAGATGTCACTAAAAAGGAAGTGGAAATCATAATCGATATTGTTGAGGATACCTTTTTCCAGGAAAAAAGATGGAAGATATTCCTTGGCGATATCAAAGCTACAGAAACAAAAACAGCCGTTTCCTGATGTCAGCTTTTTACTGCAGAATAAGACTGATCCGGGGCTCAATCCTGGTAATCCTGATATTTCTTATCAGCTGTCCGCTCTTTTCACAGAATCTTTCCGATCCGCAGAAAGAGCGTGAAGATATATTTATAGCAAGGATAAAGCAGTTTAATGAATTTGCCGACAGGTTCAACCTTAAAAGCGATTTTAACGGGAATCCTGCTGATTCTGCATTTAGGGCTAAAATGCCGCGCGAAAGAATGATACCTCTTCTCTTTGACCTTAAAGATCCGCGCATCCAGACTTCAGATACAAGATATTCAGCTGATTATGTCAGGATTAAGGAAGAATTTGTCAGAGACGTTATTCAGAAGAAACTCTTTCTCTATAAATATTCACAGGGAATTATTGCAGAGGCCAGGTCCAGGGTAATATTTCAGGGAGAACCTCAGAAAATAAGGCTTTTTCTTATCCAGGAAATTGTGGGTGATGACATGGTCAAGTGGGTTCTCTATTCAGCCAAAGGTGATATGCTCAATGTTTTTAAAACGGATACTTCAATGGTCAGGTTCATTCCGCCTTCAAGCAATGAGACTGATTTTATAAACCTGAAAAGGGCGCTTGAGGATACTGACCATCTTCAATATTATGCATCACATAACTTTGAACCTGACTATCTTACATTATTCTTTTCTTATATCGGAGCCGGCTTAATAAAATTTGAATATGTTGAAGAGGTTGTATATCATATTATTGATATCCCGGGCTGGTATATAAAAGTAAAGGATTTCAACAGAACCGATCTTAATTCAGGCTGGCTTATAACCGATGTAATGAAGAACGATCTTGAACTGCCTGCTTTTATCAAAATCCCGTAACTCTACTTTAAGCTGACAATCGCCTCCACAGGCCAGTGATCGGAAATGTAGACGCCACGCTCTTTTTTAATTAAGGTCCTGTGATCCAGGACTTTCATCCCGTTTCGTACAAAGATATAATCGATTCTTCCTGAACCTCCTTTATCGCTGAAGTTGTTAAAAGTATATTCAGGACCAAAAGGCCGTTTTTCAGAAATATTATGTGAATCTGTCAACAGCGGTACACTTTCCGCCGGACCCGTAAGTATTGCATATCCCTTGCTGACAGGCAGCATGTTAAAATCACCGGTGATAATGAAAGGGTATCCTGATGCAATGGAATCAACCTTGTTCAGGAGAAGTCTGGAGCTCATTATTCTTGCGGAATCGGAATCATGCGCAAAATGTGTGTTGAAGAAAAATAAATGTTCATGATTATTCCTGGCAACCAGCTCTGCCCATGTTACGATCCGTGGAAGATTAGCACCCCATGCCTGCGATCCTTCAGCCTCCGGTGTTTCGGAGAGCCAGAAGGTCTTTGATCGAGCCATTTCATACCTGTCCTTTCTGAAGAAAACAGGATTCATTTCACCTCCCTTTGCACCGTCGCTTCTTCCCACACCTATCGATGCATAACCTGCAAGAACCGAATCGAGAACCTCATACTGATTCAAAAGAACCTCCTGCATGCCAAGCAGGTCAGGTTTCTCAGATTTTATGAAATTGCAGACTATTGCCGCCCTGTTCGGCCATGCATTCATACTATCGACAGGAGTATTTAACCTGACATTCAGTGTCATTACTTTAATAGCATCCTTGCCTGCTTTATCGGCGCAACCGGCAAAAATGGATAAAAGGATAACTGAAAAATAGAAAAAAAGATTTTTCATCTCAGGTAGATTTTGTTCAAAGATAATCATCTGGATAACAATCCGGTTAACCTTACCATGAATTGTATGGGGAGAGTGATACTGCAATATTTCATATATTTGCTGCTGAAGAAATAAATTGCTTCTTAATGCCCGATATAATCAAGCTTTTACCTGATTCAGTCGCTAACCAGATCGCTGCCGGTGAAGTCATTCAGAGACCAGCTTCAGTTGTTAAGGAGCTTATGGAAAATGCCGTTGATGCAGGGGCGGGGAAGATCAGTGTAATGATAAAAGATTCAGGTAAAACCCTGATCCAGGTCATTGATGATGGCTGGGGCATGTCGGAAACTGACGCCAGGCTTTCATTCGAGCGTCACGCAACATCCAAGATTTCTTCAGCCAGTGATCTTTTTGCAATCAGCACAAAGGGATTCCGCGGAGAAGCTCTGGCCTCGGTTGCTGCCGTATCAATGGTTGAATTAAGAACAAGAAAAAAAGGCACTGAAACCGGAACTCTTATTGTGATCAGTGGTTCAAAGGTTGAAGCGCAGGAACCATGCAGTTGTCCCGAAGGATCAAGCTTCTCGGTTAAAAACCTGTTTTATAATATACCTGCAAGGCGCAAATTCCTTAAGTCAGATATGACTGAGTTCAGGCATATTATAAATGAATTTCAGAAAGTTGTAATGTCACATCCTGAAATAAGGTTTTCACTTCATCATAACGAGAGCGAAATATATAATCTTACAACAGGAAATTTCAGACAGCGGATAACAGCTGTTTTCGGGAAACAGATCAATCATGACCTCATTAACCTGGAGACTGATACCAGTCTCATTTCAATAAAAGGTTTTATCGGTAAGCCCGAAAGTGCCCGGCGTACTTACGGAGAACAGTTTTTTTTCATAAACAGGCGGTTTATGAAACACCCGTATTTTCATAAAGCCGTCTCGGAAGCCTATCAGAATATCCTTCCTGCAGAAGCAATACCCACATATTTTATATTTTTAGAAGCAGATCCTGCTTCAATAGACATTAACATTCACCCAACCAAGACAGAAATCAAATTTGAAGATGAACGGTCAATCTGGCAGATACTCATGGCATCAGTGCGTGAAGCTCTCGGTCGTTTTAATATTGTCCCTTCACTTGATTTTGAAAATGAATCACTGATTGAAATCCCTGTCAGAAAATCGGGCGATTCAATGCCACAACCACCGGTAATTGAAATCAATCCTGGCTACAACCCGTTTGATTCCGACGAACAGGCTTCTCATAAAACAGGCTTAATTGAAAAATTTGAAAGGGAAAATACTGCAAACTGGGAGAAGCTGTATTCAGCACTTGAAAAAGGAGAGGAGCTCCCGGAAACAACAGCAGGAATAAATGAAACAGGAAGAAAATTCTTCCAGATCAGGAACAAATATATTGTTTGTCCTGTTAAATCGGGCTTGATGCTTATTGATCAGAAGAGAGCTCATGAGAGGATACTTTTTGAAAAATTCCTTGAATGTCTCAGTAAGAACAGATCGATAAGCCAGACAGAACTTTTCCCGGTAAGTGCTGAACTTAATCCTGCCGATATTCTTGTTTTAAAGGAAATAGGGGATGATCTTAAAATTCTCGGATTCAATATCGGATTTCCAGGGAAGAATAGAATTATTGTCAAGGGACTACCTTCTGGTTCAGATTCATCCGATCCTGTAGGGATGCTCGGGATATTAATAGAAGAGTTCCGGAACGCCAGGTCAGATCTGGCTGCAGGTGCCAGGGAAAAACTTGCTGCGGCTATGGCAGCAGCATCTGCCATACCTTATGGAAAGTCGTTGACACAGAGCGAGATGGAAAACCTGTTTGACTCTCTGTTTGCATGTTCCGCACCGAATTATTCACCTAAAGGCAAATCAATTGTAATCATAATTACTCTTGAAGACATTGACAAAAAATTCAAATAGTAAACGGAAACAGATTGTCAGATTGCCGGAGAAATATTAGTTTTGTCCCGGCAATGTAATAGATAGGAATTTCTCAAAAAATTCAGATGAGCAGATACGGAAGAGGCTTTTTCGGGTTACCCCCGGTTGTGAAAAACATTATAATGATCAATGTGCTGATGCTTTTGGCATATTATGCCGTAAAAAGTGTCTGGGGCATTGATCTGAACGGTATTCTGGGGCTCTATTTCCCGAAATCAGAGAGTTTCAAGCCTGTGCAGATACTTACCCATATGTTTATGCACGGAGGCATCTGGCATCTTTTCTTCAATATGTATGCACTTTACATTTTCGGGCAGGTGCTTGAGCAAGTATGGGGACCGAAACGATTTTTAATCTATTACATGGTGTGCGGACTTGGCGCAGCACTGGTTCATGAATCAGTAATTGCCTTTGAGTACAGCAAGCTTATGAAAAATATAAGTCCCGAGCAATTGCAGATGGTGCTTGACGAAGGCGCAGCTTACCTGGGAGCAGGTAAAGTCTTCACTGATCAGACAATGCAGGACCTTCAACTGCTGCTGAATACTCCCACTGTGGGAGCTTCCGGGGCTATATTCGGAGTGCTTCTTGCTTTTGGTGTGCTTTTCCCGAATACCCAGTTAATGCTGCTTTTCCCGCCTATTCCAATCAAAGCCAAATATTTTGTCCTGGTATACGGTGCAATTGAACTTGTCCTTGCATTTACTCAACCGGGAAGCAACATTGCCCATGCTGCCCACCTTGGAGGTATGCTCTTTGGATTTATTCTCATCAAATACTGGCAAAAGACGACAAAAACCCTTTACTGATGGGAATCTGGGACGACATAAAGAAAACATTCCATAGCGGAAGCAATCTTATAAAGCTGATATACATTAATATCGGCGTGTTCCTGTTGGTCACGCTGGCTGTTATTATAGGCTTCCTTCTTAATAATCCATCAATATCAGAAATAACCCTGCAGCAGCTTGCTGTTCCTGCCTCACTTAAAGCCTTGCTTGTAAAACCATGGACATTAGTCACATACATGTTTACTCACAAGGATATCTGGCATATCCTGTTCAATATGCTGTGGCTCTACTGGTTTGGCAGGATCTTTCTTGAATACCTGGACCAGAGGAAACTGGTAGCTGTCTATCTTCTTGGAGGTATCAGCGGAGCAATAGTTTATATTCTTTCTTTCAACATCTTCCCGGCGTTTACAGGACTGGTATCTGAATCAGTTGCCATAGGTGCTTCAGCTTCTGTGATGGCGGTAGTCATTGCAATAGCAGCTTATGTGCCTGACTATTCTGTCAACCTGTTTCTCCTGGGCAGGATAAAGATTAAGTATGTGGCGCTGGCAATTTTTGTACTGACAACCGTAATGGATTTTTCGGTTAATTCAGGAGGCAAACTGGCACATATTGGCGGTGCCATTCTCGGTTACCTTTATACAATTAATTTGAGAAAGGGACATGATATTGGAAAAGGATTCAACAGAATAATTGACTTTTTTGTAACACTTTTCAAGCCTCGTAAAAAACTCAGGGTGACTTATAAAAAACCAGCTTCAGATTATAATTACAATAAGACAAAAGCCGACCACCAGGCAAAGATCAATATGATACTAGATAAGATCTCAAAGGGGGGATATGACAGCCTGACAAAAGAGGAAAAAGATACTCTGTTCAACGAGAGTCAGAAGAAAAACTGATGAAAAAATTCCTTCATAAAATCCTTCTGGCGGTAAATGTTCTGCTTGCGCTGGCACTTCTCCTGTCATACCTGGCTTATCTTATTAATCCTGAGACTTTTGCCTTACTTGCTTTTTTCGGGCTTGCTTACCCGTATATCCTGATGATCAATATAATTATGATTGCTATCTGGGCGATGCTGCTGAGATATGAAGCCCTGATATCAGTTTTTGTAATAGCTCTCGGATTCAACCATCTGACAAATTATTTTAATTTCGGAAAACAAGCAGGAAATAAGGAAGACACATTTAAAGTAATAAGCTATAACCTGAGGTTATTTAATTACTATGAAAATGATGATCCTGATTCTGAAAAGAAGGTTATTGATTTTCTCAAGGCTCAGAAGCCTGATATTCTTTGCCTCCAGGAGTTTTTCATCAACGGGAATCCTTCTCAACGGGAATCTTCTGTCAGAGCTGCTCTTGGTGAAAAATATTTCACCCACCTGAAAGTAATAGGTAGCGGCAAAAACAGGTATTATGGTATTATTACCTTCAGCAAATTCCCGATAATCAGTAAAGGCGAAATAATCCACCCCCGGTCTTCGAGTCTTTCAATTTTCACTGATATATTGATTGAAAAAGATACATTCAGGATATTCAATAACCATCTGCAATCATTCAGGCTAAAGAAGATGGAACGTTCATTTCTTGAAGAGATGACCTCCCCTGATGATAAAGAGACGCTTGATGAAATAAGAAAAATTTCAGGCAGGCTGAAACAGGGATTTGTACGGAGATCGCATCAATCACAGGTTGTTAAAGCTCAGATCGACCATTCACCCTATCCGGTTATTGTTACCGGCGATTTCAACGATACGCCGCTGTCTTATTCATACAGGAAAATTCAAAAAGGATTAAACGATTCATTTGTCAGTTCAGGATACGGAGCAGGTTTTACCTATAAAGGGAACTACCCGCCCAACAGGATCGATTACATTTTATATGACAATGCATTGGAAAGCAGGTATTTTGAGATCTTAAAGGTGAAATATTCCGACCATTATCCTATTGTGGCTTACTTCAGGAAACGTAACTAGAAAGGAAGCTTCCTGAAGTCAACATTCCCTCCTGAAACAATTATTCCAATCCTTCTGCCCTTGAAAAAATCGGGATTCTCTTTAATTATTGCCAGGGTGGTTGCAGAAGATGGTTCAACGATGATCTTCATCCTCTCCCATATCAGGCGCATACACTCTATTATTGATTCTTCTTTAGCAGTAAAGATCTGATCAACATTTTTCCTGATGATTGAAAAGGTCAGCTCACTCAGTGACGTCAGCAAGCCATCAGCTATTGTTAAAGGATTAACAGAAGGTGTAAGAATTCCGGTAGTGAATGAGATAAATGCATCATTTGCATTCAGCGGTTCAGCACCGATAACTATTATTTTATCATTTATACCTTTAGTTGTCGTGGAAGTTCCGCTCATCAGTCCTCCTCCGCCAATTGGGGCGACGATCATTTCCAGGTCGCTTGCTTCTTTCAGTAATTCCAGTGCAGCTGTTCCCTGTCCGCAGATGACATTGAAATTATCATAAGGATGGATAAGGACAGCGCCGGTTCTTTCCATTATTATTTTTGTTGTCTCTTCACGTGCCTGGAGCGTGGGCTTGCAGAAAGTTATCTCAGCTCCATAGCCGGCAACGGCATTTTTCTTTACTGTAGGAGCACTTTCAGGCATTACGATGTACGCTTTTACGTTATTCATCGATGCGGCAAGTGAAAGAGCAGCTGCATGATTGCCTGATGAATGAGTCACCACACCCTTCTTTTTGTAATGATCTGATAAAGACAGAACTGCATTTGTTGCTCCCCTGAATTTAAATGCCCCCACTTTCTGGAAGTTTTCACACTTGAAGAATAATTCACAGCTGAATAGTTTATTTAATTGCTGTGAAGTCAAAACCGGAGTCTGATGAATATAAGGCTTGATGCGCTCGTGGGCTGATTGGATATCGGAAAGAGAGGGCAGATTCATTATTGAATGGTTTTATAAGTACCAAGATATAAATATAAATCTATGGTAGATAACTAAGCACAGCCCTTTGGCCTGAGTATCAACCTAAGAGATTGATCGTAAGTAAAATATTTCCAGGCCCAGTTGATGAATATCAAAAGCTTATTTCTGACGCCGATTATGCTCATAAGGTGTATAAACATCCAGACAAACCAGGCAAACACTCCATGAAAATGGAAATGAGGCAACTCAACAACTGCAAGGTTCTTGCCAACAGTTGCCATTGTTCCGAGATCCTTATATAAAAATTCCTTAAGAGGCTTACTTCCAGACATATTCTTCAGATTCTCCGATAGTAATTTGGCTTGTTGTATAGCAACCTGAGCAACCTGAGGATGACCTGAAGGATATTTTTCTTCTGTCATCAATGATATGTCCCCGATTGCAAATATATTTTCGTATCCTTTTACCCTGTTGAATCTGTCAACATTGAAACGACCGCCCTTGCCATAATTTTCCTGAGAAAAGCCTTTCACCTTATTTCCTGAGATACCTGCAGTCCAGAGAATTAATCCGGTTTTGATTTTTTCTCCCGTCTTGAGAGTTACACTTTTTTCATCACAATCCACCGCTAATGTATTTGTCAAAACCCTGACCCCTCTCTTTTCAAGAAATTGTCTCGCTTTACCCGATGATTCCGGTGACATTGTATTTAGCAATCGTTCATATCCTTCAATCAGATAAATATTCACCTTTTTGTTTTTCAGCTCGGGATAGTCTTTATGAATTACGTATTTATTCATCTCAGCAAGAGCTCCGGCGATTTCAACACCAGACGGGCCTCCTCCTATTATTGTGATATTCAGGAGCCTGTCTCTTTCTTCTTCATCAATTGTAGCAACAGCATTTTCAAAATTCATTAGAAGAGTGTTCCTTAGATCCAATGCTTCCGCAATGGATTTCATTCCTTTTGAATATTGCTTCATTTTATCGGAACCAAAGAAATAGTTTGTTGCACCATGTGCAAGGACCAGGTAATCGTAATTTAAAGCTCCGATTGAAGTAATTAGCTTATTATCAGATACATTTACCTCTTTCACTTCTGCTTTCCGGATATAAAAATCGTCATACTTCTGAAATACCTTGCGTATCGGAAAAGTTATTGAGTCTGCATCCAGCCCTGCTGATGCAATCTCGTAAAACAGAGGCTGAAACTGGTGATAGTTATGTTTATCAATAATGACAACCTGAAAAGGAGACTTCCGCAGTTTCTTTGCAAGGGTCAGCCCGGCAAAACCACAACCTACAATTACTACCCTTTTTTTATCCGTTGAAGGAATATTTATCATTCAGGCTGACAATTAGTATATAATTTAATAACAAATTCAATAGTTGTTTGTTCAGTGTAAGAACTAAACTCCAAAACTCATATTTTTAATAACTTCAAATATAATACTGGCAAAGCCGGTAATAACAATACCTGCGATACAAATTCCAAGAGCAAGGCGTGTTGGAAAATCACTTCTGAACTTTTCAATCGGTGCCTCATTGTTGTTAATGAACATAGCTTTGACCACCAGAAGATAATAGTATAATGATATTATTGTATTCAAAACGGCTATTAATACCAGGATATAGTACCCATTCTGAGCTGCAGCTGTAAACAGGAAGAACTTACCGAAGAATCCTGCAAAAGGCGGAATTCCGCCAAGAGAGAAAAGTCCCAGGAGCATAACAAGACTTAATCCGGGATTAGTCTTGTAAAGACCGTTATATTCATCAATATTTTCTTTGCCTTTTGCATTTGATATAGCTGCAACAACTCCAAATACTGCAAGGTTTGAGAAAATATAAACAAGAATATAATATATCACCGATGCCATTCCAATCTGATTCCCTCCGATCAACCCTACCAGGATGTACCCGGCCTGTGAAATAGAAGAGAATGCCAAAAACCTTTTTAGATTTTGCTGGCGGATAGCAAACAGGTTACCAATAGTCATTGTCAATACGGCGCTGACATATATAATTTTCTGCCAGGTGATAATAATTAAAGGGAATACTGTAAATAGAACTATAATAAAAATAAAGACTGCAGCGCCCTTTGAAATAACTGACAGATACGATGTTATATTAACCGGAGCGCCTTCGTAAACATCTGCAGTCCATAAATGGAATGGTACTATCGATATCTTAAATGCCATGCCCGAAAAGAAGAAAATAAATCCCAGTATCTGAAGGTTCTCGTTTCCATACAACTGTGCCACTTCATTGAAATAGAGTGTTCCTGTTGTACCATAAATCATCGTCAGCCCGTACAGGAGCACCCCTGAAGAAAGAGATGAAATAAGAATGAGCTTAATACCAGCCTCAGCAGATTTGTTGTTGTACCTTTCGTAGGCAGCAAGAGCAGCAATCGGTATGGTTGCCAGTTCAAGACCAAGGTAGAACATAAGAAAATGACCTGCCGATATCATGAAATTCATACCTATAAGCGTCGAAACAAGAAGGATAAAATATTCACTTATCTTATCATGGTTTTCATCTTTATTAAGCCAGGTCACGGATTGAATCAGAACAAGCAAAGATCCGATATTAAGGATATTTTTCATGATCAGCCTGGTATTGTTCACTTCATACATTCCTCCGAAAAGTGTCCCTGTCGGGGATGGCAGAAAACCGACTATAGTGATTACTGCAAACAGGACTATTGAAAACAAACTAATGGATTTCCTGCTTTTGGAACTTGCGAAAATTTCCACGATCAGAATCAGTAAAGCCGCTACTACCAGAAGAAGCTCATGCCGCATTAATGAAAAATTTACCAGGTTCATGATAATATTTTGTGCGATATAATTGTTTGTAATTCAGTCATAACTGTTTGGCATTTTCAGGGTTTTAAAACGGATTCAATGCAAGTATTTTACTTATTATAGGCTGCAGGCTGCCTCTGATCATTGAAGAAAGCCAGAAAGGAGCCAGTCCGATAAATACAATAAAGCTTATAAGAGTTATTGTAGATACCTTCTCATACCATTTTGCATCGGTCAGATGCTCATAATGCTCATTTGTTGCCGGACCCAGAAGAAGTATCGCAATTACTCTCAATATGTATACCGCTGTTATCACAATTGAAGTAATTGCAATAATGGTCATAATCCTGTGGAACAGATCCGGATGCTGAAAAGCCCCTGCAAATATTGTCATTTCAGCAACAAATCCGCTGAAGCCCGGAAGTCCCAGAGAAGCCAGTCCGGCAATTACATAACAAACTGACAGGAAAGGTATTACTTTCATCAATCCGCCCATTTCATTTATCAGTCTTGTATGAGTCCGGCTATAAATCATCCCGATAAGGGCAAAGAATAAAGCTGTCATGAGTCCATGGGATATCATCTGGATAATTGCCCCGTTCATTGCTGTTTGGTTCATCATCAGGATTGCAAACAGCACCAGTCCGCAATGGCTCACCGAAGAATAAGCATTGATGTATTTGAGGTCCTTTTGCACTATGGCGCTAAAAGCTCCGTAAACCACGCTTATTGTAGTGAGAATGATGAATATCCATGCTAGTTCGTGGGCAGCTTCAGGCATGAGGAACATTGCAACTCTGAAAGCGCCATAGCCCCCAAGTTTCATTAACACTCCTGCATGGAGCATTGAAACTGCAGTCGGGGCTGATGAATGACCGTCGGGTGACCATGTGTGGAAGGGAAATAATGCACCAAGCACTCCAAAACCGACAAATGTCAGCGGGAAAAATATGTACTGAGCCTTCATCGGGATTTTGATCCTGGAGATCTCAAGAATATTAAACGACATCTGCCCACCGTCAGGAGCCGAGTTAAAATGAATTCCCAGAATCCCTACAAGAATAAGGGCTGAAGCGCCCATAAGCATCAGGGTGAGCTTCATGGCAGAATACTCCTTGGGTCCGCTTCCCCAGATCCCTATCAGCAAATACATCGGAATGACTGCAAGCTCATAAAAGAGGAACATTGTGAACAGGTCGATTGAAATGAAAAAACCGAAAACACCTGTTGCGAGAAGTATCAGCGATATAAAGAATTCTTTAGTAAGAAATTCCAATTCCCAGGATGCAAAGATCCCTGCAAATACAACTATCGATGTCAGCCCGATCATTGCCACGGAAATACCATCCACACCAACGGCGTAGTGAATATTGAGGCTCTTAAACCAGACGATATCCTTGATGAACAGCATTTCAGCCGTATCACCGGCATGACGGGCTGAAACATAAAGGAAAATGAGAAGTGCTGATAATAGCAACTGCAGACCCATGCCGATGCTGGCAACGATTTTCACCTGCCGCATATCCTTTATCAGCACGATTCCGGTTATCGTCAGGACCGGGATTAAAACAAATAATGATAATATATTCATATTTTACAACTCGTTCTTTCTTACTAATGCCACAGATAGATAAATATCACTGCCAGCAGTATTGCGCCTGATATAAAAACATAAACATATTTCTGAAGCTGGCCCGACTGGAAGCCTCTTATCCTGAATGAGACAGCCTGCGTTACCGTGGCAATTGCATTCATAGTACCATCTACAATATGCCTGTCAAACCAGGCGACCGGTTCTGAAATATATCTGAAGATTATCTTTTTCGTAATGAAAAGATAGATTTCATCAATATAGAATTTGTTATATGCCCATTTATATGTGTATTTAAATGTAGCAGCCAGCCTGTCAGGGAGTGAGCTCTTTTTGCCGTAAAAGATATAAGCAATTCCTATTCCCAGCAGTCCGATCAGAACAGAAGGCACTGCAATACCCCATTCAATCTCTGACTCAAATGCTTTACTATCGGATGTTACAAGCTTATTAAAAGGGATTATGCCTGAGACTGCAGCTCCGATTGCGAGTACTATAAGCGGTATGGTCATTGTTACAGGAGCTTCATGAGGAGTGTGTTCATAACGGGTATCTTCTCCCCAGAAGATATTGAAATAAAGCCTGAACATATAAAATGCGGTAATACCTGCAACGGCATACTCAATAGCAAACAGGATCTTATTATGGCTGAAAGCAGCTGCGAGTATTTCATCTTTGCTGAAGAAGCCTGAGAAAGGAGGTATTCCTGAGATAGTCAGGCATGCAATAAGAAATGTTATATGAGTGATTGGCAGGTATTTGCGCAATCCTCCCATATCGTTCATGTAATTGCTGTGAACGGCATGAATTATTGCACCTGCACCAAGGAACAGTAATGCTTTGAACATTGCATGTGTGAAAAGATGGAACATTGATGCCATGTACCCTAATCCTTCATGCCCGCCATAGCCTGAAACTCCAAGGGCAAGCATCATATAACCTATCTGTGAAATTGTTGAATAAGCCAGAACACGTTTTATATCAGTCTGTGTACATGCGATCACCGCTGCAAAGAGAGATGAAAATGCACCCACATATGCAACAACATCAAGAGCCGCCGGGGCTGCTAATGCATAAATCGGGAACATCCTTGCTACCAGGTAGACACCTGCCACCACCATCGTGGCAGCATGGATAAGAGCTGAAACAGGAGTTGGGCCTTCCATTGCATCGGGTAGCCAGATGTGGAACGGGAACATAGCCGATTTGCCTACACCGCCCATGTACACAAATATCATCGACCATGTCATTACCGAAAGTCCCATGAAGCTGATGCCGCTTCCCTGAGCAATAGCAGGTCCGGCAGGGTCGGTAAGCGTTATGAAATCAAGAGTCTTTGTATTAAAAGAAAGTATAAGGATACCTATCAGAAATCCCATGTCGGCAAACCTGGTGACTATAAATGCTTTCTTTGAAGCTTTTACTGCGGAAGGCTTCTGATAATAGAATCCGATAAGGAGATAAGATGAAATACCGACAAGTTCCCAAAAGATATACATCTCGAAGATGTTTGTGGAGAGAACAAGTCCGAGCATCGAAAAGGAGAAGAGAGAAAGGAAAGCATAGTAGCGCTCAAAGCCTTTTTCTCCCTTCATATAACCAAGACTGTAGATATGAACCATAAAGGATACAGTGGTTATTACTATCAGCATCATTACTGATATCGGATCAATAAGGACACCTATATCAATATGCAGGTCATCAGTTAACTGCAGCCATGTTGCATTATACGCAATTATCTTTTGAAAAGCACCGTCGATCTTTTCTGTCTGAAAGAAATATAAATAAGCCGTTATGTAGGAAAGCGCTGTAATAACAGCTAATCCCGAGGTACCAAGCAATCCTGATAACTTTGGTTTCAGCTTGTGTCCTGCCAGACCAAGCAGGATAAACATAAGAAATGGGATGAGAAGTATCCAGACTGTATATGTAAATGTAACCATAAGGCTAGTCTAAGTTGAATTATATATATCAATATCTCATTGTATCAACATCTTCAACATTGATTGTTGTAAACCGCCTGTAAATATTAATTATTATTGCTATAGCTACTGCAGCCTCTGACGCAGCCACAGCAATCACAAAAAGAGAGAAGAAGAACCCTTCAAGTTTATGTGGATACAGGTATCTGTTGTAAGCCACAAAATTAATATTGACTGAATTGAGTATTAATTCAACAGACATAAGTATTGTTATAAGATTCCTTCGTGTAAGAAAGCCATAGACACCGGCAAAAAACATTATTGCGGCAAGGATCAGAAAATAGATTAAAGGTACTCCTGTATTCATTTTATTCTTGTTTAGTTGTTTGGGGATCAGGATTTTTGGGGCCTGCTTTTTTCGCAATTACAATTGCTGCGACCATTGCTGCCAGAAGCAATATTGAAATCACTTCAAACGGCAGGATATAACCATTTTTACCTACAGACAAAAGAGAGTTACCCACCAGGCGCATATTGACCTCTTTAGCGGCTTCGGCTGTAGCTGAAAACTTAAAATCAAGAATCGTGATTATTGTAACAAATGCTCCTGCAATTGAAGCAAGAGCAGAAAACAATGCTTTTTTCCATTCTACAGGCTCAAATTTCTGGTTTATCTGGCTTGTAAGAAGAATTGAAAAGATTATAAGCACGACAATACCGCCAGCATAAAGAGTAAGTTGTACTGCAGCAAGAAACTGGTAATTCAGCATGAAATACAGTCCTGCAGATGCTACCAGTACAAAGAGAAGATAAGCTGCAGCCCTCAGTATTTTTCTGCTTGTAACTGTCAGTATTGAAAAGACAATAATAACAGCGGAAAAAAGAAAAAACATTATCTGGTTAGCTATCATTGGTCAGCTCCTTTCGTTAATTGAGAACCAGGTTGATTTAATACTTTTGTCAGAAGAGTCTTGTTAAAGACAGCATGTTCAAATTTCGTAGAAAAGGCAAGAGCATTTGAAGGGCAGTTTTTTACGCACAATCCGCAGAAAGTACATTTGCCTAGCCAATAAATGTGTTTATCAAGTATCTTCTTATTTTTACTGTCTTCAGTTGTAATTGTTTTTGTAACTACTTCAATAGTCCCGTTTGGACAATTTATCTTACAGATTCCACAACCGGTGCACTGATGCTCGTTATTATCATTATGAGGCATTATCAGCTCGCCTTTCGATCGTTCGAGCATTACAAGATCTTTCCGGTTTTCAGGATATTTTTCTGTTACAATGGCCCCTGGGCTGAAAAAATAGGATGCCGTGACTTTCATACCTTTCAGAAGCGACCAGACACCTAGAAATATGTCCTTCAGATAATTTATTATGCTTCTCATTAAGAGATATGTGTTTAAAATTTCTTACTTTAAAAATGCCACCCCATGAGGACTATAAATGCCATGACCAATACATTGACAAGATTAATAGGCAACAGGTATTTCCATTCAAGCGTAAGCAGCTGATCAATTCTCAGCCGCGGGAATGTCCATTTGAACAACATTATAATCCATATTAAAATAAAGGTTTTTCCAAGGTACCATATAAACGGCGGGATAAAATCCATTATCCTGTTGAATCCGTCCCAGTTACCAATATGAAATGGCATCCATCCTCCAAAAAATACCGTGGCAGCAATTGATGCCACAATGAACATGTTGATGAATTCGGCAAGGTAGAAGAATGCAAATTTCATTCCCGAGTACTCAGTATGATACCCTGCAGTAAGTTCCGATTCAGCTTCAGCAAGGTCAAATGGCCCGCGGTTTGTCTCAGCCGTACCTGCAATAATATAGATTATAAACGCGATAAGAGCCGGGATATGTCCTTTGAAGATAAACCAGCCTGTTCTCTGAGCTTCAACTATCTCTGAAAGCTGCATTGACCCCGCCAGTACAACCATAGTTATAAGGGCAAGTCCCACAGACAGCTCATAGCTCACTATCTGGGCTCCGCTTCTCATTGCACCTATAAGTGAATATTTGCTGTTGCTTGACCATCCGGCCAGGAGTACCCCGATAACACTCATCGAGGTAACTGCGATGACATAGAAAACACCTATATTAAAATCTATTGCATGCAGTCCCTTAGAAAACGGGATTGCAGCAAGAAGCATAAAATTCACAATAATTACTATGTATGGCGCGAGGTTAAACAGAAAGCTGTCCGCATTTTTGATTGGAATCACCTCTTTGAAAAGAAGTTTTATGAGGTCGGCAACTGTCTGGAAAACCCCATACGGACCAAGTCTGTTCGGACCAAGTCTGTTCTGGATGAATGCACATACTTTTCTCTCCCAGTATACCAGGAAAAGACCGATAACTGCATAGAGGAGAAGGAAAAGGACACCTGCGATAACCAGTTCGATTGTCACAGCCCAGAATGATGACATCGAACTTCTTAGTCCTTCGTCTATT
>JAPLDX010000007.1 GCA_026391215.1 Bacteroidia bacterium
GTAGGCCGTTACCCTGCCAACTAGCTAATGTTGCGCATGCCCATCCCGTACCATCGGAACTTTAAATATAAAAAGATGCCTTCTCATATCTTTATGGGGTTTTAGTCCGAATTTCTCCGGGTTATCCCCCTGTACAGGGTAGGTTGCATACGTGTTACTCACCCGTGCGCCGGTCGCCACCAAAGGATTGCTACCTCGTGCTGCCCCTCGACTTGCATGTGTTAAGCCTCCCGCTAGCGTTCATCCTGAGCCAGGATCAAACTCTTCATTGTAAAAATTTATTTTAAATCTCTTTACGAGGACTATCCCTGGTCTCATTCCAAAAATACTAACAAGTTTTTTTAGACGAGAATGTCTATCTCGCCTGGTTGCTACTTCATATATTCAAAGAACGTTTTAAAATTTTTGCTTTTGGGACGCTAAAGTTAATACTTTTTATCCGTCTTCCCAAAAAAATTGAGATATTTTTTCCGGCTTATTCCACCTCTTCCAAATCCCTACTTTCCTAAGCCGGAATTCTATCTCTTATCCTTCCCTTCAACCAACTTTGTTTGCCTAAAAGCGGGTGCAAATGTATGAATTAAAAATTTACATCGCAAAACTTTTTTGATTTATTTTTAAATTAATTTATTTGCTTTAAAAATAAATCTGCATTATGCTCTGAAAATGAGTGCTTTCCCATATTTCGGAATTGGTCACGCCGAGCTCGCAAAGCTTGGTTCGGATTTGAGATTTCGGATTTAATTCCGCAATTAAAAATCCGCAATCCGAAATACTTTGTGGAGAATAAGGGAGTCGAACCCTTGACCCCCTGCGTGCAAGGCAGGTGCTCTGGCCAACTGAGCTAATTCCCCAAGTAGTCCCGCCCGGAGTTGAACCGGGGACCTCTACATTATCAGTGTAGCGCTCTAACCAACTGAGCTACGGGACTATTTCTAGTTGCAGGTTCCAGATTCAAGGTTCCAGGTTTGAACTTTGAACCTTTAACTTTATAATCAAAGAACAATTTTAAGATTTTAACTTTTATGCCTAAAGCGGGTGCAAAGATATAAATTGATTTATTCCTGACAAGAAAAGAAATAAAAAAAAGTTGATTACATAAATACCATTTTTTCTTTGTTGCTGATCTACAGATTATTAAGGTTTATCCTTACTTTCAGCATCTGTTCGTGGTACATTGTGCTTTCAAGAAAATGCAGTGACCACGTAAGCTCCAGGTTAATCTTCTGCTCCCTGAAAAAAATCACATAAATATCAGTGCGGTTGTAATTCTTTACCCTGTACGCTGGATCTCCCCAGTAAAGATCAGTGTCATGGTCCCCGTAAAAATACATCAGACCCCTGCCGGTGTAATAAGTGTTGAACAGACCAAGTCCTCTGAATTCAATCCTCGTCTCTATAAGCATACCGTGCATTGTCATCCACCCGGTATTGTCAGCCCTGGCACGTTCCAGACCTGTCACCCATCCCCCATTTATGTCAAGCCTGTCCAAAACTGTTTTACCCGACAGATCTATCCCAATGGAAGAATGGAAAAGCAGGTTATCATGAAGCGCTTCATCTATAACCGGATCCTTTTTACCTGCAAAATGATACATGTATCCAAAAAGCCTTGCATAGAAAATACCCTGGTTATATCTTCCGCTTATACCCGTGAAAAACGCTTCATTGACAATTTCCGACTGCCTGCCAGTCCAGTCAATCCAGAGATTTAAATAACCGCGTTCTTTGCGGAACTCAAGCAACATACCCTCCATATTGGGGCGATAATAATAAACCGAGTCCTGGAAAAAGAGGCGTGGATACTTGTCTGTCACATAGTCCCGCGGGAAGGCTCCCATCAAAAATCTGAAAGGTCCGCTGCATAAATCATAGTATGCTGTCGGATAGAATTTTTCAATTGCTGTCCTGCTTCCGAATTCATGCATCAGATTTACCCCGACGCTTATCCTGTGAACTGAATCCCACCTTAATCCGACTTCGGGTGCAATCATTACGCCCGACATTGTCTGCGGTACCTTTACAGATGATCCTCCGAATTCCACATTATCGAAGAAACTGAAAATGCCTGTATGCCATGTTACTTCCTGGGAAAAACCAGCATAGAAAAAAAGATGAAATAAAAGAAATATCAGAAGAGCTTTCTTCATCAGGATCAATAACAAATTAATGTTAATTTCATTTTATTTCTAATGCCTTATTAACTGAATTTCCTTATTTTCGCAATATTATCGATGCAATGTCAAATATAGTTATTATACCGACATATAAAGAAAGCGAAAATATAGAAGCGCTTGTAAGGGCTATTTTATCGCAGGACATTCAATTCGATATTCTTATAATTGATGATAATTCTCCTGATGGCACAGCAGATATTGTAAAAAACCTCCAACACTTATTTGCCAACCTCAATATTATTGAAAGAAAAGGAAAGCTCGGGCTTGGCACTGCATACATGACAGGATTCAAATGGGCTCTTGAAAAAGGTTATGACTATATCTATGAAATGGATGCTGATTTTTCACATGACCCGGATGACCTTGTCAGGCTGCATAATGCGTGTAGTAACGGAGGTGCCGACGTAGCGATTGGATCAAGATACATCAGCGGAGTAAATGTTGTAAACTGGCCTCTTTCAAGGGTTCTTATGTCGTACTTTGCTTCCATATATGTCAGGATGGTTACAGGTATGAAAATAATGGATACCACTGCAGGATTCAAATGCTATAAAAGGGAGGTTCTTGAAAATATCAGACCATATCACATCAAATCAGTTGGTTATGGCTTTCAGATTGAGATGAAGTTTACCGCCTGGAAACTGGGTTATAAGATCGTTGAGATCCCGATTATTTTTACAGACAGGAAACTTGGTTCATCAAAAATGACAGGAGGTGTGTTTAATGAAGCTTTGTGGGGTGTGCTGGGGATGAAGATCAGGAGCTGGTTTATAAAATACAGGCGTAACGGCATAAGAGAATGATGGGAAGAGGGGGAAAAAATCCCCTCCGGAGAGAGCCTGTCCCGCGCAAGCGGGAGGTTGGGGTGGGTTAAAGACTCAAAAAATGTCCAACATTTTAATAAAAAATGCCACAATAGTTAACGAAGGTGAATCCTTCCGTGGCGATTTGCTAATTAAAGATGAACTCATTTCTGCAATCGGGTCCCCCGGGCAGATAATTAAACCATCAGGAGCACAGATAATTGATGCATCAGGATTGATGCTTATACCCGGAGTGATTGATGACCAGGTTCATTTCAGGGAACCCGGGCTTACCTATAAAGGTGATATTTTCAGTGAGACAAGGGCTGCTGCAGCCGGAGGCATTACCTCATTCATGGATATGCCGAATACCATACCGCAGACTGTCACAATTGAAGCTCTTAATGAGAAATACAGTATAGGATCAGAAAATTCACTCATAAACTATTCATTCTACATTGGAGCAACAAACAATAACCTTGATGAGATAATGAAGGCCGATCCGGCCATGGTATGCGGAATAAAGCTTTTCATGGGATCGTCCACAGGGAATATGCTGGTAGACAATGAGAAAACTTTGCACGAATTATTCAGCAGGGCAGCCCTGCCTGTTGCAGCACACTGTGAAGACGAGCCGACAATAAGAAAGAATTCGGAAGCCTTCCGGCAAAAATATGGCGATGACATTCCGGTCAGCATGCACCCTCTGATCCGTAGCCGGGAAGCCTGCTTCCTGTCATCATCACGTGCCATAGCCCTCGCAAAGGAACATAATACTAGACTTCATATTCTTCATCTTTCAACAGCAGATGAAATGAAGCTTTTCAGCAATGAACTGCCGCTTGAGGAGAAGAGAATAACCAGCGAGGTATGTGTCCATCACCTCTGGTTTGATGACTCATATTATGATGAACTCGGAACAAAGATCAAATGGAATCCTGCGATAAAAACAAAATATGACAGGGAATCACTGGTTAACGGAGTAAGCAAAGATCTTATTGATATAATAGCGACAGATCATGCTCCCCATACTAAGGAAGAGAAATTGAACACCTATTTTAAAGCTCCTTCCGGAGGACCGCTGGTCCAGCATTCGCTGCCGGCCATGCTTGAATTGTGGCATAAAAAAATATTCAGCATTGAAAAAATAGTGGAAAAGATGTGCCATAATCCTGCTATACTATTCAATATAAAAGAAAGAGGATTTATCAGGGAAGGATATAAAGCAGATCTCTGTCTTATCAGACCTGATGATCCGTGGACCGTTTCAAAAGAAAACATATTATATAAGTGCGGGTGGTCTCCGTTTGAAGGCACGACATTCCGTTCAAAAGTGGTGATGACATTTGTCAACGGCACACCTATATATAATAAAGGTGTATTCAATGAGGAGTACCGGGGGCAGAGATTGATGTTTGAAAGGTAAAACCCCCCAGCCCCCCTAAAGGGGGGTTAAATCCAGATATCTGATTACATGATAGTTATGATTGGGTTTTAGCCCCCCTTTAGGGGGGTTGGGGGGTCTGATTTTCTTACTACAAACCTCACAGTGCTCCTTGTCCTCTGCTCCAGAAGTATTTCCCTTCCGGTTGTGATCCGTGCTATTGCCTCAGGGGTATAATGTCTTATGGAAAGCATTTCAACATCTTCGTTATATATAGCTGAGAATTCATCTTTAAGGCTTATAAGGAGAGAATCCAGCCTGGCCTTTTCATCATCTACGCAGACGTCAATACTTACGGCGCTTGCCTCGACTAGATTTACCTTAACTCCATGATCCATAAATAAATGAAAGATACGGCTAAGATTATCTCCCATAACAAAAGAGAAATCCCGTGGAAGAAATGAAATAAGTATCTGGTTTTCTTTTCTTATAAAGATTGGTATTACTTTCCTGATAGTCGGATCCGCAATTACCATCGTTCCTTTCTCTTCCGGAGCCAGAAACGATTTTACATAAAGAGGGATGTTTTTATTCTGTAGCGGCTTGATTGTCTTCGGGTGGATTACTTTTGCACCTGAGAATGTCATTTCCACGGCTTCCCTGTACGACATTTCCTCAAGCTTCTGAGCTCCGGCCATCCATTTCGGATCAGCATTAAGCAGGCCGGGGACATCCTTCCATACTGTGACACTTTCGGCATCAAGCATATTGCCAAGGATTGCTGCCGTATAATCTGATCCTTCCCTGCCAAGTGTCGTTGAATGTCCGTTAGTTGTACCGCCAATGAAACCCTGTGTTACATAAACCAGTGATTTTCTAAAATCAAAAACAGATTTGATCAC
>JAPLDX010000080.1 GCA_026391215.1 Bacteroidia bacterium
GCATCGGTTGGAACATGCCAGCCCGTGGGGCAGAGTCCCCGGCTATCGGTAATAGTGTACCAGTTGTACAATGCTCCGTAGGTATTTTTATATGTCGCAGCATCGTTGTTATACCAACAATAAGCCCCGGTGGTGAGTCCACTCCAGGCAGTATTGTCTGTGACATTGACTATATTATTATTATCCCGGTACTTCGTTGTTTTAAGGTTCTCCCTCATCCATATCTGGGTTCCGATCATTATAGCATAATAAGCATTTCCATCAATATCAGTCAGGGTAGAATGAGCAGTTTTAAATATTACTTCAGAGCCATAACTTGTTCCGGCACTGTTAGTTGCATAAGCACGGAGATAGTAAACGGTATTAGCCGTCAGTGATGCCATTGCACTTGTGAATGTTCCGGTACCTGAGCCATCAACAGTTTTTGTCGTAAGTGACACAGTAGGACCTGTCACAGTACTCCAGCAGACACCTTTTGCTGTTACTGCAGCACCTCCTGTGGCAGTTACATTTCCGCCCGATGAGGCTGCGGTCAGGGTTACTCCGGTTACCTCTGCAGTAGTAACTGTGGCAACAACTGCTGCACTTGTTGCAAATATTACATTGTCGCCATAAGATGTTCCTGCAGAATTTATTGCATAGGCTCTTATATAGTAGGTCGTACTGGCAGTCAAACCTGTCAGATTGCAGTAGAATGTACCTGTTCCGGAACCGGATGTTACTTTGGTGGTTAGTGCTGTAGTTGGATTGGTGGTGGTGCTCCAGCATATTCCACGTTCCGAAACTGCTGCTCCTCCGTCAGCTGTTATGCTACCTCCGCTTGTTGCTGAAACAGGAGTTATTGAAGTAACCGCTGATGTGGTTAATGTCGGAATATTTGGCGTTGTAAATGCAACATCCTGTCCATATGCTGTGCCGATTGAATTGGTTGCATAAGCCCTTAAGTGATATGAAGTACCTATTGTCAATCCGGTTATTGAGCTGGTAAACTCTCCCGAACCGGTTCCATCCTCTGTCCTGGAATTTGCTGTTGTCGGGTTAAGTGTTGCTCCCCAGCAGACACCCCTGATTGAGACTGGTGCACCGCCATCTGAGTAAATATTACCGCCACTGGTAGCTGAAGTTCCAATATTATCAGTGACTGCAGTGGTAGTAATTGTTGCAATAACAGCCGGTTCGGTAGTCAGGGTAAGATCTGCACCGTATCCTGTACCTGCCGAGTTGGTCGCATATGCTCTTACATGATATGTGGTAACTCCCAGCAATCCGCTAATGGTGCTTGTGAATACACCTGATCCGCTTCCGTCACTTGTTTTAGTGGTTAATGAAACAGTGGGGTTGGCAGTAGTGCTCCAGCATACTCCCCTTTCTGTTACTGCTGCTCCGCCGTTGGTTGTAATATTACCACCGGAAGCAGCAGATGTTGAAGTTATTGATGTCAGGGCAGTTGTCGTAACCGAAGGAACGGATACAGTTGCTTTTGTAAGCACGGAAATATCTGCTCCATAGGAAGTACCTACGGAATTGGTGGCATATGCTCTGATGTGATATGTTGTGTTCGCTACGAGACCGGTTATACTGCTGGTAAATACTCCGGTTCCTGAACCATCGTATGTTCTGGTGTTTGAAATGGTCGGATTAGAAGTTGTGCTCCAGCAAATGCCTCTTGTCGTCACATCAGCTCCTCCGTCAGATAATACATTCCCTCCTGAGTTCAGGGAATTCAATGTGAGATCAGTTACGGCAGTTGTCGTAACTGTGGGAGCAATGGCTGTTGTACCTGTAATAAATGTCAGATCAGAACCGTAGGTTGTTCCTGCTGAGTTTGTAGCATATGCTCTGATATGGTAAGTTGTGCCGGCAGTCAATCCTGTAATGTTGCTTGTAAATTTTCCTGATCCTGTTCCGTCACTTGTTTTTGTTGCCAGTGCAGTGGTAGGATTGGCAGCAATGCTCCAGCATACGCCTTTTGCTGTAACATCAGCTCCTCCGTCAAAAGTAATATCTCCGCCGCTGACAGCTGTTGTCATCGCTATACCAGTGGCTGCTGTTGTCGTCACCGTTGGGGCCTGTGCAACAGTCAGTGTGGTAAAAGTGAGATCTGAACCATAGGATGTCCCGATGGAGTTTGTTGCATAGGCTCTGACATGATAGGTACCACCTGCTGTAAGTCCTGTAATGTTACTTGTGAATATTCCTATACCAAGACTGTCGGTAGTTTTAGTTGCCAGAGCTACCGTAGGATTTGTTGTTGTGCTCCAGCAGACGCCACGTGCGGTAACTTCTGATCCGCCATCGGATGTCACATTGCCGCCGCTGACTGCTTTCGTAAGGCCTATGGAAGAAGCTGCTGTTGTGGTGATTACAGGAGAAGTAATCTGCATAAGGGTAGAAAAAGTTACAACATTCCCGTATGCAGTCCCCGATGAATTGGTTGCATAAGCCCGGGCATAAAAATATGTACTTGAAGTAAGTCCTGTCAGGTTGCTGATAAATGTTCCTGTCCCTGTTCCGTCGGAAGTTTTTGTCGTAAGTGTTACAACAGGATTGGTGGATGTGTTCCAGACAGTCCCCCTTGCAGTGATTGGTGCTCCGCCATCAGCAGTTATCTTCCCTCCCAGGAGGGCAGAACTGGAAGTAATGGAAGATGCAGCCGTGGTTGTCAGTGTTGGCAGGGATGCTTTAAAATTTTTACTTTTAGGATCGTGGGTATTTGTCCTTTCCAGGTCATAAGGGTCACATGAAAACACAATGAATAGTAATAATAAGAGGATTGTCGCAATTTTATATTTATTCATGGGAGCGGAGCTTGTTAATTTTACTTATTTGCTATACTGGAACTTATATTGTCAGAATGTAACCGAGTAGCCGACCTGGAATCCATTGTTGGCATGCTTCAGGGTAAATCCATCGCCGGTATACGCATTATAGGCATTCTTTGCTACTTTCTTGTTGTGAAAACCTTTAATAGTGACATAGATGAAATCAAGCGCCCAGATCCCGGCAGCTGCCCGGGTTGCCATGTAATATTTATGGTTGGCATCATTGGCCTGTGTATATAATCCGTCCATCTCGGATGGAGTGGTACTTTCATTATAATCATTATAGAATTTGTCTGCCTGCATTCTTTCAACAACTCCATAAGCTACAAGTCCCAGTGTGCTAAGCGTAGATAATACCGCACGCCCTTTTTTCTGATCAACATAATATCCTCCAAGTCCTGGAATTAATATGTTAAGAAATGCATTTCCCGGACCGCTGAACAATATTTTTGATGAAGTTATAGCGACAATAGCTTTCCAGTTTCCGGTAGTATTTACGAGATCAGAAACAAAGTCCCATACAATTGCTTTCTGACCATCTTCATATACCTTTTTCCCGATATCATTTATCACGCTTTTCGGAACGATCTTCTCGTTATTTTCATTTATGAACTGTAGTTCAATGGTCATCTCTTCTCTTGGAAGAGTTCCCGTTAAATTATAGTTGACAATGATATACCTGTTGCCTTCAAGGCGGAAATCAACGTTAGTGATCTTTGCCTTGGTCTGACTCAAGGCAGGCTGTGTGATTATACCAATGAAAAGGATGAGAATTAAATAAAATCTCTTTTTCCGGGTAAGCGTGAGAATATCCATTTAATTAAAAGTTATTTAATTGTAAAAAAGAAATTGCCCTTCAGGGAGGTTGATTCCCAGGGTGTCTGCGTCTTGTTGGATTTCTTTTCAACTTCGACACGTACATTCTGGAAGAACTCCAACAGGGATAAGTTGGGAACTTTGATGAATTGCAATAAAGCTTCAGTATAAACGCCGTTTTTACCGGTTCCATCTGAAGCGGTTTTCCCGGGTGATGTGGCATATGCTATTATTGAACCGGAAGGTGCATCCATAAATGCCAGCCCTTTACCTGCAGACCCTGCGCTTCTGCTCCAGGAACGTGAAAAAGGATTATCACGGCATGCATCAAGAATAACAATGTTAGTTACAGTGCCTGCTGCTTCCATCTTTCCCAGCAACTGGCCTGAATTTACACAATCATATTCAACATCCTGCTCAACCTTCAGGACGGCATCTATGGGAATCAGGTAATTATTACCATTTACCTGCATTCCATGTCCGGCATAATAGAATAACCCTACTGTGTAATCCTGTAGTTTCTCACCAAAATCATTAATAGCTTTTTTCATGGATTTCTGGTCAGAATTAAGATACATCATTACAGTAAAACCGACGTCTCTTAATGCCACTGCAATTGCTTTCGCATCGTTTACAGGATTTGCCAGAGTATTCCCTCCTGCATAGTTAGCATTCCCGATGATAAGTGCGAGCCTTTTCTCAACATAATTTGCATCTAATTTCTGGACGAAATAATTAATAGTTCTGACTTCTGATGTTGTAACACCCTGAGCATTAGTTGCTACGATTTTAATAATATTATCTCCCTCATTAAGAAATATACTTCTGTTTATTTTGTATTCATTCGCATTATCACCTGTGAGAACCTCAAAAGATCTATTATCATTTGGTACCTCCCCGTTCACATATACTTTTATATCTGTTATCCTTGATTTTGATTTTACCATTCCTGAAATATCTGCAGCTCCGAATTGAGCAACCTCGGTTTCTGAACTTGGTGAAATCCATCTGAATACAGGAGGATTAAGGATCTCCTTAGTTGGTATTTCAAGCTGTGCAATTTTAGAGCTGTCACTTCTGGTATCTTTGATAGAAATTTCAAACTTTGCAAGTCCATCCAGAAGTTTTTCATCGGCGGCCAGGTTAACGCTGATTAATACCGAATCTCCGAAGTTAAGACCTTTTATATTCTGGATATTGCCATATGTTAAACCCAGTATCGGCATCCTGTCGGCAGTTTGCAGATTTACATTCAGCTCATCGAGGGGAATGGTTCCTGTATTCTTGACATAGAAGCTTATTGTCCCATTTTCCTTGCCGTCAAGTTCACGGTTTTGATTTGCATCGATAAAGGTAAGGTTGCTTAGTTCAAATGAAGTAAATAACGCAGCGACCTTACTCTCAGTGGGATTTAAGATCATCATCTTGAATTTGCTTTCACCTGTCTGGGAAAAGGCCAGGTTACATGAAATCAAACAAATCATTGCTGTTGTAAGAAAATTCCTTGTTTTCATATTTTTACAATTAGAAAAGCACAAATTGAATAAAGCGAAAGTTAACAAAAAAAATACAAAAGAAAATATCAGGTTCCGTTATAAATAAAGGACGCATTTACTTCTGAAAAGGTTGCTCAACTTGTCATGTTTCGGGATATCAATCAATTTACCTTATATAGCAGACAACCTTAACTAAAAAAGGAATTAATGGTACAATCTGACAGGACTTTATTAAAAAACTAAAAAATCATTTCACAGAATCCCGAATTTTAATATTTTGTCAATTAATTATTGAACGATAATAGTCACTGTCGGGTAAATTTACTGACAATAATAAAAACCGGAATATGAAAAATGTATTATTTATCATAGTATTAGTTCTTACAGCACTTTTTGCCAAAGCCGCATTACCCGACGAGGGCATGTGGATCCCCATGCTTATTGAGAAATACAATATTAAACTGATGCAGGAAAAAGGATTTAAGCTGACTGCTGAAGATATCTACAGCGTTAACAAAGCCTGCATGAAGGATGCAGTGGTCCAATTCGGAGGAGGCTGCACGGGGGAACTGATCTCGGCAGATGGTCTGCTTATAACCAATCATCATTGCGGGTACGGCCGTATACAGGCCCTTTCCACCCTCGAGAATGATTACCTGACCAATGGCTTCTGGGCTATGTCGCATGAAGAAGAACTGCGCTGCCCGGGATTGTTCGTGACATTTCTGAAAAGGATGGAAGATGTGACTGATAAAGTGCTCAAAGGCGTGACAGATAATATGGATGAAATTAAAAGACAGCAAACCATTGAATCGAACACGGAAGAGATCGGAAAAAATGCAATTGAAGGTACCGGATTTACCTCCAGCATCAGGCCTTTTTATATGGGCAATCAGTACTTCCTTTTAATTTATGAAACATTCACCGATATAAGGCTTGTAGGAGCACCTCCTTCTGCAATAGGGAAATTCGGAGGAGAGACTGATAACTGGGTCTGGCCAAGGCATACAGGAGATTTTTCACTCTTTCGCATATATGCAAACAAAGAAAACAAACCTGCACAATTTTCGAAGGACAACCAGCCCTATAGGCCTCTGTATTATTTTCCTATTTCTCTTAAAGGAGTTAATGAAGGTGATTTTACAATGGTATTCGGCTATCCGGGATCAACATCTGAATATGCTCCTTCTTATTATATTGATATGGTTAAAAACTACATAAATCCGAAAAGAATTGATATCAATACAAGAAAGATAGAGATAATGGAGTCAGCAATGAATTCTGATCCCCTGATAAGATTGCAGTATTCAGCTAAGAAATCAGGGATCGCCAATGGCTGGAAAAAATGGATTGGAGAGAACCAGGGCCTTGAAAGAATGAATACTATCGGGAAGAAACAGGAATATGAGAAGAAACTTACTGAGTGGGTAAATGCAGATGAGACAAGGAAAACAAAATATGGCAATATACTTCCCCGGTATAAAGAATTGTATTCCGAACTTAAGGATTACAGCCTGGTCAGCAGTTATACCGGTGATGCCTTCTTCAGTAGCGGGGCAGAAGCTGTAGGATTTGCAAGATACATAGTAGCTTTTGCGGGTTTATATGAAAGTGATCCGGGTACAGAGAAAATGGATATCGCAAGGAATGAGCTGATCAACACAGCCAAAGGCTTCTTTAAAAATTATAATGCAGAAACTGATAAAAAGCTTTTCGAAGCAGTTATGACATTGTATGGCGAGAACCTTGATCTGAAATGGCAGGCTCCTGAATATATTAAAATCAAAAATGCATGTAAAGGGGACTTCCGGTCGTATGCCGGTAAAATCTATGAGAAAACAATATTTACTGACGAGGGTAAATTCATCGCATTTGTAAACAGTTTCAGCAAGGGAAGCCTGGCTAAGATTCAGAAAGACCCATTTTACAGACTTGCCAAAAGTACAGGTGACTTTCTGACTGCAAATGTAAGAGGTGAACTTGACCGTATATCTTCTGAAATACAGAGACTTAACAAGGACTACATGACCCTGCAGATGGAATTTGACAAAGAACGGGTGTATTATCCTGATGCTAATTCCACCCTGAGGATTGCCTATGGTACAGTACAGGGTTATCTCTCAACAGATGCGATATGGTTTAAGCATTACTCCACATTGAAAGGGATTATGGAAAAGGATAATCCTGAAATATATGATTATAATGTTCCTGACAAGCTGAAACAATTGTACAAGAACAGAGATTACGGACGGTATACACAGGACGGAGAAGTACCTGTTTGTTTTATCGCCAATAATCATACTACAGGAGGGAATTCGGGTAGTCCGGTTATAAATGCTGATGGCCATCTCATAGGGATCAATTTTGATAGGGCATGGGAGGGCGTTGCCAGCGACATGGCGTTTAATCCTGATCAGAGCCGCAACATAAGCCTTGATATAAGGTATGCGCTGTTCATTATCGATAAATACGCGGATGCTGGTTACCTCCTGAAGGAGATGACAATAATTGAATAATCCTTAAATCTGATTACAGGGATTCATCTTTTAAACTTTTGCCTGCCAGCTTTTCATATTTATTTGATTAAGCTAATTCGGTAAAATTATTTAATTTCACAGGAAATATCAGATAAGATGAAAATTATTGCAGACGATAAAATCCCTTTTCTTAAAGATGTTCTTGAACCTTATGCTGAAGTGATCTATTTGCCGGGGAGACAGATCACCAATAAGATACTTAGGGATGCTGATGCGCTTCTTATAAGGACCAGGACAAAATGCACCGAATCTCTCCTGAAAGGGACCAAAGTAAAATATATAGGTACTGCAACAATAGGCTTCGACCATATTGATACTCAGTTCTGTGAGAAAAATGAAATATTCTGGACTAATGCTCCCGGGTGCAATTCATCTTCTGTACAGCAATATATGGCAGCCGCTCTCCTGAAAATCGCTGCTGAATTCCGGTTCAGCCTGAAAGGCAAGACTATTGGGATCGTTGGTGTCGGAAATGTAGGTTCAAAAGTTGAGAAGCTTGCCCTGGCTCTGGGGATGAATGTTCTTCTTAATGATCCGCCGCGGGAGAGGAAAGAAGGTGAAAAAAAATTTGTGAGCCTCGGGTCAGTTATTTATAAATCTGATATTGTGACGCTTCATGTCCCGTTGAATGTTGTCGGTGAAGACTGTACCTGGCATCTTTTTGATGAGAAGAGCTTTAAAAAAATGAGAAAGGGAACCTGGTTTATTAACGCTTCACGAGGTGAAGTGACAGAAACAAGTGCACTTAAGAAAGCACTCGGATCTGGGAAGCTGGCAGGAGCCGTATTGGATGTATGGGAGAATGAGCCTGATATTGATATAGACCTCATGGCGAAAACATTCCTTGCCACACCTCATATTGCCGGCTATTCAACAGATGGCAAAGCAAATGGCACCTCTATTATTGTCAATTCATTATGCAGCCAATTCAATCTCCCTCTTAAAAACTGGTACCCTCCTAAAGTGCCAAAACCCGATGCGCCCGTGATCTCAATAAGTGGTATCGGAAAAACTGATGAGGAAATCATCAGTGAAGCCGTCTTCCATACATATAATATTGACCAGGATAATATTAATCTGCGGTTTTCTCCATCTGACTTTGAAAAGCAGAGAGGCGATTACATGATAAGGCGCGAGTTCACGGCCTATACCGTCAAGCTTAATGGTGGTACCAAACACGTAAGGAAAATACTCGAACAACTGGGATTTAAAGTAATATAACAGAATTCAAAACCCGTACTGCTCAGAATTTCAGCTCAGTATCATTTGCCATATTCGTGAGAGCAACATAAATCATTTTAGCCACATCCTCCATTATATCAATGGTCACTGCATCAGGATCATCGCCGGGAAGATGATAGTAAACCTTTTTATAGCCACTGGTAGTGAATATCGACATTGTTCTGTATCCTGTCGAACTGAAGTTGTATGTATCGCTTCGAGGTCGTCCGTAAAAATCCAAAGGCTCGGGTGCCGAACCCCGGAAAGGACGATGGATGTACTTAGTATTGGCTTCTTCAAAATAGGTAAGAAGCTGCTTATAGGGTGCTGAAGCATTTACTGCCAGACCTGTTCCGTTCCCGACCATATCAAGGTTAATAAATGTGATTGTATTTTCCTTTGGGAATAATGGTTTCCTGGCGTACAGTCTGCTGCCGTGAAGACCTGTCTCCTCACCTCCAATGAAGAGGAATACTACAGATCTCTTAAGCTTTATCCCTGACTGAGCCATTGCTTTAGCTGCTCCCATGATATCCACTGCCCCGCTGGCATTATCCAATGCTCCGTTAACTGTTTTACCTGCAGTTCCGACTGCATCAAGATGGCCCCCGATAATTATAGCTTCATTCTTCAGAACGGGATCGGCGCCTTCAATATAACCAACGACATTGCATCCCCTGCCTTCAGGATGTCTTGTGGTGTTAGCCTTTATTGTCATTATCTTCCCGGTGCTGAAGGAAGCCGGTTTAAATGTTTTCTTTATTTTATCAGTTACCTCGGTGTTGGTGGTATTCAGTCCCGAAAAAATATCGGCCAGAGGTTGGGGTCCTATACCACATACCATAATGGACGGATCGTATGAAATATTAGGATTGGCGCCGATTCCATCAATATAAAGAAATCCTGCAGCACCATGTTTTACAGCATTCTCAAGCTTATACTGGTGATAGCAGTAACTCACCCACTTCTTGTATTCAGGATCCCTGGGATTAGAATGCGGTACATCCCTGTTAACCAGCACTATCTTTCCTTTAACATCAATACCTTTATAATCGTCATAATCAAGTTCGGGGGCAGTGACACCAAATCCGACAAAAACTACTTCAGCAGTGATTTCTCCGTTGCCGGAATTCATCCCCGGGTAATATTCATCAGGATAGGTATAATTCTTTATTATTGATGAACTGTCAGGCTGGGAGATTCTTAGGGCCAGGCTGCCAATGTCATTTACAGCAGTATAGGGCGAGTCAAACCATTGAAAGTATGTGCCGTTATCACCGCCCGGTAAAATGCCCCACTTCTTAAGTTTTTCTGCTACCCATTCTGCACTGGCAATATATTCCGGAGTACCCGAAAGCCTGCCATTATATTCAGGTGAACATAGTTTTTCCATCCATGTCATCATCTCTTCGCTGGTGATGCTGTGAAACTTTGCAAGAAGCTTCGTCTCAAAATCATCCTGGGCGTATATATAATTTACTGAAATCAGAGCGATCAGTAAAAGTATTTTGATTTTTTTCATTTTTCTAATGATTTTTATAGGAAAGGTCTTATACAGGCAGAGTTATTGAGAAACAGGTTCCTTCACCTTCCTTGCTGTCAACAGTGATAGTGCCTTTTATAATAAGGATAAGCTCATGGCAAAGCTTCAGTCCCAGACCCGTTCCCTTTTCCTGTTCAGTACCGGGAGTGCTGGAAACTTCGGCTGATGTAAACAGGTACTTCTGTTTTTCAGGAGTCATCCCAATGCCATTATCACAGATTTTCAGCAGGATGCCACTCCCTGCAGATGTTTTATCTTTCAGTAGTATGCTGATCCTCCCTCCGCGGGGAGTATATTTTACTGCATTCGATAACAGGTTTCTTATTATGATATCCATCAGATCCTTATCAAAAAATGCTACTGAACTGCCAACCTGCGTGAAATTCACTAAAATTTCTTTCTTATCCGATGTCTCTTTAAAAATGCTAAGGTTGGTAAGGATAATATCAGCCAGGTTAAGTTTTTCGGGTGAATATTTTATCTTATCTTCCTGTCCTCTTCCCCATACAAGCATATTCTCGAGCAGGGAAATTACCTGCTGGGCATACTCAATACTTGAATTGGCGAAAGAGTCATACTTTTCCTTATACTCCTTTTCTTTAAGCAGATTAAGCATATAAAGGATATTGACCACCGGACTTCTCAGGTCATGTGCAACGACTGAAAACATCTTGTTCTTCAGCTGGATGGTCTCTGATAATTGTTTGTTCTGAAGCGCAATCCTGACGTTTTGTTTCTCTATCTCCTCGTTACGGGTTTTAAGTTCCTGGGTTCTTTCACTGACAAGAAGTTCAAGGTTCCTGTTCATGAATTCAAGCTCATTCTGCAACTTTTCCTTTTCATAATATGATCTGACCCATTTGTAAATCAGAAGTCCGGCCTGAACTAAAATAAAAACTACAACTACGTATGACAGAACATAACCCAAGGTTGTTTCCGATCTGCCAAGAGAAACCCTGATATCATGGATGCCTCCTCCGACAAGCAGAAGAAAAGCCAGAAAGTAAACAATGTCAAAAAGATTCTTTTTCATTATGCCCAAAGCGCTCTGAACTATTCCATAAATCATAAGGAGCATCATTGCAGGATAGAGCACTAAAGTTATATAACTGAATATTCTGACAGGGAGAAACAACGTAAGAATAGCTGCAGTTGTGAAGAAAATAGTTATCACAACGCCTGTAAACCTGAAGTATCTGGCAGGATAAAGAGCGTAGGCGAACCAAACCCAGCCTATTATTATCAGATAGAGCCCCAGATATTCAAACCTTATCAGCCATGTCCATCCGACATTAAAAAGATTGCTTATAAGAAAGTGCGAAGTGAATAACGGCCTGAATGCCAAACCGAATGATGCCATGCAGAAAAATCCCATTGCTTTTTCTTTTGGAGACAACAGGTAAAAGAAAAAGAAAAACAGTGAGAATGCAAGAAGAATGCTGATTATTGCCCATTCACCTGCCCAATTATTTGCAAGCCGTTTCTGAACTCCGAAAAACGTACCCATCTTCATCGGCAGCCAGAAGCCTCCCCTGCGATGATGAAAATTGGCCACGTTTATCACTATTGACAGGGAATCAGATTTCGGATCATATCTGAAAAAATTCCGGCTATAGCCAGGTTCTGTTTCTGATGCTGATTTCCCAGGTATTCCATTGCCTCCACAATACTTATCGTTAATGTAAATATCATAGGACGAATCAAATACCGGAAGATCAAATCCCAGCGGCTTCCTGAAACCTGATGGCAGGATTACCAGCAGACGATACGTGGCATAACCATATTTCTCAGTATGTACCACTTCCTTAGGATAATCTGTCCAGTAGGATGGAACCTTGCCATAATAATCAGGTGTTAAGTCAGCTGAAGTAAAATCGTTTGGATGAAGCATTTTATTCCAGTAAAACTCCCATTCCCCGTTTAACCTCAGAAATGAAATTTCGTTTTCCTTCATTCCTCTGAGATCCATAACACCTTTTTGGGCTTTTGGTGTAATTCCCTCTACAACCTGGTTAGCTATCGGTACAGTCAGGAAAAATATCAGGAACAATCTGATTTTCATAGCTTATTCTGTGAGATTTATTTCAACATGCTAAGCATGGCGGCTAAGCGTAGTTTTAAACTACGCTTAGCATTGACTTATTTTTTATTTAAGACCTCTGTTTATCAGGAGGGCGTCTATACCCGGCTCTTTTCCTCGGAATGCAATGTACATTTCAAGCGGATCCCTGGTTCCTCCCCTGGAAAGTATCTCATTTTCGAATCTGCCTGCAACCTCTTTGTTAAAAATATCACCAGTCTCCTTAAATGCCTGGAAAGCGTCGGCATCCAGCATCTCACTCCAGTAATAACTGTAGTACCCTGCAGAATAGCCTCCTGACCATATATGATTGAAGTATGTAGATCTGTATCTTGGCTTTATCTCTGGGATCAATCCCCACTTTTCCATGGTCTTCTTTTCAAAATCCCTGATATCCAGGTCTGTGGTTCCTGTCAGTGAATGGTATTCCATATCCAGGAGTGCTGCAGCGAGGAACTCAGTGGTGGTGAATCCGATATTGAATTTGCTTGTCTTGTCGAGTTTTTCAACTATCTCTAAAGGAATAACTTCCCCTGTCTGGTAGTGTTTTGCGTATTCCTTAAGCACCTCCGGTTCCAGAACCCAGTGTTCCATTATCTGAGAAGGCAATTCAACAAAATCGCGTGGTACTGAACTGCCCGGGTAGGTAATGTTTGAAAGAAGACCTGCAAGTGCATGTCCGAATTCATGGAATAACGTTTCAGCCTCATTGGCTGTCAGTAAAGATGGTTTGTCGGCTGATGGAAGTGTTGAATTTGTAACCATGGTCACAATAGGGGTAACCATTTTCCCCTTAAGATCACGCCGCTGGCTCCTGAAGCTTCCGCACCATGCACCTCCGCGTTTTGATGGCCTCGGATAATTATCAATCATCAGTATTCCCACATGCTTTCCATCCCGGGTAACCTCGAAAGTATTTACATCAGGATGGTATTTTGGTATGTCATTCCTTTTTGTGAAGGTGAGTCCGTAAAGCCTGTTTGCGACGTAGAACATTCCTTCCATAACATTATCAACTTTAAAATATGGCCGTGTGATCTCATCATCAAGGTCATATTTTTCCTTTTTGATTTTTTCAGTGTAATACCACCAATCCCATGGTTCAAGCTTAAACTTGCCACCTTCCTTGTTTATCAGCTCCTGCTGGGCAGCAGCTTCTGCTTTGGCAACAGGTAGTGCTGCATTCCATACCTGTCCAAGGAAATCAAATACCCTTTCCGGAGTTTTGGCCATGTTCCTTTCGAGTGCGAAATCTGCATAAGTCTTATAACCAAGAAGTTTTACTCTTTCAGTTCTCAGGTTGGCAATCCTGGCGATTATTTCCTTGTTATCAAATTCATTGTCATTATCCCCTTTCATGAAATATCCCGTGAACAGCTGTTCCCTCAGGTCACGACGGTCAGAATATTGCAGGAATGGGGTCATACTTGGCACCTGGAGCGTAAATACCCACTTCCCTTCCATATTAAGGGACTTTGCCATTGCAGTTGCCTGGGCAATTACACCTTCAGGCAAACCTGAGAGATCTTCTTTCTTATCAATGATTAGTTTAAAACCATTGGTTTCGGCAAGAAGGTTCTGTCCAAACTTAACCTGCAGAAGTGAAAGCTCTTCATTTATCTTACGTAGCTTATTTTTATCATCGGGAGAGAGAGCTGCCCCGCTTCTTACAAAATCCTTGTAGGTATCCTCAAGGAGTTTTTTCTCTTCTCCGGTAAGCTTTAATTTGTCCCTGTTGTCATACACAGATTTGACCCTCTGGAAAAGAGTATCATTAAGGTTTATATCATCCCTGTGCTTCGATGACAGTGGAGCGAGCTCCCTGTTTATTGCCTGCAGCGAATCGTTTGTGTTGGCAGAATTCAGTGCTCCGAATACCCTTCCAACTTTACTTAGAAGGTCACCGCTATAGGCCAGCATCTTTATAGTATTGTCAAAACTGGGATCTTTCGGATTTGTTATTATGGCTCTTATTTCATTCCTCTGTTCCTCAAATCCTTTCAGGTAAGCTGGCATATAATGTTTGGCCATTATTTTATCGAACGGAGGAACCTCAAATGGAGTTTCCCATTTATTGAAAAACGGATTATCGCTTTTGACTTCCTTTTTACATCCTGAGAATCCGATGATTCCCATAATTAAAACGAATACGATCTTTTTCATGGTTGGTTTTTCAGGTCAAATTTATGTCTTCCGAAATGTACAAAATTGATTTCAATGAGCAAGGCATAAAAAGAAGGAAAGACATCGTGTGATGTCTTTCCGCGATTAACTATAAACCTGATCGTAGAATTTGGCCGAACGGCCTGTGTGTAGACTTATTCAATCAACATAATGACGTTCAATTTCGCATTTTGTTGCAGCATTCTGAGTTAATGTTGTGTTAAACATTTGTTAATGCGATACAAATGACAGAATGTCAATGAGTTACTTAAGTCTGAAGATCATAGAATCAACTACATATGATGCAAATACTCCCAATCCCCCCTCAATATTTGAATATAGCGGTGAAACCTCTGAAAACGGATCTTCTCCTCCTGAATAGTTGTCTAATGACTTATGGTATTTATAGTATGCTTTATCTGTATTTAGAACATAGATAACCAGGAAAGCTGAGTCATGTTGAGAAGGATCTGTGACTCTTGTTGTATTAAAGAAGATCCTTTCGCCGTCT
>JAPLDX010000134.1 GCA_026391215.1 Bacteroidia bacterium
TTCCCCAACGGTACCTTTTTGTCCGAGTGACCTTATTATTTCCTTCCTTAATTTTTTCAGGATTATATCCGGTTGTGTAATATATTCCTTCAAGACGATTTCTTTAAGAAGCGACATGCCAAGCATACTCATAAATGCTCCAGGTACCCCATGTCCCGTGCAATCAGCAACCGTAACGATGAGCTGTTTTTCAATTTTGGCAAACCAGTAGAAATCACCGCTGACTACATCTCTGGGTTTGAATAATATAAAGTGGTCATGTATCAGCTGCTGCATGAATTCTTCTGGAGGAAGGACAGATTGCTGTATCCTTTGCGCATAAATGATGCTGTCTGTAATTGCCTGGGCTTGTGAGGTAATTAGTTCATTTTTCTCTAACAATTGAGCGTTTGCTATCTTTCTCTGCTTATTCGCCCTGGCGATAAGACCTGTGAAGATTGCAACAACAATGAATCCAAGGAATAAAAACCCTATTGCCAGCATCTGAACCCGGTTCTTGGTTTCATTCAATTTAACATCGCGCTTCAGTACCTCATTTTCCTTTAACATTGTCTCTATTTCATATTGTAGCTGAAGTTGGCTTAATTGCATCTGACTCGTTTCGGTAAATAAGGTATCTTTCAAATCAGATTCCTGCAACTGGTAGTGATATGCATTTGTAAAATCCCTGCGTTTTGCATAAGTACGGGCTAATCCGTTATAAGTTTCCTTCCGTTCAGACAAAGCTCCTATTTCAGTTGTTAACTTTTCTGCCTGCTTGAAAAAAGACAGGGCTTTTTGTGTATCGCCTTTCTGAAGGTACGTGTTTGCCAGACCCAGGAATGCCTGACTAATCTCCAGTTTTGAAT
Organism: Bacteroidia bacterium; assembly: GCA_026391215.1. Taxonomy (GTDB): domain Bacteria; phylum Bacteroidota; class Bacteroidia; order Bacteroidales; family VadinHA17; genus LD21. The sequence continues at coordinate 849 of JAPLDX010000134.1, forward strand.
TATTCTGTTCTGCAAGGGCGAGAGCTTCTTCCAGGTATTTGAAAGCATTCTGATAGTATTTGTCCTTTGCATATATTTTTCCAATGTTGATCAGAGTATATGAGATATTCCCGGTTTTTGCCTTTTTGAAAGCATCCAGGGACTTTTCAAAATATACAAGTGCTCGCTTGTTATCTCCTTTTACCATGAATAGCTCACCAAGGTTTACAGTTACAGTACCTATCCCAATTAAATAATTAATCTGCTCACTGATCCTGAGAGCTTTTAGGTAGTTTTCCTCAGCTTTATCAATTGTCGATTCCTTTTTTGAATAGATAAGTCCTATGTTTATCAATACTGTGACTGCCCGGATAGAATCATTTATTTCTTCTGAAATTTTCAACGACTGCAGGTAAAGTTCAAGTGCCTTGGCATAATTTGATTCATTGTTGTAGATTACCCCGATATTGCTAAGCATATTGGCTATACCTTTTTTATCACCGATAGCTTCAAACTTTTCCAGAGCTTGCTGAAAATATTTCATTGCATTCACATATTTCCCCTGAATAAAATATCCCAGCCCCAGATACTTAAGGGCATAGGCTTCTCCTTTCTGGTATCTCAGGTTTCTTGCCAGGTCCAGAGCTGTGGTCCCATACTGAAGGGTTTCAACAGGTTTTGATCTGAAAAGGCTGTCACAAATATCGAGCAGCAATTTTACCTCAACTGTATCATTCCTGCCCTTATTCACATTCCCTATCATAGTTTTAAGGTCCACTTTCTGTGAATATCCGGAATAACCAAGTCCCGACAGAATAATAACTATGAGTACTTTTAAGAATTTCATTTCCTATTGCGGATTTAGATAATTAAATTGTGATTAAGATCTTAATCCAGCCTCACATATTTCTCAATGATTGTATAATGTTTCATCAGGTTGCCGTTCTCATCAACAGGATAAGTTTGTATCAGCGTGTCATTGCGGATTTCCATCCGCATCATTTCCTTAATGCCAACCATGTCAGAGATTTTTATCATATCATGGTAAAAAACTGTTTCTTCGTAACTGCTCCCTTCGAGCTTATAAGTTCCCCCGCTGTAACTGTAATCGTATGTTGTGTCAGCTTTGATGCGGTATAAACAAAGGTAGTGTCCCGCCGACCACATTTTAATGCCGCTCTGTTCCGGGAGATTTGCAGTCTCTGCCCATTTTACAGTATCCCCGGTTATGTACTGTATTGAAATCCATTGCCATGCACCTTCGAGAGGCAGAATTTTTGATCTGGAGCAAGCTCCGGGGATCAATAAAATCAGAAGAATAAAGAAAAGATATTTTGATTTCATCCGGTCTGAGTTTATTTTAAGAACTTATCTCTGAGATTTGAAGTTTTATTTGTTCTTTAAAATTAGCATTTGATTAATAATTAACCAAAAAATCTTTTGATGACAAAAAGAGGGCTTGAATGCCCTCTTTTCTTGAACATAAGAATTCACAATTATTTTTTGATCAACTTGAACTGCCGGTATTGATCCTCCAGATAAATGTTCACAAAATACATCCCCGAGGGTAATGTGCTGATATCGAGCTCAATATGATTCCCGTAACGTGTCAGTTCCGAAAAAGGATAATAAATCCCCTTCATATTCATTAAAGTGATCCTGGTAGCTTCTGTTATACCGGTCATTTCAACAGTTATTTTTTGTGTAGCCGGATTCGGATAGATTACAGGATTGAGATCAATTTCAAGTTCTTCAGGAATTACTTCCATTGACTCCAGGGAAACAGCAGACTTATTTGAACACCTTGATGATAAAGAACTGGCTTCAGATGCAATCGATGTTTTTCTTCCGTTCTCTATACTGCTAACAGTCCATAAAAGTCTTTGTCCGTCGAAAGGTACGTCAAATGTTCCGCCTCCTGATAAGAAGAGAACCGGTTGATTTGCAGCATTGAAACTTCCTTTACCTGTTATCAGGTTATTTTCTCCCACAGGAATATAAACATCGGTGTTATTTCTGTTTTCATATCTGAAATGAGCAATATATGAATATCCTGACGTGTTTCCGTAAATCGCATCTATGCAGACCAGAACAGGTCTTATTGCTTTTGCCCCGTTACCGGCCGGATTTACATATAGAGTCCCGGGAATTGCTGTTACCATGTAATTGGAGTAATTATCGGAAGGAACGGGTATGATCTGATAGGTTCCTGCAGCACCCTTGTATTCAGGAAAAATCCTGTAGGCCGGATTACTTGTTCCGAAAACACTTTCTGGAGTATCATTCAACATAAATCCGGAATATTTAAACGTAATAACCGGCAATGGCTGTCCGGTAACAATAACCTGGTCGTTGGCTGTAATACTTAGTCCGGTTTTTTCAATTCTAAGAACACCTTCCTGAATAATGAGTTTATATGATGAACCTGCTGACAGGGTGCCTCCTGTAATCTGATAAGTTCCTGCCGATTCACCTGTCACACGCGACATCTCTCCTGTAATAGCATCACCCTCGAAGAGTCCTCCTTCAAGGATTTCGAAGGTGAATTGAGGATCAGCAGATCCGTATAACCTGGTTGCATTGTTTATGATAATATTTCTGACCGCAGGATTAACCTGAAGAATTCCAAGGTTATATGACACATCGAAATTCTTTGAGAGGTAAGTGCCAGGTACGATCCAGTGAATGCCAACAGAGGTACCGGTAATAAGACTGATAGGATTAAAGATGAACTCGGTCTTTGCCGAATCGGGTGTCAGATCCTCCGAATCATAAATAAGAATTGAACCACTGTTGTTTGTCGGACTGATTGTATTGTTGTTGACCAGTGCCACTCCATTTACAATAGGCAGTCCGTTTACTATCGGGATCCCGTTTACAATGGGGATGCCATTTACTATTGGGATCCCGTTTATCAAAGCTATACCGTTTACAAGAGGGAGCCCGTTAATAAGAGCAACTCCGTTTATCAATGGTATTCCGCTGCTCACAACATTGCCTTCTTCATCCATAACCACACCATCAGGGCTCTGATGGTTGGCAGCAATCAGGAATGATTCAGACGGAATATTTCCCTCCAGACCATTTATTAAGGCTATGCCGTTTACAATTGGAATTCCATTTATCTGAGATAGCGAATTTACAAGGGCCGTCCCGCTGGCTATCATATTTTTGTTTTCCAGATTTGCATATTCAAATTCACCCTGACCATTGACAAGGCCGATGCCATTGATTAAAGGAATACCATTGACTAAAGGAATTCCGTTTACAATCGGAATGCCGTTACTTACAGGAACTGTTTCACTGGCATAAAGTGCTGATCCGGAGGTTATATCAGCTGAATTAACAATTGGGATACCATTAACCAGAGGGATGCCATTAACAAGGTAAGTCCCCTGGGTTACCGGTGAATTATTAATATAACTTACCCCCTGTATTACCTTGACTTCCACCCCATTGACCAGGGCAATCCCATTTACTAAAGGAAGACCATTGACAAGAGGAATGCCGTTTGGAAGGGCAACACCTCCTGCGCTTACAATAATTCCGTCAGTTATTCCGATCTCAAAATTATTTATAAGTGCAGTACCGGATACAATGGAGGTGGCATTCACAATAGGAATACCATTTACTAATGCAATCCCGTTAACTATTGGTATCCCATTAGGAACCTGTGTTCCGTT
>JAPLDX010000115.1 GCA_026391215.1 Bacteroidia bacterium
AGTCATTCCTTCTGCAATGGCAACTAAAAGGGAAACAATTACAAAGGATATGAAGGAATCGAATTTAAACAGCAGGATCAGTACCAGAAGAAGACAAATTCCCAGGATAACAATGAGGATTGGCATAGACTGTTTAAATTAGACTTTTAAATATGTTGTTAAATATAGAAATTAAATGTATCGGCTAGTCAACAATTATCACAACCAGGTCCATTACGTTGGTCATAGTTGGTCCGGTATAAATATGGCCTCCAACAGATTTAAAGAAATGAAAAGAATCGAACTCCTTTAAATATTTTTCCGGATCAATGTTTGTCGACAGAGCATCGTGTACGGTCTCTGAATCAACTACAGCCCCTGCCATATCAGTGTTGCCATCATTACCGTCAGTGCCTGCCGACAGGAAAGTTATTCCCGGGATATTACCCAGACGCAGGGCAGCTGTAAGAGCCAGGTGCTGGTTCCTGCCTCCCATTCCTCCCCTTGTAACTTTCACAGTGATCTCGCCGCCGAACAGCAGGCAGACCGGCTTCTGCAAAGCATTGTCGTTCTTGTATTTATATATCATTTCCCTGAACCATACACAGGCGCCTTCAGGATCTCCGAATAACTCAGATGTCAAGATAAAAGTCGTAAATCCAAGATCTTCAGCTTCAGCTTTTGCAGCCTGAAGTGCTAATCTGTTAGTACCTGCAAAAAATGTCCTGGTATCGGCAAACAACGGATCACCGGGTTTAGGCGTTTCCTGCTGCCTGCCCTGAACACCCTCAGTCAGGTAATTTAACAGCCCTGAAGGCATTTGGCTTCTGAGGTTGTAATCTTCAATTATTTTTAAAGCGTCTGCAAATGTTGAATTATCAGGGACAGTAGGACCTGATGCAATGCTGTCCGCCGGATCGCCCACAACATCAGATAAGAGAACAGTTAAAAAAGAGGCCGGTCTTATCCGTCTGGCCAGCTGCCCTCCCTTCACTTTTGATAAGTGTTTTCTAACCGTGTTTATCTTACTGGTATCTGCCCCGCAATTTATAAGCATTTCATTCATACGGGCAATTTCATCCGCAGAAGATATTTCAGGATAATCAGCCAGCAATGATGATCCTCCTCCTGAAAAAGGGCAGATAACCAGATCATCATCAGAAGCTTTATCAGCAATATTCAAAATATCCTCTGTTGCCATGAAGCTGACAGGATGACCGGCTTCGGTGACTTTAATATATCTGAGTTTGCAGTAGCAACCATATTTTGTTATGATATGCCCTCCGGTAATCCTCTTTCCAAGGATATTTTCAACATAATGGCCCATGGAGGCACTTGCCTTGCCTGCCCCAAGAACATATATATTGCTGATCTTTCCCAGGTCATAGTTCTGGTAACCTATCTTCAGCTGTGATCCTTTTACTGAAAACAGATCGCTGATCAGCTTTCCGGGAAGCACTCCTTTTACCCCGGCAAGGAAAATATGTTCGGCTGTCTCCCGGTTATTCATTTTATGTAAAAATCCTTCTTTGACATATTTACCCGAAGAACAGATAAGCAACAAGAATAGCTGCCGTGAAGCCTGCAAGGTCGGCAAGTAGCCCGCAGCCAATCGAGTACCTTGCATTTTTTATCCCCACCGATCCAAAATATACAGCTACTATATAAAAGGTGGTATCTGTTGTTCCCTGCATTGTACAAGCCAGCCTTCCGACAAATGAATCAGGTCCGTATGTAGTCATGGCATCTACCATTAGTCCTCTTGCGCCGCTGCCGCTGAGAGGTTTCATGAATGCCACAGGCAAAGCGCCGGTAAACCTTGTATCCACACCCAGCCAGGCAAAAAATGCTGTGATCCCTGAAATAATAAAGTCCATGGCGCCTGATGCTCTGAAGATGCCAATGGCAACAAGAATAGCCACCAGGAAAGGAATTATCTTCACTGCAATATTAAAGCCTTCTTTGGCTCCTTCAATAAAGGCATCATAAACATTCACCTTCTTAATAAGAGCAAGGACAATGAATATTACAATTACCAGAATCAGAATGAAGTTTGCTGAGAATGTCGATACTGATGATATCTGCTCCTTTGGCAGCCTGCTGAAAAAGAGTATTATGCCGGCAATGATGACAGTAAGTCCTCCGAGGTAAGCGACGATAACCTTGTCAAAGAGATTTATCTTCTGAATTATTGCCACGCTTATCAGTCCTGTCATCAAAGCAAAGAAGGTTGAAATGAGAATAGGAATAAAGATATCAGCAGGATTGGCTGCTCCCAGCTGCATTCTGTAAACAATGACGCTCACGGGTATTATTGTCAGCCCTGAAGCATTAAGGACAAGGAACATTATCTGTGCATTTGATGCAGATTCCTTGTTTGGATTCACTTCCTGCATCTCCTTCATGGCCTTCAGTCCTACAGGTGTTGCAGCATTGTCGAGATTTAGCATATTGGCTGCAATATTCAGCATTATTGAACCGTATGCAGGGTGCCCTTTCGGCAAACCCGGAAATATCTTCTCAAAGAGAGGGCCCATTGCCCTCCCAAGAATGCTGACAACTCCTCCCTTCTCTCCCACCTTCAGCAATCCCATCCAGAGTGTCAGGGCTCCTGTGAGACCCAGGGAGATCTCAAAACCGGTTTTTGCATTTACGAAAACAGCGCTTACCAGATCGTTGAATATCTGGGTATTACCAGTGAAAATTAGTTTGCCAAGTGCGACAAGAAATCCAATGAGGAAGAAGGCGATCCAGATGTAGTTTAAGGCCATACAAGGATTTTGAGTAACGAAGATAGCTATTAAAGATAAAAGACAAAAGGCAAAAGATAAAAATGGAATATAGACCCGGAGTGAATCGAAGGGTAAAAAAATAAAAATCAGAACTCCACTATAAAAGCATTCAGCTTCTTCCATGAGACTACCTGAGTATTATTGCTTCTCATTTGTGAAGTGTCCCCTGAATATACTACTGCTCCTGATCCGGTTCCGCTTAGTTCTTTCCAGTATTCAACCGCTTTAAAAAACTCACCCGTAATGGTTTGGCCTGATTTTATTTCAACCGGGAATAACATTCTTCCTTTTTCAATCAGGACATCAATCTCATGACCGGTATTATCTCTCCAGAAGAACAGGTTAGCATTTATCCCTTTATTAAAAAAGTGCTTTTTTAACTCACTCACGATAAAAGTTTCAAAGATATTTCCGTAAAGCGGGTGCAGTGTCAACTGCTGTTCATCATGAATACCCAACAGCGAACATACCAGTCCGGAATCATAAAAATAGAGCTTTGGCATCTTAACTACTCGTTTATTAAAATTACGATGATGCGGATATAGCCTGTAGGAGATGAAACTATTTTCGAGTATCCCCAGCCAGGAACTAATGGTCTTATTATCCGCACCCGTATCAAGCGCCAGACTGCTGACATTCAGTAGTTGACCCGTCCTTCCGGCACATAGTCTTATAAACCGTCCGAAAGTATTCAGATCCGATATGTTCTTTATCTGTCTGACATCCCTTTCAACATAAGTCCGGATATAATTCGGATACCACCTGTCAAAGGAAATATCCTGATCATATAAAGGAGGATAGCAGCCTTTAAGGATTTGTTCACTCAAGCTCTTTATGCTTCTTCGCGGAAGCTCTGAAACTGTAAATGGTAACAGATACAAATATGCTATCCTTCCTGCAAGACTCTGTGATATGCTTTCCTGCAGCAGGAAATTGTTGGATCCTGTAAGAATGAACTTACCTTTCGTTTTATCCTCATCCAGAACCTGCTGCAGATATGAAAACAGGTCAGGCACTCTCTGGATTTCATCGATAATTGCACCATTTCTGTACCGGGAAATAAATCCTCTCGGATCATCTGCAGCAAATTGCCTGTCATCAGGATTTTCAAGATTTACATACGGCTTAGACCTGAATACATGTCTTGCAAGGGTAGTTTTTCCTGATTGTCTTGGACCGACAACTGCAACTGTTTTAAATTGCCCTGCCAGGTTTCTCAATTCCCGTTCTGCATCTCGTTTTATCATAATGCAAATTTACAATTCTGGAATCAGATTCCCAAATTGTAAGGATATTTTTTTGATGCTTGTATCTTTAATGAATGTCATGCTGGCATGGGGCGGAGGACCGAGGACCCAGGACCCAGGACCCAGAACCCAGTACCTGGTACCTTTCTTTAATCAGCCAGATTACTAAATATATTTATCAATTTTAATACATTTGTAAAAATGTGTAATAATCATGGCACGGTTTAACAGAATTGATGTTGCAATAAGAATGAGGGAAGCAGGCATAATTCCCATATTTTATAATAAGGATCCCGAGATATGCAGGAATGTTGTCAAAGCTTGCTACGAAGGCGGGATCAAAGTATTTGAATTCACAAACAGGGGTGATTTTGCTCATGATGTTTTCGGTGATCTTAATAAATGGGCCGAGAAAGAACTTCCTGATCTGGTTCTGGGTGCAGGATCAGTTGTTGATGCCGGAACAGCTTCACTTTATATACAGCTTGGAGCAAATTTCATAGTATCTCCGATCCTGAATCCTGATATGGCAAAGGTCTGCAACAGGCGTAAAGTACTTTGGTCGCCCGGGTGCGGATCTGCATCAGAAATAAGTTACGCAGAAGAACTTGGTGCTGAGATAATCAAGATCTTCCCCGGCAAATCAGTGGGAGGGCCTGATTTTATTAAATCCATGAAGGGACCATGTCCCTGGACAAGTCTCATGCCAACAGGCGGTGTGGCACCAACAGCTGAAAACCTGAAAGAGTGGTTTGAGGCCGGAGCAGTATGTGTCGGGATGGGAACTAACCTCATAACTAAGGACCTTGTGGCAAAGAAAGACTGGAAAGGCCTGACTGAACATGTCGCAGCAGCTTTAAAAATCGCTAACACTTATAAAAAATAATTATATGAAAAGATCATTATTAAGCAGTTCCGTTGCCTTTGTACTACTCGCATTCGGATTTCTGCAGAATATCAGTTCTCAGGATATAGTTCTTCCCGCACCTGACAAGACCGGAGGCAAACCGCTTATGCTGGCTCTGAATGAAAGACAGACAATAAGGACATTCACTGCTGATAATCTTACAAACCAGCAGCTTTCTGATCTTCTCTGGGCTGCATGGGGCTACAACAGACCTGCTGAAAAGAAAAGAACAGCTCCTTCATCAAGGAATGTCCAGGAAATTGATGTATATGCTGTACTGCAAACCGGCTTATATCTCTATGTGGCAGAGACACATACGCTGAAACAAATACATAACAGGGATATCCGGGCTCTTTGTGGCACTCAGGATTTTGTCGGGACAGCTCCTCTCAATCTTATTTATGTTGCCGATATGGCAAAGTTCGGAAAGAAGGAAGGTGATGAGATAAAGGATTCAGAGCTCCTTTCACCTTATGTCAACACAGGATTTATTGCCCAGAATGTCTATCTCTATTGTGCATCTGCCAACCTGGGATGCGTGGTGAGAGGGATGGTTCCGAAAGACAAGCTGGCGCCGGAGATGGGACTCAGGTCAAACCAGAGGATTATTCTGGGGCATACGATAGGAGTGCCGGTTAAATAATAAATCGTTCGAGCGTTTGATCGTTTGATCGTTTGATCGTACCTTCGTACCTTCGAACTATCGAACCATCGAACCTTCATTCTCCTGGCGCCCGGTACAGTTCTATATTTGAGATTACCGGGCAGGCTTTTGATTTCATAATAGTCACCTTGATTTTACTGGTTTCGGTTACGGGGAATTTCCTTATCACCTTGTTACCTATTGTCGTACCCTCAACAAGTTGAGTCCATTCTCCATCGACCAGAGCTTCAACTTTAAATCCCTGGACTCTCTGTCCAAGCTTTATATATTCCTGGAGGATGATCCTGTTTACTTCAGTTCCGGCGCCCAGATCGATAATGAGTTCAGGTGTTGTGACATCATCTTTTGTAGTCCAGTATGTGTCAGGGTTTCCATCGACAGTATTGGATGATTTAAAATCCTTTCCCCTGCTGTCTGATGCTGCTACTTTCATGCCTTTTGCCAGATCAGTTTCGAATTCCTTATCCAGCAGTTCTTTGAAAGCCATCAGTGATTCAACATCCTTTTCATTCAGAAGTCCTCTGTTGTCTGGAGGAACATTAAGCAAAAGGTTGCTGTTTCTTCCGATAGAGGAATAATACAACTCCAGGAGGTTTTCCGGTGATCTTACCAGAGAATCCTGCGACTCGTGCCAGAACCAGCCCGGACGTATAGAGACATCAACCTCAGCAGGAACCCAGTATTTTCCATCCTCATTTCCTTCTCCCAGCATCCCGGCAAAATCTCCGCCCGGGTACATGTCATCCTTGTTAAGCAGGCACCAGTTGGTTGTACTGCCCATTCCTTTTTCATTTCCAACCCACCTTACATCGGGGCCTGCATCGCTGAATATTACTGCATTAGGCTGTAACTCCTTGACTATGACATGCGTAAACAACCAGTCATAATAAGTCTTATTATCAATTTTCCTTGTCTCTTTTGCCCCGCCATAATAGCCGTCACCTCCATTGGCGCCATCGAACCAGACCTCAAAAATATCACCATAGCCTGTTAATAGCTCGGTAAGCTGGCCGCGATAATAAGGAAGATATTCAGGAGTACCATAGACAGAACTGTTACGATCCCATGGGGAAAGATAAACACCCATCATCAACCCATATTCATCACATGCCTGACGAAGCTCCATGATCACATCACCTTGCCCGTCTTTCCAGGGCGAATTCTTAACAGAATGTTCAGTTAATTTTGAGGGCCAGAGGCAGAATCCGTCGTGATGTTTTGCAGTGATTATGATGCCTTTCATTCCGGCATCACTCGCAACCTTTGCCCACTGGTTGCAATCGAGTTCCGTTGGATTGAAAACAGCTTCTTTTTCATCGCCATAACCCCACTCCTTATCTGTGAATGTATTAACAGTGAAATGCACAAACATGTAAAATTCCATCTCATGCCATGCCAGCTGACTCTCAGAGGGTACCGGACCGTATAGTTCCGGGGGTGTAACTTTCTTACAGGATGAAACCACCAGAATTACTATAAACAATAATGCAAACTTTTTCATTTCATTGATATCAGTAAAGGTTAATCTTTTAGATTAAGATCTTTTATTCGTATGTTACGGAATTTCAGTACCGAGCCATGACCCAGTAAACCTATATGTCCGGATCCGTTTTTCAATCCGGGATGATCTCGGTGATCCATCGTTCCATAATCCCGCGGTCCAGCAATATCACCATCAACAATTACAGTTCCGTTTAGAGTGACCTTTATTCTGGTTCCCTGCATGAATACCTCTTCATAATTCCATTCGCCGACAGGATTAAGGTAATCCCGTTTTGCAGGGATCACTCCATAGACCGAACCATGGTACTGATAGGGCTGCAGGTCAGCATATACCGGATCAGTATTATCAAGTATCTGGATTTCCATACCTGCATAGGCTGCATCGCCTTCCAGTGGAGCCCGTATCCCAAGTCCGTTATTTGCCGCCGGAGTAAGCTGAAATTCAAATCTGTAAATAAAATCAGCATATTCTTTTTCTGTGAAGAGATTCCCTCCGCTTCCCTTCTGGGGTTTGATGACAATCATGCCATCTTCAACAACATATGACACCTTATCACCAATCCAGTTATCTAGATTTCTGCCATTGAAAAGGGCAGCAAATCCTTCAGCCCTTTCATCAGGAGTAAGGTTATATTCTTTATCACTTATTTCTCTTACATAAATATCCCTGAAGGCGAGATCAGTTCCATGAGCCTGAAGCTCGATAGCTCCTACAGGGAAGATCGGGATATTACGGTCCCAGTAGTTCTCCATGGTCACGTCATCCACTACAAGTACACCGTTCAGCCATACAGAGACCTTTTCCCCGATCATGATGATCCTGAATGTATTCCATTCCCCGACAGGATTATCAGCAACTTTGAGAGGTTTTGACAGATTTTCCTGGTTGTTATATAATCCGCCTGATCCCACCTGAGCTCCTGATTCAACTCTTGATGTATCCCATATCTGAACCTGCGGTGAACCCCTGAGATATATCCCGCTGTCCCCTTCCTTTGATATTTTCCAGTCTACAAGCATCTCAAAATCACCATATTCCTTTATAGAACACAGATTATCTCCGCTGCCATTAAACCAGATACAACCATCTTTAACGGTCCAGTTTCCCGGGACCTTTTTGTCAGCCTCAGCCTGTTTCCCTGAAAGTTCAGCTGGCTTCATCTTTGCCCTTGCAACCGGATTCTCGACAAGTCCCTGCCAGCCATCCAGATCCTTTCCGTTGAACATCGAAACAAAGCCCTCATCGGCAGGTAGGGTTTCAAGGTATTTGCTTATCATCTCCCGGTCATATTCACTTTCCTGTCCTTTCAGTATTGCCACAACTTTTGTAAGAATCTCCCTTACATTTAATCCGTACATTCCGGCTTTTTCTCCGACAGACGGAAGTGCGATGGACATAGCAGCTGTGTATGAAGTGGACGGATCATCAAGATAACCTGAAACAAAAAACAGCGATTGGTACGTTTTAACCTGTGCCAGTTGAGCAAGAATTTCATTTTTACGTTCCGGAGTAAAAGCATATTGCATCATCTTACGCAATAGAAGAAGCTTCTGTTCGTCTGGCACAGAAGCCGATGTTATCTGCTGTACATAACCTTCAAATGCTAGAGCTTCATACGTCTTATTGCCAGATGCACATATCTCATATAACGCTGATGAAGCAGAATGATCATTCCATGAGGTAAGTGCTTTAAAACAGATCTGCCTCATTCCGGGGGTGCCATTTTCAAACTCCTTCAAAACAATAGCAAGAGCATCACGTCCTCCTGTTTTTGCAAGAACCGGGACAAGCTTTTCTTTTCCTTCGCCGCCCTCCAATGCTTTCAGGATCAGCGATGACCGTTTCTGAAGATCTGCAGTTTTGCAGGCAGCCCCGACAAGAGCTGACTGAACATCAGACACATATTCAGCATTATCAGTTTTCAGCAGGAGGATGATCAGATCCTTCTGGTCCTTTTCCCCTGCAAGGCTTTCAAGTGCTTTGAAAGCAACACTCTTCAAACCTTCATCGGATGAGTCAGTAAAAGATAATACATCACTGAAGTATTCCTGTCCTTTATACCATGCCATAAGTTCTATCACACTTTTTTTTGCAGCAGGAGAACCACTCTGAAGCACAGGCTTAAGCTGAAGTATTTCACTGCTTCCGGCTGTGATCTTCAGAGAGGCAACCGCTGCAGCCTGGTCTTCAGGTGTATCGTGTTCCATTATATATGCAATAAGCTGCGGGACTGCTTTTTTACCGCTGATCCTTGCCAGTGATTCTGCAGCGGCACATCTTACAGCCGGATCATCATTTTTCAGTGACACGGTTAAAAGAGGAATTGCCTTTTCCCCTCCACGGTTACCAAGCATATATAAGATTTCCGGTTGCGCCTCAGGGATAGCCCCTGGGAAAAATGCGATCCACTTCTCAATAAACTCAGCTTCTCTGTCATAACCTGGCATATTTATGGCAGCTGTTCTGTACTTGATATCGGGGTGGACAGCAGCTTTGAACAGGTAATTCATGGCATCCGGACCATGATATCTTACATATGTTTCAAGCGCTGCAGTTTTATAATGAACAGTCTGGTCTTCGTTGCACTTTTTCATCAGCATTTTGCACACTCTATCCATTGTTGCCACATCACCTTTCCATCCGGCGCTTTGAGCATAGGTCAGCAAGGCAGATGTCGCTCCTGTAGCTTCCCATCTGAATGAATTGCTTTTGGCTGCCTTAAGGAGCACAGGATATGCTTGCGTGCTTCCGCTTTTTGCGAGAGCATGGTATGCCGATGCTTTTATATCCGGATTTTCGCTGGAAATCCACCATATATATTCATTCACGGCAAGCTGAGAATTTATATGTGCCAGTGAATTCATAACAGCGGCAGCACATGGAAGGTCCCTGTTTTTAAGAGATTCAGCCAGAGCTGTTTCAGCTGTTTTTCCCCCGATAGCGGTAATTGCTCCAAGGGCAGGACCACATATTTCTATATCAGTAAGGTACATTTTTAAAGCTTCAACAGAAGCATCTCCTCCTATCAGCTGGAGTTGCTTCATAAAGAAATCTCTGACTCCGTTATCTTTTTGTCCTGTTGCATAGGAAATACAAATCTTTTCCCATGAAGACCTTTCATTTTCCTTTCCTTTCTGTGAAAGGTACCTTGAAAATGACTCTACTGCAAATCTTGGCCGGGTATCATCACCTGTGCCTGACGGGATTATCTGATCGCAGATCTTTCTCATACCCTGATCGCCAAGCAACTGCATATCTTCCATCAGCTTATATGTATATTGAAGATCATTGGCGGGAAGCTGTGCAAGCAAATCGGCTATTTTTGTTTCCAGGGTCCGCTTATCCTGTGGGAAAGCTGTAAAAGATACCAGCAGTAAAACAAGAATGGGAATAAGTATTTTTTTGACTTTCATGTTACAACATTTTCAAATTTTCAAATTATATTTTCCACGGATCACGCATTGGAGGATTGATAAGACGGTTGGCTGCGTCATCATCAATAAACTGCTGAATCACAGGATTATACTTAAGATTTCTTCCCAGTCTTAATGCTATCACACCAAGATTCACGATTGAACATGATCTGTGACCATTGGCTTCATTCAGGGCAAATTTCTTCCTGGTCCTGACCGCTTCAGAGAATGAAACTATCTGTGGTGCCGGATCGGGTAATGAATCGATGATCTGGTCCAGATCTTTTATATCTGATCTGAATCCCCTGAATATCTTTCCGTGAGGACCCTCGATATATGCAGCGTTTTTGTCGCGGTTTTCTCCATCAAGTATCAGCTGGCAGCCATCCTCATATGTATAAGTTATCCTCCGCCATGTTCCCACTGCATCATAATGCTGCTGGGGAGCATCAATTTCAACCGATACAGGGCCGGTGTCATCCTTGCCAAGAAGATACTGGACGGGATCGAGATAGTGTTGCCCCATATCGCCGAGGCCTCCCCCGTCATAGTCCCAGTAACCCCTGAATTTTGAATGGACCCTTTCCGGGTTATAAGGTTTATATGGAGCCGGTCCGAGCCAGAAGTTATAATCAAGTTCTTCAGGAACAGGTTCAGGTTTCAGATTGTGAAGTCCGGTCCAGTAAAATTTCCAGTCAAAACCGGTAATTCCGCTGACAGTAACTTTAAGGGGCCATCCCAGCATACCGCTGTTTATAAGCTTTTTAAGAGGCTTTACAGTAGTACCGAGACCATAAAAATCGTCTTCAAACCGAAACCATGTATTAAGCCTGAACATTCTTCCGTACTTCTGAACAGCTTCTATCACTTTTATCCCCTCGCCTATTGTACGTGTCATGGGTTTTTCGCACCATATATCCTTTCCTGCCTCAGCAGCCATCTTTGCTATTACTCCATGCCAGTGAGGGGGTGTTGCAATATGAACAATATCGATATCATTCCTGGCAATCAGCTCACGGAAATCATGATAACCTGTAATATTTCCACCTGCCTGTGCAATTGCCTGATCAAGGTGGTTTTTATCAACATCACAAACAGCAAGCAACCGGGTCCCTTCATATTCAAAATGGCCGCGGCCCATTCCTCCGACACCTATAATTCCCTTTGTCAGCTGATCGCTTGGTGCTGTATATCCCTGTCCTCCAAATACATAACGGGGAATTAATGTAAACGCGATAGCTGCTGAAGTGGTTTTTTTCAGAAAATCACGTCTGCCAGTTTTATTGCTTTTCATTGTTTTTATGGTTAGGTTGATAGTTGTACATAAAGGCGGCCGGAGAAAGGCAACCGGCTGCCGGTATAGTCTGCAAAGTGCTATTTCTGCTTTTTCAGGCAATACACCGATACTGCCAGGAGATATATCATACAGATAATAAGAACCGACATGCCGATTGCGACATTGCTTTTATCACCTATCCATCCTATTAACAAAGGGATTACAGCTCCTCCGCAAATTGCCATCATCATCAGTCCTGATATCTCATTGCTCCGTTCCGGGTACTTCCCAATTGTTATTGAAAAGACGAGAGGCCATATATTTGCAACAGCCAGACCGATAAGGAAAACAAGCACCCAGGCAAGAGCTGGGGATTTGACAAGGATTATAAGTGTAAGGCATAATATACCCAGCAGTGATGACCACATAAAGAATTTTGCCGAAGAGAACTTTGTCAGAATGATGGCACCTGCAAAAGTGCCAAGCATACGTCCGAAGAAATAGACGCTTCTGCCTGATTCGGCTGCAGTCTGTTCTATACCAAATTGTTTTATAAGGAACTGTCCTGAATTTGAGTTGAATCCGACATCAACCCCTACAACCAGGAAGATGGAAAGTACCATCAGCAGGATAAAACTATTACCTAAAAGTTTGAAAGATGAAGCAAGGGATGGTTTGAAATCCTGTTTTGATTCATCTATCTTGACAGCTCCAAGCCACACTACAGACAAGATTGATACAATTCCAAAAACAAGGAATATCAGCTTCCAGTCGCCGAATTTCAGCGCAAAGAAAGCTGCTGCCGGAGCGCCAAGCATCGATCCTATTGCCTTTACAAACTGTGAAAAGCTGAGAAAGCTTGACCGCCTTTCCCCCGGGACCACATCCACTAACAATGGATTTGCAGAAACCTGGACAATGGTATTTCCGATACCAAGAAGGGCGAATCCTGCAAGCACCATACCAAATGAGTAAAAGAAGAAAGGCACCAGCAATCCAAGTGCCGTTACGCCCATTCCGACATTTAGCATAAAACGTTTCCCCAGCCGTGATTGCAGGACTCCCACAGGCACTGACAGCAGAAGAAACCAAAGGAACGCTGCAGAGGGTATCAGCTGGGCAAGTGTTGCGCTAAGGCTCATATCCTTGCTCACACGGTCAACGCCAATGCCAACAAGGTCAACAAAGCTCATAACGAAGAAAGCCATGAGAACAGGGGCGATCTTTTTCAGGTTTATTTTATCGGTGGTCATAAGTTCGAGATTCTAGAGTTACATTAACGGGAGAGCATGCTGGACAGATTTCCAGAAATCATCATTAAGAAGATATGCGCTTCCAAAAAGGGCGGCATCCTCTTTAAGCTCAGACAGGGCAACCTTGCATTTGCAATCTTCTTTTTTCAGCTTCTCTTCAAAAACTGCTTTAAAAAGATCATATGCATGCGAGATATTGCCCCCAATAATCAGTATTTCAGCATCGAATTTTTTAAGCCAGGGAGCAAGAAATCCACCCAGGTCATTCCCGAATTCAGTAAAGAGGTCCGTGACGATTTTATCGGAAGAGGCCAGTTCAGAAAGCTCCTTGACGCCCTTCATCTCTTTCCCTGTAAGACTCTTATATCTACCAAGAAACCAGCGTGTTGAAAAATAGTCATCTGCAATGCCGTCTTTATACGGAAGATGATAGACACAGCCCAGCTTTGGTACATCGGGTCCGTCAACAATAGGGATCTTATCGCTTATGAATGCCGATCCGAAACCGGTTCCCAGAGTGACCGACATGGAACGGCTAAAATCTGCAGCTTTTCCTACCACCGCTTCTCCGACCGCAAAAGCCGAGACATCATTCATAAACCTGATAAGGAAATTTTCAGGGGCATCCAGGCTAAGTGATATTGCATCGGAAATATTGAATCCGTAAAGATTTTCATATTTGGCAACACCTCTGATATAACAGATCCCCTTGACGTAATCAAATGGTCCCGGCATGGCAAATCCGATACCTTTAACCTTTTCAGCGGGGAGCTTATTAAGAGCAGCAGAAAGCGCATCTGCCCAGGTATCTATAATAACACTGGCCTGTGCCTGATTGTTTACTGCTCTTTCAGATAATGTTTCTCTCAGAACCTTACCCGAATTAAGGTCAACTGCGGCACATGTAATGTGGCTCCCCCCGATATCAGCGCCAATTGCTAAGTTTCGTTCCATAAATTAAATAATAAAACCAGGTAAATAAATATAATAAAACCGGCTTTGAAAATATCATAATTTGTTGTCACTGCAAAATATATTTATACAAATCTGAAACAGCCTATTCCTGACAAACTGATTTTACTCATGAAATAAATGATAATATTATTTTAATTTTAAAGAAATAATAAAACCTATCCATGCCTAAAGTAACTAAAGAAGATGCGCTTCTCTATCATAGCAGAGGCCGTCATGGTAAAGTAGAAGTGATACCGACAAAGCCATACGGTACCCAGTTTGATTTAAGTCTTGCCTATACACCCGGAGTAGCTTATCCGTGCCTTGAAATTGAAAAGAATCCCGAGGATGCATACAACTATACAGCGAAAGGTAACCTTGTTGCTGTAATATCAAACGGAACCGCTGTCCTGGGACTTGGAGATATCGGGACCCTGGCAGGGAAGCCAGTAATGGAGGGCAAGGGACTCCTGTTCAAGGTTTTTGCGGATATTGATGTATTTGATATTGAGGTGGATACAAAAGATATCAATAAATTTGTAGAAACAGTCAAGCTTATTTCACCCAGCTTCGGGGGTATTAATCTTGAAGATATTAAAGCTCCTGAATGTTTTGAGATAGAGGAGCGTTTGAAAAAAGAACTCAATATTCCTGTTATGCATGATGATCAGCATGGCACAGCTATTATTACAGGCGCTGCTCTGACAAATTGTCTTGAAATTGTCGGGAAAAAAATTCAGGAAATTAAATTATTTGTCAGTGGTGCCGGAGCAGCTGCATGTGCCTGTACTAAAATGTATATTAATCTCGGCGTGAATCCTGATAATATTATAATGTCCGATATTAATGGTATACTCACAAAAGACAGAAAAGACTTAAATAACGGCAACAAACAGTTTGCCACTAAGAGAAATGTACGTACAATAGAAGAAGGTATTAAAGGGGCCGATGTATTTCTGGGATTATCTGCAGGTGGAGTCTTAAAAAAAGAAATGCTTATGACAATGGCTGATAATCCCATTGTTTTTGCCATGGCAAATCCTAATCCCGAAATAACCTACGATGATGCCAAAGCTTCCAGAAATGATGTTATTATTGCAACAGGTCGTTCCGATTATCCTAATCAGGTCAATAATTTACTGGGATTCCCATATATATTCCGCGGTGCGCTGGATGTGAGAGCTTCTACAATTAATGAAGAGATGAAGCTGGCTGCTTCCAAGGCCCTGGCAGCACTTACCCATGAACCTGTACCTGCCGCAGTGCTGAAAGCATATAACATTGATAAGCTTACCTTCGGGAGGGAATATATTATCCCGAAGCCTCTTGATCCAAGGCTTATTTCATGGGTAGCATCGGCTGTTGCAAAAGCTGCCATGGATACAGGTGTGGCAAAATACCCGATTAAAGACTGGGATGCATACAGATCAAAACTGGATAAAAGGTTAAGCGAACATATAAATAAGATAGGAGAACTCATTATATAACCCCCGGCGCTTCGCGCCATCCTCTAAAGGATAAATACCCCCGCCGCTTCGCGGCACCCCCTAAAGGACAAATACCCCCGGCGCTTCGCGCCACCCCCTAAAGGACAAATACCCCCGGCGCTTCGCGGCACCCCCTAAAGGACAAATACCCCCGCCGCTTCGCGGCACCCCCTAAAGGGGGTTAAAAACCCGGGAATAATTAAAGTAACAGATGGGTTTATGGCCCCCCTTCAGGGGGGGATGGGGGGTGTTTAATTATGGTTTATAGTCCCCCTTGGGGGGGGATGGGGGGTCGATTAAAAGTTTGGGGGGCAATTAAAAGATCTGTGATGTCTTTTTGCGTTCCGCAATCTGCTTGCCTATCTTCTTTTCATACATCAGAACAATAAGATCGGCGCATTCATCAATATTGAATGAAAACCGGTTTATTGTGGTATCAAAAAGGAAATCGATGTTTACTGATTTCTTTTCGAGGAATGTAGTGATTATGTTATGACGTCTTTCGTCAGTGTCAACAACATATTCTTCAGCCGCCTCAATATCCATTTCTTTCTTTTTCATCACATTCTCGACCCTCCAGTAAAAGGGTGCTATCAGCCTGACATGAAGTGAATCGGCAATATTACGGGCTAAGGAGACTCCACCCCTTCCGACCATAACAATATAACCATCTTTGCACATGGAGATCACAACATCCTTGACGGCTTTTTTCACCCTTTCATCACTCACAAATCCTCCTGAAAACGCCATTATCATTTCTGACATATTGGATAGCTCCATGCCTTTATAATAATTCTCAACACGCTGGGAATCTGTATTCAATTCTTTTGCAATTGCATAGATAATATCCTTATCGACCCATTTCCATTTATTTGTACCGCTTTTCCGGTTCAAGCTATTTACAACACTTTCAGCGATCTGGCGTGCATCACATCCTGTTTGACGTGATATGGTAATAACCGGTCCTTCATCAGTCCCGCTCTTGCTTAGAACCGATTCCCTGTACCGGCCATCAAAATAATCAAAGAATTTTTCCATATTACCTGTCTCCTTTTTTGGATAATGAATTAAAGATGCTGAAACTCAATATTTGTTAATAGCTATAAATAAGCAACTTATCCCGTACAACCAACGGATGGGAACAACATTGATCCCAGGGCAATCCAATAAGGAAAAATAACAGTTAAAAGTTACGAAAAAAAATTTAAAACTTAAAATTTTTTTATTGCACGCAACTTTTATCTTCTTTATAATATCATTATAAATGAATAGTTACTTTTGTTAAATCGGCCCGATTTTTGATGGTGACTCAGGGGGATTTATGAAACAGTCAATAAAAAATATACTCTTATCTGTCATTGTTATACTCCTTATTTCTGGGTGTAAAAAGAATGATATTCAGGATGATACACAACAGAGGATCCTTTTTCAGTATGATTATACAGGGGACACACAGCATTATGGTTTTATCGTAGATAATAAAGGGAATATCTATACATACAATAATCCTGAATACTGGAATTTCCCTGACAAGGACTTTGAGATCAGCCTGAATCAGGCTGAGAAAATTAGCGATAAATGTGTTTTTTCGGGTAAGAAGATTCAGCCTGATGAGTTGATGAAATATGCCAAATTCATTGAATTTATTGCTTTGAGCAAAGTCACAGCGCCCAGGAATACAGGTTCTAATGAAGGTATAACCCAATATATATGTTACCATTTTTCAGAAAGTACCCAAACCTATTCAGGTCATCTGATAAAGACAGAGGGTGATGTAACAAGGGAAAACCTTAATTTCCATTCCAAAAAAGTGTCTTCGTGGATGAAAGAAATAGGTGAAGTGATATCTTTTGAATAATACATGCCTTGCATATTTCCGCGATTTTCTTAACTTTACTTCCTGCAAGCAATTATCACAGTTACAAACTAAACTATACATTATGAGCGAATCTATTTTTTCCAGACCTGAATTAATCTGGTTTATTATAGGATTGGTTCTTCTCCTCCTGGAACTGATAATGCCAGGATTTGTAATATTCTTCTTTGGAGTTGGAGCCTGGATTACAGCCCTTTTATGCCTTTTTACCGATCCCGGCATAAATGTGCAGGTTATCGTTTTTGCAGTGACATCTGTCATTGCTCTGCTGGTTTTCAGAAAAATGATCCAGAACAAGTTCATTTACAGCAAGAATGACCGGTCTGAAGCTGTTGAAGATGAGTTTACAGGAAAAGAAGCTGTTTCAGCAGGAGATTTCGGAGCAGACAGAAGAGGGAAGGTCGAATTCAAAGGCACTCAATGGAATGCTGAATCTGAATCTGACATAAAAGCCGGACAGACCGTAATAATTATTGAGAAAGAAAATTTTAAATTGATCGTTGAACCTAAAAAATAAAACAAAATGACAGAATTGAGCATTGCTTTAGTACAATTGGCTGGATCAAGCACTACTTTTATACTCATTGGTGTAATTCTCCTTGGTTTCATCCTTGTTGCATCAATGATAAAAGTTGTTCCGCAGAGAACAGCTATCATCGTCGAGAGACTTGGTAAATACAGGGCAACATTTACCGCAGGTTTCCAGGTACTTATTCCCTTTATTGACAAGGTGCGTTACAGACATACTCTTAAGGAACAGGCTATCGATGTCGCCCCCCAGATATGTATAACCCGCGACAATATTGCAGTTGAGGTTGACGGGATCCTGTACCTGCAGGTACTTGATCCTCAGAAAGCTTCTTATGGCATTGATAATTACCGGTTTGCCTCTATACAGATCGCCCAGACAACCATGAGAAGTGTTATTGGCAAGCTGGAACTTGACAGGACTTTTGAAGAACGTGAAACAATAAATGTTTCTATTGTTGATGCAGTAGACAAAGCAAGCGAACCCTGGGGCGTTAAGGTCACACGATATGAAGTAAAAAATATTTCTCCGCCGCAGAGTATAAAAGATGCAATGGAAAAACAAATGAGGGCGGAAAGGGAGAAAAGAGCCGTTATTGCTGAATCAGAGGGAACAAGACAGGCTAAGATAAATAATGCCGATGGCGATAAACAGGAATTTATCCTGAAGTCGGAAGGTGAAAAGATGAGACGTATAAACGAAGCTGCCGGTCGTGCCTCAGAAATTGAACAGGTAGCAGTTGCCACAGCTAACGGATTAAGAGCTATATCTAAAGCTATCTCCGAAGAAAATGGCCTTAATGCCGTGAACCTGAGGATCGCTGAACAATACCTCGGCGCTTTTGCCGGTCTCGCAAAAACCAACAATACCATGATATTGCCATCAAACCTGTCAGATATTGCAGGAATCGTGGCAACAGCTACATCAGTATTTAATGAGGTGAAGGATAAAAAGAAATAGGAAATACCCCCGCCGCTTCGCGCCACCCCCTAAAGGACAAATACCCCCACCGCTTCGCGGCACCCCCTAAAGGACAAATACCCCCGCCGCTTCGCGGCACCCCCTAAAGGGGGTTAAAAACCCGGTAATAATTAAAGTAACAGATGGGTTTATGGCCCCCCTTCAGGGGGGGCGGGGGGTTATGCTAACTCATGTTCTGTCCTCAGGATGATCTCATTCTGAAGATCTTCACCCAGGTCATTGAAATAATCGCTATAACCCGCAACCCTGACAATCAGATCACGGTAAAGCTCCGGATGCCTCTGAGCTTCCCTGAGAGTGTCAGCATTTACCACATTGAATTGGATATGATGACCGTTAAGGGCAAAGTAGCTGCGGATCAGTGCAGTAAGACAATTATAGCTCTCCTCATCCTCGAAGAACTGGGGCGCGAATTTCTGATTCAGAAGTGTTCCTCCGGTCCGGAGGTGATCAATTTTCGAAGCGGATTTTATAACTGATGTCGGACCCTGTTTATCAACTCCCTGGCTGGGTGATATCCCTTCGGAAAGCGGCTTATATGCCTTGCGTCCGTCAGGAGTAGCACCAATAACGCTTCCGAAATAGACATGCGAGGTGGTAGGAAGCATATTTATCCTGTGAACACCGCCTCTTGAATCGGGTCTTCCGTTAACAGCATCATAATATATCTCAAAGACCAGTACCGCATGCTGATCGGCATAATCATCATCATTCCCATATTTGGGAGTATTATATATAAGGTCATGCTGGATCTGCTCATAGCCTTTGAAATCAGCATCAAGAGCTTTCATTAGTTCATCCCATGTCAGGTTTTTATTATCATATATATTATAATGTATGGATGTAAGGATATCTGTGATGCTGCCAAGCCCTACTCCCTGGATATAAGTTGTATTATACCGAGTACCTCCGTCATTGTAATCTTTCCCGCTCAATATGCAATCCTCAAGCAGCAGGGAGAGGAAAGGTACAGGCAGCCACTTCGCATATCTTTTCCCGATAATATTGTTGCCTCGTATTTTAATATCTATCAGGTTGTTAACCTGTTTTCTGAATGCTATCATCAGGTCATCAAATGACTCGTAATCCGGGGCATATCCAGTCTGAAGTCCGACAAGTGTTCCGGATCCAATTCCTGGATTATCGCTTCAGTATTAAAACAGGAAGGCTGTCCGAAACCTGTCTTAATAATATCGAAAGCCTTATGAATGAATTTTTCCGGATTTTTCCGGCTGATCTGAACCATTGAGCTTGGCTGGAGTATCCTCATCTCTTTTATTACATCAAGCAGGATATATGTCATGTCGTTGACGGCATCTGTCCCGTCAGATTTTACTCCCCCCAGGTTTATCAGGCAGAAATCAGTATATGTGCTGCTTTCAGAGGCGGTAACTCCCATTTTGGGAGGTGAAGGATGATTATTGAATTTGATCCAGAAACATCCCAGAAGATCATATAATTCCTCCTCTAAAAGAGTTCCCGCATCCATTTCTTTTTTATAAACAGGAAAGAGATGCTGGTCAAGACGGCCCGGATTAAAAGAATCCCATGGATTAAGCTCGGTGATCACCCCTACGTGAATAAACCAGTAGTGCTGGAGCATCTCGTGAATTGTTTCAGGGGCATAAGCAGGCACCCTGCGACAAATATCTGCCATTTTCTCAAGCTCTCTTTTCCGTTTTGGATCTTTTTCTCTCCTTGAAAGATCCTGAAGGGCAGCAGCATACCGGTTTGCATACATAATGATTGCGTCACAGGCAATATCCATAGCCCGGAGCTCTTCCGATTTTTCAAATGCATCCGGATCATTGAAATAATCGAGCCTCAAAATGCTTTTCTTTATCTCTTCCTTCAGCTGCAGAAAACCTGTCCTGAACATTTTGTATCCCAGCACAGTATGTCCGGGAGCTCTCTGTTCCTGAAATTCAGTGAAGACACCTGCATTATATGCATTGATCCATTCAGGTGTCATCAGGCTCATGATCCTGTCGCGGTTGCTTTTCCCTTTCCAGAACGGAATTATCTCTTTGTCATATATATCCTTCACTTCGTTACTGACCCTGAAAGATACTTTTTCTCTTTTATCAAGTATTTTTAGGTCCTTAAGTGAATGAATACAAATTTCAGGATAGGTGGGTGTCTCCTTTGGTGCAGGGCCCCTCTCTCCCACTATCAGATCACCGTCGCCGATATAGAGCTTCTTGTTTCTAAGAATGTACTCAAATGCTCTTGCCCGTTTTACAGGTGCAGAGAGCTCACGTGCTTCGTCGCTCTTATAGAATTGAGTAATAAGCATGGCTCTTTCGGGAGAAAGTTTTTCCTCGGCATTGAGACTCTGTTCTCTTAGTTTTTTTACTCGATCTGAAAGTATCATTTTTATTTCTGCTTATATTTTGTTCTGTACGGCGTAGTTACAAACTACGCCGAGCTTCTATTCTTATGCCTTGCTTCTCTTGTTACCATTCGCTGAGCGAAGTTTCAAACTTCGCTCACTTTGTTAACCACCGATCTGAACTTTTATTCCAATATCGGAAAAGTACTCTTTCAGTTCATTCATCCTTTGACGCGATGGTAGCTCTACATCATTCATCCTGTACGGGATATTGAACTTATTATATTTTGATTTGCCAATTTTATGAAAAGGAAGCAGGCTGATCTTCTTAAGATTATCGGTTTTTGAACTTACTAAGAATTCCTTCAGTTTCCTGAGGTTTTCTGGTTCATCATTCAGTCCGGGAATAACAGGGACCCTGATGAAAATATCCTTCCCGCTGTCAAGAATAAGCTTGAAATTGCTCATAATCAATGAATTTGATACTCCAGTAAGCTCAATGTGCCTGGTATCATCCATATGCTTAATATCGAAAAGAAAGAGATCAGTATAAGGAAATACTGCTTTGAAATTTTCAGAGGGTGAATATCCGGAAGTATCAACAGCAGTATTATAACCGTTCTCCCTGCAGGCTTTCAGCGCTTCGGTCATGAACTCAGTCTGAAGCAATGGCTCACCGCCTGAAAAGGTAACACCCCCGCCTGATTCGTCAATAAAGATCCGTTCCTTATCAAGTATTTTAATGATATCATTCACCGAATAGTATTTCCCGACTTCTTCAATTCTAGTGAATTCCTTTTCTCCCACTTTCTCAATCTGTTCCGCTTTTTGCTGTTCCGGAGATATCCCTTCAGGATTATGGCACCACATGCATGAGAGCGGACATCCTTTAATAAAAAATGTCACCCTGATGCCCGGGCCGTCATGGATTGAATAGCGCTTAACGTTGAAAATCAAACCCTTCATAATAGAAGATAAAAGATAAAAGGAAAAGAAAAAAGTGAAAAAAAGGAATTGGTGATGCAGATCCCTG
>JAPLDX010000049.1 GCA_026391215.1 Bacteroidia bacterium
AGTTACAGACGAGTCAGATAACTGCACGGCAGCACCGGTAGTAGCGTGGGTAAGTGATGTAAGTGACCTTAACACATGTCCGGAGGTCATCACGAGGACGTACTCAGTAACGGATGCATGCGGGAACAGTATCAATGTAACGCAGACTATCACCGTAGATGACATTACAGCACCGATCATCACCGGCTGCCTGGCTAATATAACTGTATCCAATGATGCAGGAGACTGTTCGGCGGATGTTTCATGGGTGGCTCCTTCTGCAACAGATAATTGCGGATCAGTAACTCTTACAAGCACTTACGATCCGGGTGATACATTCCCGATAGGTACAACTACCGTGACATATACAGCTACAGATAACTGCGGAAATACGGCAACATGTACATTCACTATAACAGTAACTGATACTGAAATACCGGCAATAGCATGTCCTGCTGATATTATTGTAAATAACGAAGCAGGACTATGCGGTGCAATTGTTAATTTCATTGCTCCCATCGGAACAGATAATTGTCCCGGAGCAACCACAATCCAGACTGCTGGTAAGGTAAGCGGGGCATTATATCCTGTCGGAACAACTGTAAATATGTACCAGGTAACCGATGCATATGGAAATACAAATACCTGCAGCTTCAATGTTACAGTCGTAGATGCTGAAAATCCTAATATAGTATGTCCGGGAAATCTAAGCGTTACCGGAGTATGCAGTACAATAGTGACTTATGTTACTCCGGTCGGTACAGATAATTGCCCGGGTGCAACAACTGTTCAGACTGCTGGTCTTCCAAGCGGATCAACATTTACTGTTGGAATAACTACCAATTCATTTATGGTTACTGATGCTGCAGGACATACAGCGACTTGCAGCTTCACTGTTGAAGTCATCGATAATACTCCTCCGGTAATTACCTGCCCGGCTGATATAGTTGTAAATAATACTTCCGGAACCTGCAGTGCAGTAGTTACTTATACAGCACCTGTTGGTACAGATAACTGCCCAGGAGCAACAACAGTTCAGATCGCAGGACTTGCCAGCGGTTCAACATTTCCTGTAGGAACAACCGTTAATACCTTCAGGGTGACCGATGGTTACGGTAATACTGCACAATGCAGCTTCAATGTCACTGTAAATGATATTGATCTTCCAGTGATATCATGCCCTGCAGACATAAATGTTAATAACGATGCAGGGATTTGTGGTGCCGTTGTAACTTACGTGGCACCTGTTGGAACGGATAACTGTCCGGGAGCAATAACTACTCTGACCTCAGGACTTGCAAGCGGATCAGTATTCCCGGTTGGAACAACAACCAATGTGTTTACTGTTGTCGATGGTTCCGGAAACAGCGCCAGCTGCAGCTTTACTGTAACTGTCGTTGATAATACTTTGCCGGTTCGTGATCTGTCACCTCTGCCAGATGTAACTGATGAGTGTTCAGTAACATCACTTATTGCACCAACAGCTTCAGATAACTGTGTCGCGGTGATAACAGGAACACATAATGCATCCTTACCGATTACGACACAGGGTACAACCGTTGTCACCTGGACCTATGACGATGGCAATGGCAATATCTCTACACAGACACAGAATGTGGTGATCGATGATGTCACAGCGCCAGTAACTGCAGCATTGACTGATGTAACAGGTGAATGCACAGCAACTATTGCAGTAATTCCGACAGCAACAGATAATTGTTCAGGTGTAATCACAGGTACAACAAGCGATCCTCTGACCTACAACACCCAGGGTACACATACTGTTACCTGGAGCTATGACGATGGCAATGGCAATATCTCTACACAGACACAGAATGTGGTGATTGATGATGTCACAGCACCAGTAACTGCAGCATTACCTGATGTAACTGGTGAATGCACAGCAACTATTGCTGTAACTCCGACAGCAATAGATAATTGTTCAGGTGTTATTACGGGTACAACTGCCGATCCTTTGACCTACAACACCCAGGGTACACATACTGTTACCTGGAGCTATGATGACGGCAATGGCAATATCTCTACACAGACACAGAATGTGGTGATCAATGATATTACTGCACCGACACCTGATAGCCCGGGTCTGTCTGATGTTACAGCGGAGTGTACTGTAACATCTCTAACTGCACCGACAGCCACAGATAACTGCGGAGGCGCTGTAACTGTAAGCAATAATGCCACCTTGCCAATAACAACACAGGGAACAACAGTAGTTACCTGGACGTATGATGACGGAAACGGGAATACAGCAACACAGACTCAGAATGTTGTACTTGATGATATTACAGCACCAGTACCTGATGTTGCAGTTCTTGCTGACGTCAATGCAGCATGCTCGGTTGCAGCTCTGACAGCACCTACAGCAACTGATAATTGTGCCGGAACAGTCACCGGAACACATACAGCGACGTTGCCGATCACAGTCACAACATTAGTCACATGGACGTATGATGATGGTAACGGCAATACTGTAACACAGACTCAGAATGTAGTTATAGCAGATGTTACAGCACCAGTTCCTGATGTGGCAACCCTGACTGAATTACATTACCTGTTATAACATGTTCATCAGATATTACACAGTTTGAAGATAATGGTTTCTCATATGCAACAGTCTTAGTTCCTGATGCTGTTATTTCCGATAACTGCTCAGTTTCAAGCCTTACATGGACATTGAGTGGTGGTACAGTTGCATCATCACCTGCGGCTGGAATTAATCAGCTTGGAACATATGTTTTTAATTCAGGCGCTACTTCTGTTTCATATACTTTAACTGACGGTGCAGGGAACTCAGCGACATGCAGCTTCAATGTCACTGTTGTTACACCGCTTCCTTTATCAGGAAGTATTGTAACACAGACCGATGTTGCATGTTATGGTACATCAACGGGAAGTGTCACTGTAGCCGGTTCCGGAGGAGTAGCTCCTTATGAATACAGTCTTGATGGCAACCCTTATCTGGCATCGGATACATTTGATTCTCTTTATGCAGGATCATACACAGTTACTGTAAGAGATACCTACTTGAGTACTTTTGATATACTGGTTGCCATTACAGAACCTGCCGCACTTACGGTTTCGACAGTACAGACTGATGTGCTCTGTTCCGGTGGAACTTCCGGTACAGCTACAGCAACAGGTGCTGGAGGATCAAGCCTGTATACATACTCATGGAATACAACCCCTGCCCAGACATCAGCAACTGCAACTGGCCTTGCAGCAGGATTATACACAGTGATAGCAATCGACTCGAACGGATGTGCAGATACTGCAAGTGTAACAATCGTTGAACCTTTGCCTTTAGCTGCCTCGGTTACAGTTGCCAATGTCCTGTGCAACGGAGGAGCCAGCGGAAGCGCTGCTACTGTAGCAACAGGAGGAACAGGACCTTACAGCTACTCATGGAATACATCACCAGTCCTTACCACTGCTTCAATTGCCGGTCTGATAACAGGTTCTTATACAGTAACAGTAACAGATTCACTGGGTTGTACGGCTACAGGAACTGCTCAGATAACCGAACCGAGTGCACTGTCGCTTGATGCAACACCTTCTTCAGCCAGCTGCCCTGATTCACCTGATGGTTCAATTACTCTTGTCATCACAGGAGGAACATCGCCCTACGGCGTAATTTGGTCGGATGGCATAACAATTCAGAACAGAACTGGTTTGCTTCCAACCACATATAGTGTAGTGGTAACCGACGCCAATGGATGCGCTGAAACACTTGATACTGAAGTTGATTATACCGGATCATTCGATTGTTTGTCCATACCTCAGATCATCACACCAAACAATGACGGACATAATGATGAGTGGATAATAAGGAATATTGATATTTATCCTGACGCGGAGATCCTGGTCTTCAACAGATGGGGAAGGCTTATCTACCGTGAAAGGAATGTCCTGTCAAATCCCTGGGATGGTACGTTTAAAGGAAAACTGGTACCGACGGATTCATATCATTATATACTATATTTGAATGACGGATCTGCACCACGGTCAGGAGTTATAAGTGTATTAAGGGAAGATTAACGGAAAATCTGAAGGAAGAATATGAGATTTCTGAAAAACATATTATCGCTGATCCTGCTGAGTCTGTTGTGCGGAGAAGCATTTGCACAGCAGGTTCCTATGTACAGTCAGTACATAATGAACGGTTTCCTTATTAATCCGTCATTAGCCGGGCGTGACGGCTATACAACTGTCAACCTTACCATAAGGGAACAGTGGGTAGGCATGGATCAGGCACCAGGTACTTACGCAGCCAGCTTCCAGACACGTATCCTGAAGAACAGCTATATCTCAAAATCCACCTCAGTAAGGAAGAAGAACGTTATGCCGACCAAAGGAGGAAAGGTTGGGCTTGGCGGGTACCTGTTCAATGATCAGAACGGTATCATGAGGCGAACAGGTATGCAGTTTGCCTATTCTTATCATATCCAGATGGGACTGTCAAGATTGGGTCCGAGTGACCTGGCTTTTGGCCTTGCTCTGACAGCCTATCAGTTTGCTGTAAATACCCAGGGTTTAGTTTATGATCCCGATGATCCTTTGATAAATAACTATGACAGGTCAGTTTTCATCCCCGATTTTAACTTTGGTGCGAGCTATACAACATCAAAATACTATGTCGGATTCGCGATGACTAACCTCATCAGGGGACAACTTATGTTTGCAGATACTACTAAAACAGCAAGAACGGAACTGGGACATTATTTCCTTACGGGAGGAGTGAAATTTGATCTGGCTCCTGACTGGATACTTGAACCATCAGCATTCATCAAATCTTCTGACATGTTCTTTAAATCAATCCAGATGGACCTTACAGCAAGGGTTTATTATAAGGAAGACTACTGGGCAGGATTATCCTGGAGAACTGGTGATGCAATTATTCTTATGATGGGTTTGAAATATGACAGGTTCCTTGTCGGATATGCAGTTGATTTTACATTTACCGATATCAGGAAACAAAGCTTTGGAACACATGAAATTACCCTGGCGATGAAATTTGGCGAAAGCGCCAGAAGATACCGCTGGATTAACTCATTTTAGTACTTTTGCATAATAAATAATATGTCAGGAGGTATCGTTAAAAAAACTACCGGTACTCTTTCGCTGCTTTTTCTGTTTTTAATCGAAGGCTATCCTCAGGAGACTTCTCCTCCTATACGTTTTATGTTTTATAATATTGAAAATCTGTTTGATACATACGATGATTCTCTCACTGACGATAATGAATTTCTGCCTGGCGGACTGAGAAGATGGAATTATCAGAGATATAACAGGAAGATCAGCTCCGTTTACAAGACGATTATGGCAGCAGGCGAGTGGGAACCTCCGGCCGTAGTTGCATTCTGCGAAATAGAGAACATCAGAGTCCTTGAAGATCTTGTATATGGAACATATTTATCGAAATATGATTATAAAATAGTGCACGATGATTCCCCTGATGCCAGGGGCATTGATGTCTGTTTAATTTACAGGAAAGATATTACTGAGATAATTGATTACAGTTATTTTCAGCCTGCCGGAATAAATAAAGAAGAATATAATACAAGAAATGTCCTTTATGCCAGGTTCGTGATCCGAAGCGATACTATTCACCTCTTTGTTAATCACTGGCCTTCAAGAAGGGGAGGGGTGCTTGCGGGCGAGCCCCTCAGGGTAAGAATAGCCGAAACGGTCAGAAGCAAGCTTGATTCAATAAACGAATCAGAAAATGGAAATGCAAGAATAATTGTCATGGGAGACTTCAATGCTACACCTGACGATCAGGTAATAGGCATACTCACCGGAAGTTTAAAGATTAGCAGCCTGATGATAAACCTGTCAGAGAAGTTGCAGGGTACATACCGTTATATGGGAACATGGGAAACAATTGATCAGGTCATTGTCTCTGGCATGCTTATTAATTGCAGGGACGGGATTTTTACTGATCCCGGACTTGTAAAGGTCTTCAGGCCTGATTTTCTTCTGAAACGTGATTTAAAATACCCGGGATTAAGTCCTTTTTCGACCTATTCAGGATACAAGTACCAGGGAGGATACAGTGATCATCTTCCTGTTTTACTTGATCTAAAGTCACGATGATCTGGGATGTTTGAGGGGAGTGAGACCGATCTCTTTCCCTTTTTTTATCATGATTTTCCGTGCAGCTTTTTTCTCATTGGGGATTACCCCGTCAAGTATCGCGTCTCTTATTGCATTTTTAATTATCCCGACTTCCTTCCCAGGCTTAATGCCGAAGGTGCTTATGATCTCGCTTCCATCGACAGGGGGCTGAAAGTTTCTTAATGCATCTTTCTCTTCAATTTCCCTGAGTTTTTTCCTGACATACTTGAAATTCTCGAGATGCCTGGTTTTCTTTTCTTCATTTTTAGAGGTAATGTCAGCTTCGCAAAGCAGCATCAGATCATCAATATCATCACCTGCATCAAAGAGCAGCCTCCTCACAGCCGAATCTGTCACTTCCTCCTGTGATAATACAATGGGACGGAGATGCAGCTCAACGAGTTTCTGAACATATTTCATCTTCTCATTCAGCGGCAGTTTCAGCTTTCTGAATATGTCAGGGATCATTTTTGATCCGATATATTCATGACCATGAAATGACCATCCTGTTTCAGGCGTGTACTTTTTCGTTACCGGTTTGGCAATGTCATGAAGAAGAGCTGCCCACCTGAGCCATTGATTATCAGTTCGTTTGGAAATATTGTCCAGAACTTTTACTGAATGATGGAAATTATCCTTGTGAGCCTTCCCTTCTTTTTTGTCAACTCCTTTAAGCTTATCAAGCTCAGGAAAAATGATACTGAGCAATCCTGATTTCTCAAGCATAATAAATCCCATGGAGGGATGATCACTAATTATAATTTTATTCAGCTCGGTAGTTATCCTTTCCGGTGAAACAATCCTGATCCTTTCAGCATTTTCCGAGATTGAATCAAATGTATTCTTTTCGATAGTGAAATTCAGTTGTGCTGCAAACCGGATTGCACGCATCATCCTTAAAGGATCGTCGGAAAATGTCCTGACAGGATCAAGCGGAGTGCGGATGATTTTATTCTTAAGGTCATCAATGCCGTTGAAAGGATCAAGAAATTCACCATATGTCTCTTTATTCAGGCTGATAGCAAGAGCATTAATCGTGAAATCTCTCCTTTTCTGGTCATCTTCAAGTGTACCTCCTTCAACAACCGGTTTTCGTGATCCTCTCCTGTATGACTCTTTCCTTGCACCGACAAACTCGATATCATAATCATTCCACCGGAACATGGCAGTTCCAAAATTCTTAAATATGCTTACCCTGATCTTTGGATCAATCTTTCTGGCTGTTTTTCTTGCCGTTTCAATACCGTTTCCAATAATGACAATATCGATATCCTTTTCCGGATGCTCCCTGCTTAAGATACAATCCCTTACCCAGCCTCCAATCACAAAAGCTTTTACATCTTCAGCTGTCACTACCTCTGAAAGTATCTCAAATATTCTGTCATTCAGACATATATTCATATATAGATATGACAATTTGTTTCTAAATCATGACAAAGTTACAATTAATAAGTAATTTTCTGTTAATTTAAAACTTTGCGGATACGTGGCACAATGGTTGCAGCAGATCAAACAATAATAGCTTTCAGGTGTTTAATAAAATAAAAACAAGATGATAGAGCATTTGACGAAAGAGACATTTTTGAATAAGGTATTCAATTATGAAAAGAATAAAGAATGGAAATTTGAAGGAGAAAAGCCTTGTATAATAGATTTCTATGCTGACTGGTGTGGCCCATGTAAAATGGTAGCTCCAATTCTTGAGGATCTGGCTAAGGATTATCAGGGTAAACTGGATGTTTATAAGGTAAATACTGAGGAAGAGCAGGAGCTGGCTGGTGCCTTTGGTATAAGGAGTATCCCATCCTTCCTGTTTATACCGTCAAAAGGTCAGCCTCAGATGGCTATGGGGGCATTACCCAGGGAAACATTCATTAAAGCATTCAAAGATGTTCTTGGTGTAGAAAAAGAGTCAGTTCGTCAAAATTAGCCTGTTTCGTTTCAAAAAATAACGGCTTTGGTGAAACATTTCAAGTCTTTAATACGTTTAATCTTATAAGAGCAGTAACAGAAGGTTACAAGAATTTTTTTCATGGATTTAGGTTTAGGGTAGTAGTAAATCAGGGCTGAGGCCCTGATTTATTTTTATACCAGATCCTTGAAGATACTGTTAATCTCTTCCTCCGTTGTCCTCAGTTTCTTCTGACATTGCTTTATAAGCTCCGATGCCCGCTTCACAGCTACAGAAAGCTTATCAATATCAAGATCCCCGTTTTCAATCTCACCGAGTATCTTTTCAATCTCGGCTACTGCTTCACTAAATGAAAATTCCTTTTTTACCATAATCTTTTTCTTAAGGTCATGCAATCTTTTTTCTTATTTCTTTTGAATCACTTTGCTCTTTATGCTTCCATCGCTGAACCTGGTATCAATCAAATCATTTTCTGAAACCTGAACAACACTCTTAATTACCATGTTGTTACAGGTTGTTATTGTATATCCTCTTTTAAGCACATTCACAGGATCCAGGATCATCAGTTTATTTTCCAGGATCTCAGCTCTGCTGCTGATCTTTTCAATAAAATTTTTTGATCTGCTTATCAGTTCATGCCTCATATTTTCAACAAGCGTATTTTTTACAGTCGAATAATAACCTGTGGCAGAAATCAGTCTGGATTTATGATTTGCCGGTATCAGGCCGGCTTTAACTATATATTCCTTACCAAAATTGATCAGTTCAATCAACTTTTCAGAAAGGTTCTCTTTATTATCGGAGATCATAAGCTTTGCTACAGGGATCAGCTTCATACGGAAAGTCTCGAGCCGATTACGGTTATCATCAATTATAAGCCTGGCGGTATCGCTCATCTCGTTGCTTATTTCCTCAAGGTGAGACTCAGTATTGGCAACACAGTCTATCAGGTGATCTGCGACTGCCGTAGGGGTCCTTAGTGACTGAAATGCAACCATATCAGTCACTGAAAGGTCCTTTTCATGACCGATGCCTGTTATCACCGGCAACGGGAACTGGGTTACATAATATGCAATATTATAATTATCGAACCAGCTCAGGTCGCTTTGAGAACCTCCTCCCCTGATAATAGCAACGACATCAAACATTCCGGGATAAGCCGCGATCCTGTCAAGGGAATTTATGACACTCTGCTCTGTTTCAGACCCCTGCATAACTGTCTCAAACAGGGCAGTATAAAATATATATCCAAAGCTGTTCTTTGTAAGATGATTTATGAAATCAGAGTAGCCTGCAGCACCCTTTGAGGAGATCACTGCAATCCTTTGCGGGAGGAGCGGGAAAAAGAGTTCCTTATTCATAGTAAAGACTCCTTCTTCCTCAAGCCTTTTGATGATCATCTGGCGCTTCAATGCCATTTCTCCCATAGTGAATGAGGGATCAATATCGGATATTATGAGACTTAATCCATAAAGTTCATGATACTCAACCTTTGTCCTGACAAGAACTTTCATTCCCTCCCTTAGTTGTTCTCCGGTAATATTTTCAAATAATGATCTGAGGAAGTTGTACTTTTTGTTCCAGATAACGGCTTTTATCCGTGCCCGTGCATTTTTTTCGTCAGGATGTTTTTCAATAAGCTCCAGGTAGCAATGGCCGGCATAATTCTCCTTCATTTCCGATATTTCAGCTATAACCCAGTACATGTCAGGCAGAGCCATGTAAAGGGAATCCTTTATAATAAGCTGTAATTCAGTCAGTGAGAGCCTTTCTTCCATGATCAGTTGCTGAGCTTGATGATCTTATGGGTAAATGTGCCTGTACCGGTTATTACCCTGATGAAATACATCCCCTGTCGCATGTTATTAAGAGCCTGAATTCTTAATGTACGACCTGCATATTCCTCGAATTCTTTTCTGAAGAAAATAGTTCCCGATGCATTGAATATCTCAATCAGAATACTGCCCGGAGCTTCCCTGAAGGTAATCTCAACATCTCCGGTTGTAGGATTTGGCCCCGCAACAGATCCGATATCCGGCTTTATTACGTGCCTGTCCTGAAGCTGTTCCAGAGCTGTCAGCATATCCGGGATCCCATAGCCATAGAGCGAATCAGGGAGGCTGTATCTGTCGGCTGAGTAATGAAGAGCATCAATAATTTCAATATTCACGGCTGCCGGAACTGCCTGCATAAGGCAGGCGGCCATTCCGCTTAAGACCGGACAGGAGAAAGAAGTGCCGCTTGATCTGGTGACCAGTGAGACATCAGTTTGAACGGCAACGCTGACTCCCATTGTGGCAATATCCGGTTTGATTCTCCTGTCAGCCGACGGACCGGCAGAAGAGAAAGCTGATATTAAGCTGTAACCGTCTACGGCTCCCACTGAGATTACGCTGTCGCCATCCGAAGGGGCGAGAATACGTTGCCATGTTTTATTTCTTTCATTTCCGGCACTGCAGATCACCAGTATTCCTTTCGAAGCCGCAATATCGGCAGCCCTGGTTACAAAAGCCGTGTTCCCGTCAAGATCTGAAAATTTATAATTAAGAGATGGGTCATCAAAAGTAGAATAGCCTAATGATGAGGATATTATATCTGCACCTGCAGAGTCCGCAAATTCGGCTCCTGCAGCCCAGAGATCCTCTTCCACAGGAAATTCGCTCCCCGTATCTTCGGTCCGCAGGAGCAAAAAATCAGCCCCGGGAGCAGTTCCTTCAATCATCCCGGCAATTTGTCCTGCAAGAACAGAAAGAACTGCTGTTCCATGATTATGATAGCTATAAACAAATGCATCATTATCAACAAAATCATAAGTCCCTTTAATACCATGACGGTTTCTGAGATGCTGCAGTGAGGAGACCATATCGGCATTAAAAAATCCGCCATCCAGAACGGCTATCAGGATCCCGTTGCCGTTAAAACCTGAGGTATGAAGCGGTAAGCCATTGACCATTGATATCGGCCGGTCATACGGAGGAGCATCAGCCTGTTCAGCTGGAAAAGCGAGCTTATCGGTATGGCCGCTTTTACCGGCAGGATTTTTAACTATTTTTACATCTGCCACATATGGCATGCTGAGGAGAATCCCCGGATCAACAGGGAGATTTGTCTTAAATAATCCCGTATTCATCCATTTTGATGTGCAGTGGAGAGTCAAACCAAGCGATGAAACTCCGGCCAGATAACCGGGAAATACAGGAAGATCCCTGGTATCCGGTACAGGTATTGCAGATCTGGCTCTTCGTTCAAGTGATCTTTCTGATAATAGCTGAGAAGCTGAAAAGCTCTCGGTATTGTATTCTCCCTTGTCCCTGAAATAAACTCTGTAGAAATAATTGAATTGTCCGCCCTGCCCTGATAAGATAGTGCATGTGAAAATAAGAAACAGTACAAATAGAGGTTGAATCCTTTTATTCTTCAAAGGAATAATATAAGTTATTATCTTATTTCCCCCGTTTTTTCGGGATCAGCAATTTTCTCTGAGTTTTTTTCAAGGGTATCGATATATTTTGAAACATCGATTTCCAGCTGCCTGTCATTTGTAACACCGTCAATGTAGTCCATCTTGTACAACAGGTTCCCGTCCTGGTTATAAAGAAGCCATGTACCTTCCCGGCTGTCGTTTTCATAAAATCCCGAGAATTCAATCAGTCCGTTCTCAAACCATACCTCAAATTTGCCGTTGAGCATGTCTCCTGAATAGAATGACCTGAGGAACATATTGCCATTCATGCGATACTGAAGCCATTCTCCCTCGCGTTTATCATTTATATAATTCAGCCTTTCTGCAACAGTACCATCGGGATAATATTTCAGTGATGGTCCGTTTCTCAGATTTCCCCTGTATTCTTCTTCACTGATAAGATATCCTTCAACATTTGCAGAATAGAATTTCCATTTGCCTTCTTTAAGCTGATTTATATATTTACCCTTTGATGATATGAAACCATTGCGGTGATAAATTGCAGCATCAGCTTCAATTCCATCGCTGCTATAGACAAGCACCGATTTCAATTTACTGTCTTCATAGTATCTTTTAAATTCTCCGACCGGATGATCATCCTTGAATTCTCCTTCATATTGAATTATGCCGTTTGGATATTTCTTCATCCAGTGTCCTTGTTTCATGCCCTGCTGGTCAGTTTTATTTATTTCCGGTCCCGTCTGACATGCTGCTATGGCGGGAAGGGCAAGTATTAAGGCTGCTGCTATTATCTTAAGATTCATAATAATAAAACGAAATATTCACCATAAAAGTACAAAAAAACAGCGTAGTTAAAAACTACGCTGATCGGTTAATAATATGCTGATCTTTTAATAGCTGGGCGTAGTTTCTAACTACGCCCGACGCTATTTATTTGACTTCCTCAAAATCTACATCGGTAACCTCATCGTTCCCGGATTTGGAGCTGCCTCCTGTATGGTCCTGACCAGGCTGTTCAGGTCCGGGCTGTGAGGTGGCCTGTCCGGTATTCTGAGCTGTTTTGTACATCTCTTCTGATGCTACCTGCCAAACGGCATTAAGGTCAGCAAGCGCCTTATCGATAGAAACAGGATCCTGGCTTTTATGAGCTTCCTTAAGCTTTGCAAGTGCATCTTCAATAGACTGCTTCTTATCTCCGGGTATCTTATCTCCATATTCACGGAGCTGCTTTTCAGTACTGAATATCATACTGTCAGCAGCATTGACCTTATCAACTTTTTCCTTTGCTTTGCGGTCGGTTTCAGCGTTTGCCAGTGCCTCTTCGCGCATTCTTTTTATTTCATCGTCGCTTAATCCTGAAGAAGCTTCAATCCTGATTCTCTGCTCTTTACCTGTACCACGATCTTTTGCGGTAACATGCAGAATTCCGTTAGCGTCTATGTCAAAGGTCACTTCTATCTGGGGGATGCCTCTGGGGGCTGGCGGAATGCCATCAAGATGAAAACGTCCAATAGTTTTATTACCTGAAGCTATAGGTCTTTCTCCCTGCAGGACATGAATTTCCACAGATGGCTGTGAGTCGGCAGCAGTGGTGAACACTTCAGTCTTCTTGGTCGGGATGGTCGTGTTTGATTCAATCAGCTTGGTCATTACACCACCCATTGTTTCTATTCCAAGTGACAACGGAGTGACGTCAAGAAGAAGAACATCCTTGACTTCTCCTGTAAGAACGCCACCCTGTATTGCTGCACCTACTGCAACGACTTCATCAGGATTGACTCCTTTTGAAGGGGTCTTGCCAAAGAATTTCTCAACAAGCTGCTGTACTGCAGGTATACGTGTTGAACCGCCCACAAGCAGAACCTCGTCAATTTCAGAAGCTTTATAACCTGAGTCGCTAAGGGCTTTCTGGCAAGGTTCAATACATGACTGGAACAGCTTATCACAAATTTGTTCAAACTGAGAGCGTGTCAGAGTCTTTACAAGATGCTTTGGAATTCCGTCTACGGGCATAATGTAAGGGAGGTTGATCTCTGTTGAAGTTGTACTCGAGAGCTCAATCTTGGCTTTTTCAGCTGCTTCTTTAAGACGCTGGAGAGCCATTGGATCCTTTCTCAGATCGATACCTTCATTCTTCAGGAATTCATCAGCCAGCCAGTCAATTATCAGGTGGTCAAAATCGTCACCGCCCAGGTGGGTATCACCATTTGTTGACTTGACTTCAAATACTCCGTCGCCGAGCTCAAGAATTGATATATCGAATGTGCCGCCTCCAAGGTCAAAGACAGCGATCTTAAGATCCTGCGACTTTTTGTCAAGGCCATAGGCAAGCGATGCTGCCGTTGGCTCGTTGATTATCCTTTTCACATTCAGTCCTGCTATCTCACCAGCCTCTTTGGTTGCCTGGCGTTGTGAGTCGCTGAAATATGCCGGTACTGTAATAACAGCATCAGTAACTGACTGTCCGAGATAATCTTCTGCCGTCTTCTTCATTTTCTGAAGTACCATTGCAGATATCTCCTGGGGTGAATATAACCTGTTTTCAATTTTCACGCGGGGAGTGTTGTTATCACCTCTTACCACAGTGTATGTAACTCTTTTTATCTCCTTGTTCATTTTGTCAAATGTCTCACCCATGAACCTCTTGATAGAGTATACGGTGTTCCTTGCGTTGGTAATTGCCTGACGCTTTGCAGGATCACCTATTTTACGCTCACCTTTTTCAACAAATGCAACGATTGAAGGAGTGGTTCTTTTTCCCTCGCTGTTTGGGATAACCACAGGTTCGTTGCCTTCCATTACGGCGACGCATGAATTTGTAGTTCCCAGATCTATGCCAATAATTTTTCCCATTTTATGATGTTTTACGAAATTTCAAAATTGATATACATATCCTGCAATCCTTATGCCATTTGAATTTTATGACAAAACGGCAGTTTAATTGAAAAAAAGTAATTATGAGCACTCCCTATTCATCTGTTACAAATTAGTAACTTTGTGTCCTGTTATAAAAAGGTTGAAATTATGCCTGTACATAAATCTGTCAAAAAGATCACCACTCATGTTCTTAATGAGATGAAGCTCAAGGGCGAAAAGATAGCAATGCTTACCGCCTATGATTATTCCATGGCCAGGATTCTTGATGAGGCCGAAATTGACGTCATTCTGGTTGGTGATTCGGCATCAAATGTTATGGCAGGTTTTGACACAACGCTGCCGATTACCCTTGATAACATGATCTATCATGCAGCCTCTGTCGTCAGGGCAGTTAAAAGAGCCCTTGTGGTCGTAGATCTGCCGTTCGGAACATACCAGGGAAATTCAAAGGAAGCGCTTGCTTCCTCAATAAGGATAATGAAAGAGACCGGCGCATCTGCTGTCAAGCTTGAAGGGGGTCAGCAGATTGAAGAATCAATAGAGAGGATACTTTCGGCCGGGATACCTGTTATGGGTCATCTCGGTCTCACTCCCCAGTCCATTCACAAGTTTGGCACTTATGTAGTCAGAGCGAAAGAGGAAGAGGAAGCCCGCCAGCTAATGGATGATGCAAAACTTCTGGAAAGAGCCGGCTGTTTTGCAGTCGTACTCGAAAAAATCCCTGCAAAACTGGCAGAAGAGGTCACAAACAGCATCAGGATTCCGACAATCGGAATAGGTGCAGGACCAAAAACAGACGGGCAGGTGCTCGTTCTTCATGATATGCTGGGTATAACACAGGAATTCTCACCAAGGTTTCTCAGAAGATATCATAACCTTTATTCTGAGATAAAAGGGGCAGTGCAGACATATATCAGCGACGTCAGAACATTTAAGTTCCCGAACGAAAAGGAACAATATTAGCTATGCCTGAGATACTCTACGAAGACAATCACATCATTGCCATTAATAAAAGAGCATCCGATCTTTCTCAGGGCGATAAAACAGGAGATGCATCTCTGGATTCTGAAATAAAGAAATATATTGCTAAAAAGTACAACAAGCCGGGAGATGTCTTTCTTGGTATTGTTCACAGGCTTGATCGTCCTGTAAGCGGTGTTATATTATATGCCCGTACAAGCAAGGCGCTTGAGAGACTAAATGAAATGTTCAGGACAAACCAGGTGAGAAAATTCTACCTGGTAATTATTAAGGACAGGCCTCCTGAAGATAAAGCAACCATAAAACATTTCCTGAAGAAGAACGAAAAACAGAATAAAACTTTTGTATATGATACGGAAGTAAAAGGATCAAAGGAGGCGAGTCTTACATATACTCTTGCCGGACGGTCAGAACGTTATTATCTTCTTGAAATAGAGCTTCATACAGGAAGGCACCACCAGATAAGGGCACAGCTTGCAAAGATAGGTTGCCCGGTAAAGGGTGACCTTAAATACGGGTACCCGAGATCGAATAAGGATGGCAGTATCAGCCTCATGGCAAGAAGGCTGGAATTCATTCACCCTGTAAAAAAGGAACCGATGGTGATCACGGCGCCATTTCATGAGGGTGATATCTGGAAAGAGTTCCATTATGCAGAAGCATAAAAAGAAAATGAGCACGGATTACTCCGCACTCATTTTCGGGAATGAACATGAAAGCCTGACCTGAATTATTTTTTCTCTGTCTTCTTTGTTTCAGTTTTTACAACTTACTTTTTAGCTTCATCGCCGCTTTTTATGCCAAGTTTGCTCTCAACCATCTTAATTATCTCATTAGCTTTAGCTTCATCATCACTTTCTACGGTTACAACCACACCGTCTTTCGCAATTACATATTTGGTTACATCGGCACTCTCTCCATGATTTTCTGTGACTTTCCCGTCTTTAATAACAATGACCTCTTCACCTTCCCATTCATCCATTTTTTCTCCGGTACCCTTATCATTGCTATAGATATAAAGATGTCCCTTATCTCCTGCAGATGATACTGTCCATTTTGCTGAATCAGAACTCATTACGAAGATGTCCTTTTCCATATGTTTATTCCCGTTCTCATCAGCTTCGATGCTTACAATAACTTTTTTCCCCTCTGAAACATGCTTAAGGCCTGCTTCAGGTTCACCTATGAAAATTACATTTCCGTCCTTTAGTTTTATTACCTCAGGATGAGAGGTTCCAGTTATAATGGTATCCAGAACAGTTTTAGCTCCTGATCCATCGTCAACAATGACCTTGATTTTCTTTTCATTCTTCTTTTCCTGGCCAAATGCCATCGATAAAGGAATCGAACAGGCCATAAATATTAAAAATAGGTTTCTGGTTATTCTTTTCATGACTGGCTGGTTTTGATTTATAACAAAATTAGTTCATTACCTGTATGATACAGTTAATTTCAGGTTAATAAGAGTTAATGAAAAGTTAAAACGCGTGCGAATTTTAGTCGGATAAGTTAAATTTGTGTCGTGAGCAGAAATAAATTCATAGGCCTCATCTTCATGATGCTCTTTTCGATTATCGGGATCATCTGGGTTCAGGTAATCTGGATAAGGAATGCAGTGGCTATCCGGAACGAAAGCTTCGATGCTTTTGTATCAGCAAGCATAAGGGATGCTGCAAAGTCAATTGAGTCATCCAGGAAGATGAGCTTCTTCAATGATAATATCCTGAAGGCTCCTTATGAATCGGAAAATCAGTCTGCTTCCGTTTCTGATTATGTAAATATAGAAAGTTACACTGTTGGAGGTGAAGGTAATTTCAGCGTCAGGATCACCAATCAGTCAGTTACAAAGAATCCCGGTGAAAAGCCTGTTATCATAACTCATGATACGACGATTACCTCTGATTCGGAATCTTTTGTTGTGAGATCATCTGATGATCCTGGCAAAATTACCATTATAAAAAGCAGAGATTCTGCTCTGAAAAGCACAGGATCAGTTTATATAAAACAGCAGGAATTTATTGACTGGGTTAAAAAGAGGCAAGATGAATTCCAGAATATGAGCGATCAGATGATTGCCGACGTGTATCAGTGGGAAAAGACCATGGAGCTTGATAATCAGGCAATTGAATATGCACTGAACCGGTCATTGATGTTTTCAAATATACGGACACCTTTTGAATTTGCTGTAATCAGGGACGGTGTTGTAGCTGATGGCACTTTTAAGAAATCGAACAAAAATGATTTCCTTAAAAGCAGATATATGGTGCGCCTGTTCCCGGATAATATTATCCGCCAGGATCTTATCCTTTCTGTGGTTTTCCCTGAACGTGCCAATTATATCCTGGGATCATTAGCCTGGATGCTTGGAGGATCCTTTCTCTTTTCACTGATCATCCTTGCCACATTTGCACTGAGCCTCTTTTTCCTTATAAGGCAAAAAAAGATATCGGAAATGAAATCTGATTTCCTCAATAATATGACTCACGAGTTCAAAACCCCGATAGCAACAATTTCACTGGCAGCAGATACAATAACCAATCCAAAGGTAATAAGTGACGAATCGAGCATCAGGCATTTCATAAGCCTGATAAAGAAGGAAAACAGCAGGATGAATAAGAAGGTTGAAACAATTCTGCAGATTGCATCGCTCGACAAAAAGGAAATAGAATTTAAGTACGAAAGCATCTCACTTCATTCTGTAATTGAACATGCAGTAGAAACAATAGAAATTTTGCTATTGCAGAGAGGCGGTACGATAAAGCTCAATCTTGATGCCTCTCAGCCCTCAATTCAGGGAGACAGCGAGCACCTGACAAACCTGGTGAACAATCTCCTGGATAATGCAATTAAATATTCTGAGGGTGCGCCCGAAATCTTTATTGAAACAAAAAATAATGAAAAAGGCATTATCTTGTCAGTCAGTGATAAGGGAATAGGAATGAGCAAAACCGTACAGCATCGGATTTTCGATAGATTTTACAGACAAGCCTCCGGCAACGTGCACGATGTAAAAGGTTTTGGTCTCGGACTGAATTATGCCCTTGCTATTGTTGATGCCCATAAAGGAGATATAAAAGTATTCAGTGAGCCGGGAAAGGGCAGCCGGTTTGATGTATTTTTACCATTTAACCTGGAGAACGGAAAATGAACATGAAGCCTTTTAATATATTTCTTGTCGAAGATGATCTGAGCTTCGGATCAGTATTGAAATCCTATCTTGAGATTAATGATTTTTCCGTTGACTGGATTGATGACGGGAAATATGCTGTTGATCATTTCAGAAAAGGGATGTTTGATATTTGCATCCTCGATGTAATGCTGCCTCATGTTGACGGTTTTACGATCGCAAATGAAATACGACAGATCAATAATTCAATACCTATCATATTCCTGACAGCCAAAAAGCTTAAGGAGGATGTCCTGAGGGGTTATGGGGCAGGAGGGGATGATTATATAACCAAACCATTTGATACTGATATTCTCCTGGCTAAAATACGTGCAATAGTCGCACGGCTTGATTTTCAGAGCGGGACAAAGGATATTTTTGAAATTGGCAAGTTCATTTTCAATGCAAAGCTCAGAACACTGACAGCAGGTGATGATGAGAAGAAGTTGTCACCCAAGGAAGCTCAATTGCTGGAGCTCCTGGCCGTTAATCCTAATGCATTGATAAGCAGAGAGATGGCGCTTAAGAAGATATGGGGCAACGATGATTATTTTACTGCACGAAGTATGGATGTCTATATCACCAAGCTTAGAAAGATGCTGTCAGACGATCCACACCTTAATATAAAG
Organism: Bacteroidia bacterium; assembly: GCA_026391215.1. Classification (GTDB taxonomy): domain Bacteria; phylum Bacteroidota; class Bacteroidia; order Bacteroidales; family VadinHA17; genus LD21. Next base: position 19,104 of record JAPLDX010000049.1, read on the forward strand.
AATATTCATGGGGCTGGATTCCAGCTTATCGTCAGCAAGGAGTGACAGGTAAATTGTTCCTGCTGAACTGAAGAGGAAGAAGATCTCCTCCCTGCTCAATAACCTGAATTTTATTTTTGCTGCTGAGTATGATCCTGATGCTTTTACCGCTTCTGATCTCTTCTTCGGCGATCACCTGCCGGCAGTTGCCGCATGGAGATACAGGCTCATATGAGTTACCTGCTTCAGTAATTGCTGCTACGGCTAATACCATCGGAATATTACCCGGGTGATTTGCGGATGCATTTGATAAAGCATTCCTCTCTGCACAGATACCTGAAGGAAATGCTGCGTTTTCAACATTGCTGCCAGTTACAATAATACCGCTGGCGAGTCGTACTGCCGCACCAACCCTGAATCCGGAATATGGAGCATAGGCATTAAGGGCAGCTTCACTTGCTGATTTCACCAACTCACGATCCGAAGATTCCAACTCTTCGACAGTATCAAATTCTTTGAAAGTAAATGAGATATTATTGGTCTTTATCATACCAGTGAAACTCTGTGGTTAATAAAAATACATGAAACCAAAACTCCTTTTTATTATTTTTGTCGAAACTAATTGTTATGCCGAGAAAAAGGTACCTTATATTTTTCTTTCTGATTCCCGTAATTTTTTATTCCTGCAGACCAGCAAGGCATGCAGTACAGCCATCTGGTGGAGAAGCAAATGCTGCAGCCTATATTGAAAAATATAAAGACCTGGCTATCAGTGAGATGAAAAGAACAGGAGTTCCTGCCAGCATAACACTGGCGCAGGGTATGATCGAATCTGATTTTGGCCACAGTACGCTTGCCCGCGAAGGAAATAATCATTTCGGTATAAAATGTCACAGCGACTGGACAGGACCTACCATCAGGCATCATGATGACCGCAGGAACGATTGCTTCCGGAAATATAAGAGACCGGAGGACTCCTTTTATGACCATTCAGATTTTCTTAGATCAGGTTCGCGGTACAGTTTTCTTTTTGATATTGACAGAACCGATTATAAAGGATGGGCAAAGGGTTTGAAAAAAGCAGGTTATGCTACAAATCCTGATTATGCAAATATGCTTATAACAAAAATTGAAGAGAACAACCTGTATTACTTTGACCAGGATAAGCCTCTGGCGGAACAACCCGGAAAAACGAAAGCTAAAGTAGAAATTGAAACAGAAACAGCTAATGAAGCTGAAAAACCTGTCAGTGACAGCCTGACTGTAAAAGTACCCTTAGAAAATAATAAACCGGCTGTTGTCTCACAAGTTCAGAGAATTATGGAAAACAACCGGGTTCAGTACATCATAGCAAAGGACGGAGAGACCCGTGAAATGATTGAAAATGAATTCCAGCTGCTCAAATGGGAGCTGTCAAAGTACAATGAGCTCAGCGAAGATTTCACTCCTGTTTCAGGACAGATGCTCTATCTTCAGCCAAAGAGGGATAAGGCAGAACCGGGTAAAGAGGTTCATGTTGCAAGTGAAGGAGATACAATGTATTCAATATCTCAGTCTTACGGAATAAAAAAGAATAAACTGTACGAGATGAACCGCATGATTGAAGGGGAAGAGCCTGTAGCTGGTAGCAGATTATGGCTGAGGACAATGAAGCCGGTTAACTGATATGTATGGAATAGTCGGCGATTCTGAAACCACGCAGAAATTCAACAGTATTCATCTTTTTTTTACCTTCAATCTGAAGATTTAATATATGTATGAATCCGTTCCTGCATGCTATTTTTATAAAGTGCTTCGCATCTGAAATTATATGGCCCGGCTTAAACCGGTGTTCCATATTTTCAGGTTCACTTTCATAGATCTTTAATGAAGAGACCTCTGTCCTTCGCCAGAGAAAGGTTCTCGCACAGGGATATGGAGCAAGACCCCTGATAAGATTATGAATCTTATCAGGATCGCTGTTCCAGTCAATAGTACAATTTTCAGACAGGATGCGGGGAGCTGTCTTAAGCACTTCGCCCGGCTTTATAAACTTTGACTGGTTTTGCGGCTTAATATTGTTTTCAACGAGTCCTTCCAGAGTTTTGATCATAAGCCTGGCCCCTTGTCTCATTAGCCGGTCATGAAGATCTCCGGCATTTTCGAATGGAATGATCTGAACCGTCTCCCTCAGGAGTATGTTCCCGGTATCAATTTTTTCATCAATAAGGAAAGTAGTAATTCCGGTTTCTGTTTCTCCGTTCATTATTGCATGGTTGATAGGAGCTGCGCCGCGATACTGAGGAAGCAGGGATGCATGGAGATTTATCGTTCCTAAGGATGGAATTCTCCACACAACTTCAGGAAGCATACGGAAAGCAACAACAATAATTATATCCGGCTTTAGTTTCTTTAAAGTAGTGATGAAAGAAGGATCTTTAAGGTTATCAGGCTGAATGATTGGCAGATAGCTGAATTCAGCAAATTCTTTTACAGCCGATTTGGTTATCTTTCTTCCTCTGCCGGCAGGTTTATCGGGCGCAGTAACGACGCCAACCACACTAAAGCCATTCATGATCAATGACCCAAGAGTTGCTACTGCAAACTCAGGAGTCCCCATGAAAACTATCCTGAGGCTTTTCATAAATGGTTAATTCAGCTAATATTACAAATCTATAAAAAAATCAGTCCTTGGCAAAATGCTTGTAACATGTAAGATTGTGCCCCATTTTATTTGCTTTTGTCTCAAGATAGAACTGATTATGAGGATTGGGTTTAATAATAAGGGGAATAGTCTCAACTATTTGTATGCCATACCCTTCAAGCCCTGCACGTTTAACCGGATTATTTGAAATAAGCTTTATTTTTCCAAGTCCAAGCTCCCTCATTATATTAGCTCCAACGCCATAATCCCTTTCATCCTCGCCGAATCCCAGTTTCAGGTTTGCCTGGACAGTATCCATACCTTCATCCTGGAGGCGGTAAGCTTTTATTTTGTTAAGGAGTCCAATGCCCCTGCCTTCCTGGCTCAGGTAAATGACCACTCCTTTGCCTTCTTTCTCAACCATTTCCATTGCCTTGTGAAGCTGCGGGCCGCAATCACATCTCAGTGATCCGAAGATGTCGCCGGTAAAACAGGAGGAATGAACGCGAACCATTACAGTCTCATCTTTTGTCCATGTTCCTTTTACCAGTGCACAGTGTTCCTGCCCATTACTGATCTGCCTGAATGGAATGAACTCGAAGTCTCCGCTTACAGTTGGCAGCATAACTCTTTCTCCTTTCTGTAAAATAGATTCCCTTTCGAGTTTATATTTAATAAGGTCGCGGATAGTTATTATTTTGATGTCGAACTTTTTCCGGAGCTTTACCAGGTCATGAAGCCTTGCCATTGAACCGTCATCATTCATAATCTCAACAAGGGCACCTCCCGGATTAAGGCCTGCAAAGCGTGTAAGGTCAACAACAGCTTCAGTATGACCGGCTCTTCTCAATACACCTTTTGCTTTTGCCTTCAGCGGGAATATATGGCCTGGACGACCGAGATCTGTCGGTCTTGTTATAGGATTTACCAGAGATTTTATCGTAAGCGCCCTGTCCTTTGCTGATACACCTGTAGATGTTTCTTCATTTATAAGATCAACCGATACTGTAAACTGTGTTTCATGGAACGAAGTATTGTTCCCCACCATCAGATCGAGGTCAAGCTCTTCACATCTTTCTTCGGGCAATGCGGCACAGATAAGACCGCGTCCGTGTTTTGCCATGAAATTGACAGTCTCCGGAGTTATCAGTTCAGCGGCACAGATGAAATCTCCCTCATTTTCACGATCTTCATCGTCAACCACGATCAGCAGCCTGCCATTCCTTATGTCCTCAATAGCTTCCTCAATAGTGTTTAATCTGATATTATTCATTTTGTTCTGTTTTATTATCAGGATTAACTGTCTTCCCAAAGAATGTAATCCTGTATATAGAATCTTTTATCCTGCGTAAAAATGAAAGGTATGTTTCAATATTCATTATTACTGAATCTGTTGCTGCCTTATATGTAAGAAACAGTCCGATAGGCAGCAGTATATATGATGATGCCCACATTCCTGCAACTCCGCTGACAAGGTCTTCCTCAACAAGTTTCTCGCCAGATAATGAGATAACATACCAGATCACAAAGAAAAAAATCGATATTACAGCAGGAGTTCCAAGTCCTCCTTTTCTTATTATAGCGCCAAGGGGAGCTCCGAAAAAGAAGAAGATAAGGCAAGCAACAGGAAGAGTCAGCTTCCTGTGCCATTCAACCTCATACCTTTTATTACTCCTCGATTCATATTTCAGTGACTCCAGATTATCAGTAAGAGCCAGGTTCGCATCCTTTAATTGTTCAATAGTTCTTGACAGTGTTACCCTCCTGTCTGAAATTGAGAGGGAGTCAAAAACCGCTTGCGGGTTAAATGTACTGATTGCTGTCCGTGATTTCAGTGAATAGTTTTTCTCTGATAAATCTTTTGATCCCAGCGGTTCAACGAAAATTTTCGATTGGGCGAATTCGCCAACCCATGACATTTGTTTTCCGGCATATCTTCCGCCTAGGGAATCAACGAAATGGGCAAGCTGTGACATATCCAGGCTCCAGGAAGTAGATGTAAACATCTCATTACCACTGCGTTCCAGGTCGAATCCGGTAAGACCAAGTACAATTGTCTGCTCTTTGAAAGTGTCCTTCCTGGAGGGATATCTTTTCTGATCAACTCCCGGATTTTCTTCTTCCATTTCATAGAACGATTCACCATTGTATAGGGTCATAATCAATGCTGTTTCATCCGGTGTGATCTTTATATAACCTGAATCAGCACATATTACCGCAATGTTGCCCTTTTTGTCGCGATGGTCATAGACAATCAGTCCATCAAGACGGGTGGAAAAAGGATCTTTAGATGTTATTTTGATGCTAAAGCCATCTATATCGTTATTGAACGAACCGGCCTGAAGATTAATATCTGGACGTTTGCGCCTTATATCTAAAAGCAGAGTTCTGGCCTGCCTGTTTGAATAGGGGAGAACAAAATTTGAAAAAAGAAAAGACACAAGAACCAGGAAAGATATCAGCACTATCAAAGGTCTCATTATTCTCTGAAGGGGAATCCCTGATGATTTTAGTGCCGTAAGTTCGCTGAATTCGCCCATGTTGCCGAATGTCATCAGAGAGGCCAGAAGGACTGCCAGTGGAAGCGCGGTTGGGACAAAGGAAAGCGAGAACTGGAACAAGAGCTCCGAAATTATCTTAAGATCAAGCCCTTTGCCGGCAAGGTCATCGATATACATCCACAGGAACTGCAAAAGGAGGATGATAAGCACAATAAAAAATGTGAGTATCAGCGGGCCGATAAATGATCTCAAGACGAATTTGTCAACCTTCTTCACTGTCTGGCTGAATTTGGGAGCGAAAATACTCGAATTTTGGGAAAAAACATAACTGATTAGCGGTGTAGTGGTATAATGGTATAACGGTATAATGGTAAATATGGTATGATCAGATAATGGGAAGAAGACTAATGACTACGGGCAGCTATTAATTTTGAAAGCATTACAGAAATCTTCCTGCATTCATCTTTCAGAGCATTAGCATCATCAGCATTTAAATAGCCAATTTCTTGAGCAATGATAATCTGGGTCAATAATTCAGCAGAAGAACCTTTAGCTATATAAAAGTGTTTTATTGATTGTTTATTGGTTTCCAGTTCATCACCTTCAGCAATGTTAGAAGGAATACTTACAGAAGACCGTTGAATCTGATCTTTGAAACCAAAGTCTTTGGAAAAAGACTGAGATTTTGTTATTCTATAAATGTTTACAGCGAGCATTTTGGCAGTTTGCCAAACACGAAGTTCTTGAAAATTTCCCATGATACAGCGAGATTAAAATATTAGCACTAAAAATTTAAAACCAGATTCTCGAAAACCATTATACCACTAAACCACTAAACCACTAAACCACTACACCACTACACCACTACACCACTACACCACTACACCTTTGCTCCTTTGTGCCTTTATATTCCCAACGCCCTTTTCAGATCTTCAATCTGACTATTCCACAAGCTGATGGCATCCTCTTTTTCTTCCGGTTCCGCGAAATCGGTTATAAGGAGGGCGAGGCTGCCGCTGAGTTCTTCAATATTGATTTTGAATTCAAAATAATTAGACTCTTCATCATCCGCATCGAGCCATTCAAACCTGACGAATTTATTTTCCTTAAATGCTGAAAGTCTTGCCTTAAGCTCTGACTTATTCCAGATGAAAGTAAAGATATCCCCTTCTACATTAACATCTTCAGCGAACCACTCACCAAGTCCTTCCGGTGTGCTGAGCCGGGAGAAAAGGACTTTTGGAGAACAATTCAATGTATATTCCAGTTCGTACTTCAGTCTCATTATTAGTTCAATCTGTACTGCAATGCAATATAGAAAAAATATCGGAACATTAATAAATCTTGTTGTTCATTAACGGTAAACTGATTATATTTGCACCCGCAAAAGATGACTGTTGGCGAGATAGCTCAGTTGGTTAGAGCGCATGATTCATAATCATGAGGTCCGGGGATCATTCCCCCGTCTCGCTACCTGAAAATGAAGCAGTTATGAAAACGATATTCATAACTGCTTTTTGTTTGAATACAAAGGTGCAAATATAAAATTATGGCTTGATGTAAAATGGTTGACAAAAAAAGTTCAAGGAATAGGCTTTTTGTTATTTGATTACATCAAAGTCTTTTTTACCTTTAATAGAAATAAGTCACTTGGTAGTTATTCATAGTCTTGGCAATGAAAAAAGCAGCTCTTTCTTCAATTCTAATGGTAACCTGCATCCTGGCTTTATCCCAGGTCCCGGAATCCTTCAACTACCAGGTGGTGGTGCGTGATGGCTCTACAAATAGTCCATTAACGGATCAGAATGTATCGTTCCGGATGAGCATTCTCAAGGGTAACAGTTCGGGTGAATCTCAATATTCTGAATTGCATAGCGCTAATACCGGTACTTTAGGTATAGTGAATCTGGTAATTGGAAATGGGACCGACAAGACAGGTGACATTACTACCATTGACTGGGGAGCCGATACATACTATTTAAAAGTTGAGGTTGATAAGACCGGAGGAGAGAGTTTTTTTGAGATGGGGACTACACAGTTGTTAAGTGTTCCTTATGCATTGTATGCGAATAAATCAGGTTTAAGTAAGGATAACAAAGCATTTGATAGTTATATAAAAGATGATTTTACTTTAATTGCTTTACCTAAAATATTTGTTGAATATCCATATAGTTTAGTGCCAGCAGTAACCGATGAAGATTGGAATACCTATAGCACTGTTAAAATTGGAACACAAATTTGGATGGCAGAAAACCTGAGAACTACGAAATACAACGATGGCTCTGATATACCAAATTTGACATCAAGTGATGATTGGATATTGGAAGATGGAACAACAGGCATGATGGAGCATATTGTTGGTATGGTAATGAAGAGGCTACATATAAAGCCACTTGCGGTGCGTTGTATAACGGATATGCGGTGGTTAATACAAGAAAACTATGCCCCACTGGATGGCATATACCTGCTAATGAAGAATTTATAACATTTACAACATATTTAGGTTCCTTGAAAGGTGGCAGATTAAAAGAATCAGGCACAACCCATTGGGAAGCGCCCAATACTGATGCAATAAATGATTGTAAATTTACAGCGCTCCCGGGTGGTTCCCGCGGTAATGATGGTGCGTTCGGTTATATTAGATACGACGGTTATTATTGGTCGGCTACAGAGGTTAATCCGACTCTCGCATGGATCAGGCACCTAACCAACGTCAGCAGTGAAGAGCTTGAGGGCTATGTCAGTAAGAAGCAAGGCTTATCTGTTCGTTGCATCAAAGAATAATTAATAACGAGTTGGCAATTTAGGTTATCTCTTCCACAAGTGTAATATTAAGAATATTAACTAATTATTATAATTATGTTCATCGGATCACGCAACAGGTTTAATGAATTCAAAGATGATTTCATTAAGGATACAGGAAAGAAAGCTGAAGAGAATATCGAGCTCTATACACAGTATGTGACAGCAAGATTTGCAGATCAGAACCATGCCCTGCTTAAGGAGCTCTCAATTGAAATACAGGACCTGTATAAAGTGCTGAAAAAGGTGTAGTCCGGGTTGTTCACCCACCGGTACTAAAGTTTGCTTTTGTGTTTTTTGATGAACTTTTATTATCTTTGTTTATCATCTTTAAATCATAAAAACATGAAACCAGGTTCATTTATTGCCGGATTGCTGACAGGTGCAGTTGTCGGCGGAGTTATTGCCCTTCTCTATGCGCCCAAAAGCGGAAAAGAAACTCGTGAAGATCTTAAGCAAAAACTTGAGGAATACGGCAAAAAGGTAGAAAACATTAAAGCCAAAGCCAGCCAGAAATCAAAACAGGTCCGCGAAGACCTGGCAGGCAAGATTGAGGATCTGGCAAAAGAGATAGATAACCTGTCAAAGGCCGTCTGACCAGAATCCCTTTATCATGCTTGAGGAAATTGAGAATATCAAAAAAGATATTCAGGAGTATATTGAGGTGAAGCTTGACCTGTTCAAGCTTCAGTCGGCTGAAAATATCTCCAGGGTCGTAAGCAATGTTGTGGTTGCAGTAATTGCTTTGCTGCTTGGTTCCCTTGTCCTTTTCTTACTTTCTTTTGCTGCCGGTTACTTCATGGCTTCTCTCCTTCATTCAAATGAACTGGGCTTCTTATGTGTGGCAGGTTTTTATATTCTTCTTATACTGATTATTCTGATTTTCAGGAAATCGATCATCGATCGTCCTGTGATAAAATCAGTGATTAAGATATTCTTTCCAAAAACAGGCAGCGATGAAAAGAATTAATCAATATGATTATTCAGGTATCTCCTCTTTTAAGGATTTTCGCAAGGAGAAAGAGAGGCTGACTCTGAAAAGCAAAATCATTGATGCAAAGCTGTCACTTGGCTTTATGAAAATAAAGCAGGACCTCACACCTTCAAACCTGCTGATCTCTCTGGCCAGGGAATATTTGCTGCCCCGGATTGCTAAGTTAACAGGATTGTCCTCTGCAGAGAGAGAAGATATAACTTAGTCCCTCATCCATTCGATAAGGTTATCGATGAATGGCTGGGGCATGATCTCCAGTCCGTTCATGTCGCCGATGAAGAATATCTTGCTCTTTTCCCATTTAAGTGTTCCCATCACGGGAGGAGCCAACGGCTCATTCTCATCCAATCCTCCGTTAAAGTTAAGATCGCCATATTCCTCTTCACCCAGCCAGCCGAGGACTTCAATGTCAGGATTCTGATCAAGGTTGGTCAGTACCGAGCCTGCGATATAGTCGATAGATGTGATATTCTTTGTTATCATGTGCGGAGTCAGCTTTGTGACCTTGCCATATGCGACACCCTCAAATTTCAATCCCAGGTGGTCGCCAAGCTCATCAACCCTGTCATATTTTTTGTGATCGGTGAAAAACACCAGGTTCATTCCGCGCCGTGCCAGTTTTGTATATATTTCAAGTTCATTTTCAGTATATCTTTCAAAGCCGTTGGTTCTTATGACAATATAACTTCCGAAGAACATGCCCTCCTTAAGCTCTTCTCCCCGCCCCAGTTCCCTTACTTCCAATCCCTTTGACCTGAGCATATCGGCGAATGGTTTTCCCTGGTGCCATTGATCTTCACTGAACCCGGTAAGAGGCGATTGTGGAAACCACCAGACACCTCCGTCGTGAGATGCATCAATGAGAATCTTCTTATTAAGCTGAACTGCTGATACTTCCCAGGTTGTTTTGTGCGATTCAAGATCCTGTATCTCGTACAGAACAGGCTGTGAAAAATCAACTGTCGATCCGCCGGAAACCTGCTCCCTTCCGTTTAAAAGAACACTGCATCCTTCCGGTACATTGAAGTCAGGGACCAGACGCGTGACATCCACACCAAAGTCCACTTCAAACCTTACTTCTCTCCTTGAATCATTGAATTCTGTTGAGAGGGTTTGTCCGTTCGTATTGAAGGACAGGAAACCTGTCTGTTTGTAATTGACCTGTTCACTTCTCTCGCACGACAACAGAATCAGGAGCAAACCTGCAAGAATGATTTTACATGTTCTCATAGCTGTGCAATTCTGTTCTTAATCACAAAGTTACGCTATTAAAACGCTAAAGTCAATTTTTAATAAAAAACCCAGCTTCACAGCAAGGCTTTTATTCTCCTGACGCCCGATGCCTGACGCCTGATGCCTAAAGCTCCTTCATCTTTATATTCCTGAACCACACTTTACTGCCGTGATTCTGAAGCGAGATATGCCCTTCATCATATTTCCCGTAATCAGGATAATCTGCCCATTTCCCGCTGTTGCGAAGTTTTATCCATTCTTCAGAATTTTTAACATACCTGACTGTAACTGAGTCGTTAAGAATAAATGTCACATCATTGCCATTCACAACGATCAAAGCCCGGTTCCACTCGCCGACCGGTTTGTAAGGTTTGACTAACGGAGGATTCATTGCGTAATTGGCTCCGCTTACCTGCCATACTTCCAGAGTGTCAGGCCAGCCTTCCTGGTCAATAATCTGGAACTCAGGACCTGTTTCATAAGGATAATGATAAAGGGTATCTTCAGCAACCTGGAAAATAAGACCGCTGTTGGCCTTTTTTGCCAGCTTGAATTCAGCATAAAATGCATAACTCCTGTAAACTTTATCGGTTATGATGTCCTGGCTTTCAGCCCCACCCTCGGTGTTCATGGTTAATGTTCCATCTTCAATGGTCCAGCAATCGGGGAACTTACCCATATTATAACCATGCCATCCGTTTGTGGTCGTACCATCAAAGAGAAGCTGCCATCCCAGCTTCTTTTCCTTATTAGTTAAAGTGTTAGGTGCTGCTGTTTTATCAATTTCTGAATAAAGCGACACAGGATCCTTGCTTGGTTCCGATCCACAGGAACATAACAGGATCAGCAGAAGACCAATAAATGGTTTTGTTATTGATTTTTTCATTTTAGATAGTTATTAATTATTTATAATAAAGAAACATTTTAACGGGCATTTGGTGCATCATTCAACAGCTTTTGAATTAATGATAACAGATCTTGTTCTTCTTTGTCAAGTTTTCTTTTTATCCTTTGTTCGTTTAATAAGACAGCTGAAGTTTTAAGATCGCTCTTATAACCGGAATTATCACCCATCTGATATCGTAATCTTGACCTGAAATAGTAATAAGGGTATTCATCGGGACCCAGCTGAACAGCCTTATTCAGGTCATTTAATGCTTCCTGTAAATTTTCTGATTGCTGGAAAGCCAGGCCTCTGCTTAGGAAAACTTTTGCATCTTCAGGAAAGTTGTCAATAATTGTCGTAAATGCGAGTATTGCCTCCTTCCAGCGCTTCATGGAAGAATATATCTGCCCTGTCTTTTTCAGGACAGAAAAATTGAGAGACCATGTTTTCAGATAGTTTTCATATTCACCGAGTGCACCCTGAATGTTGCCGTTTTGTTCCATGATTTCAGCGCGGTCGATTAATAATGGGGCATTTTGAGGATTTTTTCCTATTTCTTCGTTCAGCAATGAAATTGCTTTGTCATAATCTATCCGCGCCAGGTCAGGAGATGAATTATTCCTGAAGAAAGAACCTCTTTCACGAAATCCTGTATAACTATTGGGATCAACTGATACTGCTTTGTCAAAATCAGCTTTTGCAGCCAGCCTGTCGCCTTTCGCTAAAGATAAGTTTGCCCGGGAAATATAGAACGCGGACTCGTTCGGATACCTCTCTATTAATCTGTTCAACAAATCAAGAGATAGTTCCCTCTGGTTATTATTCTGATACAAAGTGGCCAGATTATAGGTAACTTTCATATTGTCAGGCTGCAATCCCAGCATCTTTTTTAAATAGGTTGCAGCTTTATTCCATTGCCCCATTTTTTGATAGCTTGTCGCAACTAATTCATATCCACTGAAGTTTTTCGGATTTGATTCCAGGACATTTAATCCATCCTTCAGTGCTCCATCATTGTCGTCCATCAATAATCGCAATTCGCCACGTTTGGCATATAATGATTTATCTGCCGGATTCTTCTGAATTTGGTCTTCAATCAGTCTTTTGGCAACAGCTCTGTCCTGAAGATCATTTTTCGACTTCGATCTCCCCAAAACTAAATCTACAGAAAGCCTGTTATTATATGCATCAAAATATGTACTATCTGCTTTTAATGCGTTTTCAATGTTTACCAGGGCATCGCTGTACTCTTTAATAAATATGCTTAACGTAGCCAGCCGGTTGTAATACATCGCATTTTTGGAAAATTCATCAGTCATGTTCCTTAAATTCTGGACCTTACTGGCAAAAAACTCCGGGATATTAGCAGCTCTTTTATCAAAAACTAAATTTTCGAGTAAAACAGGAGGGGAATCGTTGCCATTTTCATCTATATGGGTAATGTATAGCTGGGTGTAAGGACCTCTGTTTTTTGAAGAAAAAACAAGCCATCTGCTATTGGGTGACCAGGAGTGCCATGAATTCATTTTTTCTGTATTGCATTTCATTAAGCGTGGATTTCCTCCCCTGGCTGGCATAATATACAGTTTGCTGTCACCTTGTAACAGCATGAAGTTTTCCGACTGACAAAACACAATCCATTTACCATCGGGTGAATACCTGGCAAAGAAGTTGCTTTTATTGTTATTTGAAGCGCCGGCAACAGGTATGGCCTTCCCGCCCTGGCCTTCATTAAACGGAATATGGTACAGATCAAACTTAAATTCCTTCTGTCTTGAAATGAATTCTTTAACATCCTCTGAATTAAGCAATACGCTCTGTGAATTTTCAATTTTAGAAGAAATATACCTGTCAGCCCGGGTGAACAATACTTCAAGGCCGTCAGGCGACCAGTTCGGGTTGCTTTGAACATATTTTTTATCGGAAGCTCCCGGGAGCTCATAAAATTTCTTTGCATCCCTGTCATATACGCCAATTATACCTTTAATCGGGAAAAACAATTGCGAATAATCAAGGTTATCCACAGCCACAAACACGGAACGATCCTTTACCGTGGATAGCACATATTTACCATCAGGTGAAATCTGAGACAGTAAACCATATGTTGGTTCCCCTTCATCTCTTTTATAATCGCTCCATGTGATTATTTTATCAAAAG
>JAPLDX010000003.1 GCA_026391215.1 Bacteroidia bacterium
ACATCCTCCGTCATTTATTATTTTATTTATTGTCGGCAAAGCTCCCCTGATGCGGGTGTCATCCGTTACAACAAATGTCTTTTTGTCAAGAGGTACATTGAAATCAACCCTTACAATGGCTTTTTTACCTTTGAAATTGAAGTCCTGAATCATTTTCATATATCACATGGTTTAATTTGGTAACTAATTAAGTGTACAAACCTACAGAATTTTTAAATAAAAATGAAACCCCTCCGGGGTTTATAAAAGATTAGAGTATATTGTGTTAGCAATTATGGAATTCCTCCGGAATTTAAATTTCTTTTTGGCCTTCCATGAACCGCGGAGCGGTTCCATCATTACTAACATCAGGAACTAAATCCCTCCTATATGAACCGCGGGGCGGTTCTATTTGTCAATCCTTCATAATAAATCCGGAAATTATTCCGGTAGCAATCATGTAAAAACTTTAACTAATTTTGGAAAAAAAGTTATGGCAAAAATCACGTTCAAAGGAAACCCTGTAAATACTTCCGGTAATCTTCCCGTGAAAGGCAGCAAGGCACCGGATTTTTCACTTGTCAAATCAGATCTTGGAAATCTGTCATTATCAGAAATTAAAGGCAAGAAACTCATTCTTAACATATTCCCGAGTCTTGATACTTCAGTCTGTGCGACATCTGTTAGAAAATTTAACCAGCTGGCAGCAGGCAGATCCAATGTACTGGTCCTGGCCATCTCAAAAGATCTCCCATTTGCACACGGACGCTTCTGTACGACAGAAGGGATAAATAATGTTGTTACTCTTTCAGGATTCCGCGATACGGCTTTCGGAAAAGCTTATGGTGTTGATATGATTGACGGTCCGCTTGCCGGTCTTTATGTGCGAAGCATCGTAGTCATTGATGAAAAAGGAAAAGTAATCCATACACAGCTTGTCCCTGAAATAGCTATGGAACCTGATTATGATGCAGCTCTCAATTCCATCTAAGATCCTGATAATTATTTTCCTGCATATATACATCTAATGAATTTCGCTCATATACCGGGGCACAAAGAAACAATAGCTAAGCTTATCAGGTCAGTTAAGGAGGAGCGGGTTAGTCATGCCCAGCTGTTTACAGGACCTGAAGGATGTGGTTCTCTTGCCCTGGCCCTGGCTTATGCAATGTATGTCAGCTGTGAAAACCGTTCTGAGAAGGATTCATGCGGAACCTGCAAGTCGTGTGTGAAATATGAAAAGATGATCCATCCTGATCTTCATTTTGTATTTCCTGTCATTAAGGACAAGAAAAATGCCGAGCCGGTAAGCGATGCCTATATAGAACAATGGAGAGAGTTCGTTAAACAATCACCCTATTTCACCATCAATGGCTGGCTTAATTCAATAGAGGTTGAAAATGCCCAGGGACTGATATTTGCAACAGAAGCAGGTGAAATTATAAAGAAGCTTAGCCTTAAGACTTTTGAGTCGGATTTTAAGATTATGATAATCTGGCTTCCCGAAAAGATGCACCCGGCTACAGCCAATAAGCTTTTGAAGCTTATTGAGGAGCCTCCGGAAAAGACACTTTTCCTCCTTGTTTCAGATGATCCTGACAAGATCCTGCCGACAATAATCTCGCGGTGCCAGTTATTAAAGATTCCCGGATTCACTGATGATGAAATAAAAGAATTCCTCAAGGTAAAATTCAGTACGGAAGTAAAGAAAGCAGCCGAAATAGCCAGGGTGGCAAATGGCAACATAATCAGGGCCATCGAATTGCATGAAAATGAAGATTCTTCCCTCCTGAACCTTGAACGCTTCAAAAACCTTATGAGGTTTACCTGGAAACGTGATATAATTTCAGTGATCGGCTGGTCAGAGGAAATGGCTTCAACAGGCAGGGAAGCACAGAAGAATTTTCTCTCATATTCTTTAAGGCTTCTCAGGGAAAACCTCATGCTTTCGCTGGATCAGACGAAAAACAGCCTGGTATTCCTGGCTGGTGATGAAGCTTCCTTTTCAGATAATTTCCATCCATTTATCAATCAAAAGAATATCTATAACTTAACTGATGAATTTAATCTTGCCCATTCCCACGTGGAAGCAAACGGAAATGCAAAAATAATTTTCCTCGACCTTGCCCTTAAAGTTACGCGGCTGATCCGATGATTACCTGTCAGGTAATTGACATTGTTGCATTTATTCACTACTTTTGCGTGATTATTCAATAGCGTTGGATCTGTATGACAGAAAATGATGATTTGCAAGGGCAGGCGGGTGAGGAGATCCGGATGCCTGATATAAAATATAAACCCGGTAATAACAAATTAGATTCCTTCAACTGGCTCAAAGATCTTCCTGAGTGTCCGGGGGAAAATGAGATTATCGAAATCAGGTTTAAAAACACACGTAAGGGATTTTACAGGAATGTAAACAATCTCAGGTTCGAGATTGGCGATCTGGTTGCTGTTGAAGCTTCTCCCGGCCATGACATTGGAAGGGTTTCAATGACAGGAAGGCTTGTTCGTGAACAGCTTAAGGAATGTAAAGTGACCCTGGCCCCGGAAGATCTTAAGAAAGTATATCGCAAGGCAAAGGCTGTAGATATACAGAAATGGGAAGAAGCAAAAAAGCTTGAGATTCCTACCATGTTGCGTTCCAGACAGATATCCGAAGAACTTAAGCTGAACATGAAAATCGGGGATGTGGAATACCAGGGCGATAGAACTAAAGCCATATTCTATTATATCGCTGATGAGAGGGTTGATTTCAGACAACTGATAAAAGTGCTTGCCGAGGAATTCAAGGTAAGGGTAGAAATGCGCCAGATAGGCGCCAGGCAGGAAGCCGGAAGAATCGGCGGAATAGGAGCCTGCGGCAGAGAATTGTGCTGTGCAACATATATCACCAATTTCATCTCTGTCACGACAACACATGCTAAATACCAGGAATTATCGCTTAATCCACAGAAGCTGGCAGGACAATGCAGCAAGCTGAAATGCTGCCTTAATTTTGAGGTTGATTGCTATGTTGATGCTCAGAAACATTTCCCATCAAAGGAAGTGCCGCTTGAGACAGCCGACTCTACAGCATATTTCCAGAAAATGGAGGTTCATAAAGGTATCTACTGGTATACTACTGATCCTCATTCAACAGCCAATCTTGTTGCCGTACCCGTTGAGAGAGTCAGGGAAATACAGACAATGAATAAAAAGGGAATAAAGGCAGAACGACTGCTTCCTGTCCCTCAATCCTGGGAGACATCTCCGGTTTCAGAAGACCTTCTTAAAAATAACAGCCTTACAAGATTTGATCCTTCTCCTTCAAAAAACCAGCAACATAAACATCCTCATAAAAGAAAAAACAGGAGATTTAATGACAATAAAAACAAATAATTGCATATTCCTGGTCTTGTTGTTTTTCCTCTCATCATGCAATGGGGATATTATATTCACTGATAGTGTTGCTATGCCCGATAAAATGTGGGAGTTATCAAATGTACCGGATTTCAGTGTCACAGTCACCGATACAATTCAGCTAACAGACGTTTATTTCACCATCCGCACCGGCTCAGATTATCCGTTCCGTAATTTATTTCTTTTTGTTACTGCATCCTCTCCTGACGGAAACAGCATGACAGACACCCTGGAATATGACCTGGCAGATGAAAAAGGAAACTGGTACGGTAAAGGATTTGGTGATATTCATGAGCTGGACCTGCCATACAGAACAAATGTATTTTTCCCGTTGAAAGGCACTTACAGGTTTACGATCCAGCATGGAATGCGCGTCGGCGACCTTAATGACGTTTATGATCTTGGACTGAGAATAGAAAAAAGCTTAAAATAAATCTCCGGGTGTGGGAAAAAACAAGCTGGCACGATGGGCCGAATTGGAGACATTCAGTAATGTTATCCAGCCTGATACAGGAAACCTGTACGGTAAAGACCACCCAATAAAGGGAAAATGGCAATCTGATATCTTCCGGAATTCAAATCCTGTCATTCTTGAGCTCGGATGCGGGAAGGGTGAATATACCCTGGGGCTTTCATTAAGGTTTCCGTACAATAATTACATAGGTATCGACATTAAAGGCTCCAGGATGTGGCGCGGAGCAAAAACAGCTTATGAGAATAAAATGCTTAATGTTGCATTCCTCCGGACCAGGATAGAATACATCAATTCATACTTTGCTGAAAATGAAGTAGATGAAATATGGATCACATTCCCTGACCCTTACTCAGAAAAATTGAATTCCAACAAGCGGCTTACATGTCCTTGGTTCCTTAATACCTACCGCAATTTTCTTAAAGACAACGGAACTATTCATTTGAAAACGGATAATTCCGAATTATTCAATTATACAAGGAATTTAGCTGAACAGAATGATCTCCCGGTAATTTGTGCAATTACCGACCTGTATGCGGATAAGAAAGGTAATGATATCCTTTTTATAAGAACGCATTATGAAAATCTCTTTCTCGCTGGTGGATTGAAAATAAGTTATCTTGCCTTCAGGCTTGAAAAAAACAAAGTCATTGAAGATGCCGCGACAAAAATCAAAAAATAATGAAGATTTCTTCAGCAGCGTTTACAATGTGACAATGCAGATACCTTACGGCCGTGTCACGTCATATGGCGCTATTGCCAGCTACCTGGGCGCGGGCAGTTCTGCCAGAACTGTTGGCTGGGCACTTAATGCCAGTCATAATACTCCGGAATTTATTCCTGCCCACAGGGTGGTAAACCGTAACGGCCTGCTGACAGGCAAGTTTCATTTCGGGAATACGACAACAATGCAGCAGCTTCTCGAAAATGAAGGTATTATTGTTGAAAATGACCGTATTGTCAATTTCGTGGAAAAATTCTGGGATCCATTATCCGAACTTTCCTGATTTTTTTGTGTTATAATAAATAAGTGGTAAAATTGCAGGCTGCTTATATTTAATTTAAATAAAAATAACAACTGGTTTTCACATACTCATCCCCCCAGCCCCCTTCTCTGCTGAAGCAAAGAAGGGGGTGTAACATATTATAAGTAAGACAATTCCCCCTCTTTGCTTCAGCAGAGAGGGGGAAAAGAAGGGGGTGAGTACGTGAAGTAAAAGAAAAGAAAATAATTAATAGCTATCTAATAATTACTATGTTCTCCAAAGATCAGATATTAACCGCATTAAGAAAAGTCATTCATCCTGAAAAAGGAAAAGATATTGTCTCTCTCGGAATGGTTACTGAAGTTAAATCGGAAGATAACGGAATTTCTCTGCTGTTAGAGCCCGAAAAATCAAATGATCCTTTCCTGTCATCAATAAAAAGCAGTGTGGCAAGGAGTATAAAGGAAACACTTGGTGCAGATGCAGTAATTGCAAATATTGAGGTCAGGCCAAAGGTGATTTCGGGTAAACAGCATGAGAAACCACAAGAGCTTCTGCCAGGGATAAAAAACATTATTGCCATATCATCAGGCAAGGGAGGTGTTGGTAAAACGACTGTTGCAGTAAACCTGGCAATTGCCCTGGCAAGGAAAAAATACAGCGTAGGCCTTCTTGATGCAGATGTATTCGGACCATCAGTCCCAAAAATGCTGGGTGCTGAAGATTACAAACCTGGAATAAAAAGGGAAAGCGAAACCGATCTTATTATTCCTCTTTTTAAATATGGAGTAAAAGTCCTTTCGACCGGGTTTTTTGTCAGCCCTTCGGATGCTCTTGTCTGGAGAGGCCCCATGGCATCAAATTTCTTAAAACAGCTTATTGCGCAGGGAGAATGGGGTTCCCTGGATTTCCTCCTTATAGATCTGCCCCCGGGTACAAGCGATATTCATCTTACTATTGTCCAGGAGATAGCTGTAACAGGAGCAATTATTGTCAGCACTCCTCAGGCAATTGCTTTATCGGATGCCGTTAAGGGAATATCAATGTTCAGGAGCGAAAAGATCAATGTTCCGGTGCTGGGCCTTGTTGAGAATATGTCATGGTTCACTCCTGCCGAGCTCCCTCAGAATAAGTACTTTATTTTCGGTAAAGAGGGAGGTAGAAAACTTGCTGAAAAGATGGGAGTGCCTCTTCTGGGTCAGATACCAATTGTTCAGGGTATTTGTGAGAGCGGAGACAGTGGATTTCCTGTCGCTCTTGAAAATTCTCCTGCAGGCAACGCTTTTATGTCCCTGGCAGACGAGGTAATTGAAAATGTGAGCAGGAGAAATAAGGAACAGCGGCCAACAGTAAAAGTTCATTTAAACAAATAAATCCGAAATAATATGTCAGAAATCAAAGCAATCAAAGAACGTGTTAAAAAAGCGCTGGAAAGGGTAAGACCGTATCTTCAGTCGGACGGTGGGGATATTGAACTTCTTGAAGTAACTGAAGACCTTTCAGTTAAAGTCAGGCTTACCGGTGCATGCCACGGTTGTCCATACAGCATGCAGACTTTAAAAGCCGGTGTGGAGCAGGTCATCATGAAGGAGGTTCCTGAAATAAAAAGGGTTATTTCCTCCTGAGAAACAGCAACTGCCCAATTTTATTTACCTTTGAAATACTATAGACGGTTTTGGTAAGTTTATAGTATAAAATCTGTTTATTGCCTTCACTCAAAGCATCATATAGATACCTGGTGCTGCTGGGATTATTAATTGTCCCGGCAAATTGCTCTGTGGAAAAAAACACAGGTGCTACCAGGTTTTATCATGGATTGACAGCACGGTATAACATCTATTTTAATGGTTATGAAAGCTTTAAGGCCGGACTACTAAAAATCATAAATGGTTATACCGAAGATTATGCAGAATTGCTGAAGGTATTTGAATACGATGATCCTTCTTCCGCATCACGATGCAATTCCGATATGGAAAAGGCAATCCAGAAAGCTTCAAAGCTTATATCATTGAAATCAATAACCGCAAAGCCTGAAGAAAAAGAAAAGAAGAAACAAACCACGCAAGATGAGGAGATTTTTAACCGCAAGGAATATAATGAATGGGTTGATGACAGCTATCTTCTTATAGCAAAAGCACGATTTTACAAACAGGAATACAATGAATCTGCGGCAGTTTTTGAATATTGTATTACCCAGGCTAACGATCCGCTGATAAAGAAAGAGGCATCCACCTGGCTTGCACGCATTTACAATGAAAAAGGCAAATACAGCGAATCATACCGTACATTGACAGAGCTTGAGATTCCTGCAAAATCTTCAAAAGAACTGAGAGCAATGTATTATACAACACTGGCGGATCTTTTTATTAAACAGCAGAAATTCTCCGAAGCGATAGATCCTCTTGATAAAGCTATTAATCTTGTTTCCGGGAAAAGAACAAAATACCGTCTTACATATCTTCTTGCTCAGTTGAATGAACAGTCAGGCAATGCCTCAACAGCAATATTGCTTTATCGTGATGTAGTTAAAATGAAGCCACCTTATGATGTTGAATTCAACGCAAGGATAAATATTGCAGGGGTATTTGATGTCAATTCCGGCAATCCTAAAGAGATGCGGAAAGAAATGGAGAGGATGCTGAAAGACTCCAAGAATAAGGACTTCCTGGACCAGATCTATTTTGCCCTCGGCAATTTGTCATTGAAAGAGGGTAATGAGAATGAAGCCCTGGAGTTCTACAGAAAATCCGTGTCATCATCGTCGGTAAATCAGAACCAAAAGGGAAGGTCATACATGGCGCTTGCTGATTATTATTATAAGAAACCGGATTTTATGGAAGCAGGCAAATATTATGACAGCACCGTTTTCTTCCTCGATAAAAACCATTCTGATTACCTGGTATTAAAATCAAAATCACAGAATCTTAATGCTGTTGTATCGCAGTTAACAATAATCGAGACTGAGGACAGTCTTCAGAAAGTCGCCGGAATGTCTGAATCTGAAAGGGGCTCGCTGATCTCATCAATCATCAATGATATAACCAAGGCAGAAAGTGAGGGGAAGACCTCCCAGTATACGGACAGGTACAATCTGGGGCAGTTCTATGAGAATGAAAGAAGGTTCCAGGATAATATTGAACAGGAAGGCAAGTGGTACTTTTATAATCAGGCAGCGCTTACATTCGGACGTACAGAGTTCAGAAGGCGATGGGGAGATAGAAAACTTGAAGAGAACTGGAGAAGAAGCAATAAAGCAATCATTGCCAGTTCCATGTCTGAAGATGAAAACGGGAATAATGCACAAAATGGTGTAGATTCATTGAAAACTGAAACCCTTGATTATAAAAAGCCTGAATTCTACCTGAAGAACCTTCCTCTGACCGATTCTCTCCTAGCTGTCTCAGACGACAGGATAGCAAATGCATATCTTAATGCCGGCAAGGCATATGCAGAAAAGATCCTTGATCCTGAAGGAGCAACATTCTCTTTTGAACAAATCCTTACCCGTTACCCTGATAATGAGCTTGTACCTGAGGCTCTGTACAACCTGTACAAAGTCAATAAGGAAGTAAATTATTCAAAATCGGAGGCTTACAGGCAACGCCTCATAGAAGAATATCCCTCGGCCGAATTTGCAAAAATGATATCCGATCCGGCCTACTATGACAAAAAAATTGCTGATCTGAAAATAGCCGAAAAGCTATATCAGGAAGCTTATAATACATATATCAAAGAGAACTTCACAACTTCAATATCATTATGTGACAGTGCACTGAAAAAGTACAACAAGGATTTGCTGGCGCCGAAGTTCCAGCTTCTTAGAGCCTACTCGGTTGCCCGCATAAGCGATGAAAGGACCTTTAAGGACGAACTCAATGCGCTTATCAAACAATGGCCAGAAAGCGAGGAAAGTAAAAAAGCAGGAGAGATCATCGCATTCATAAACCAGGAGATACCGGAACTGAAAATAGAAGAAGAAAAGGAAATTGCAGAGGTTCTTTTTACTGTGGATACATTAGTAAATCACGTATTTACACTTATCATTGAAAATCCTGCCTTCAACATCAATCAGGCTTCTTTCGATGTGATAAGTTATAATATTGACAATTATACCAATCTGAATTACAGAACCGAAGGAACCCTGGTTGCTGACAAATATATTATGATCACCGTTTCGGGTTTTAAAGAATATTCCATGGTTATGGATTACTACACATTATTCTCAACGGAAAAGATCGTCAGAAATCCTTCCGGTTCTAAAATGTATTCCTTTATTATAAGCAGTGATAACCTTAAGGTTCTGAATAACGATAAGAAACCTGAACGGTATCTTCTTTTCTTCCAGGAAAATTACTTAAAATGAGAAAGCCAAGGATACTTTGGACAGATGATGAGGTTGAGGCGCTCCGGCCGCATATTTTTTTCCTTCAGGAGAAAGGCTATGAAATTGACACCTGTTCAAACGGAAATGACACTATAGATCTTGTCAGGCAAAATTCCTATGATCTGATTTTCTTAGATGAACATATGCCCGGATTGAGCGGCATTGAGACGCTTCGCCTTATCAGGCAGGTGCGGACCGATATCCCTGTGGTAATGATCACAAAAAGTGAAGAAGAAGATATTATGGACTCTGCTATCGGATCAGAAATAGCTGATTATCTCATAAAACCCGTAAAACCCAAGCAGATACTTCTCGCTATAAAAAAGATCCTTGACCAGAAAAGACTTGTCACAGAAAAAACCACAACCGATTACAGACAGGAATTCAGCAGTATTGGGAGTATGATATCTGATGCCTCATCATGGACAGACTGGACAGACCTGTACCGCAAGATCACCTTCTGGGAATCGGAGCTTGAAAAATCATCCGATCCCGGTATGTCTGAAATACTGAAAATGCAGGAAAACGAAGCTAATAACTCATTTTCCAAATTTGTAACGGGAAATTATCTTTCATGGCTTGAACCTCGTAATACCGATTGTCCCATTCTCTCTCCAGACCTATTTTCTAAAAAGATCTTTCCTGCTGTAAGCAGTCAGAGGCCTCTCTTTTTCATCCTGATTGATAATATGAGGTATGATCAATGGAAAACCCTATCGGCTGAGCTTGCCGGTCTTTACAGAATAGTTGAGGATGATATATACTTTAGTATTCTCCCAACGGCAACCCAGTACAGCAGGAACGCTATTTTTGCCGGCCTTATGCCTTCACAGATTGCCAGTATCATGCCGCAGTTCTGGATTGATGATGATAATGAAGCAGGCAAGAACAACTTTGAGGAGGAGCTGTTCAGGAGACATCTTGCGCGTAAGGGGCTAAAATACAAATGGTCTTACACCAAGATCAGCAACAGCAACGAGGGGAAGAAACTAAATGAAAAAATCCGGCAATTGCTTGATAACGAAATCAATATTCTTATCTATAATTTCGTTGATATTCTTTCGCATGCACGCACTGACGTGGGAGTGATAAGGGATCTTACGGACGATGAGACTGCATACAGAAGCCTTATAAGATCATGGTTTGTCCACTCTTCACTGTTTGAACTGCTTAAAACATTGTCAGCATACCGTGTTAAGATCATTGTCTCCACCGATCATGGAACAATAAGAGTTCAGAATCCTGTTAAAGTGATCGGCGATAAGAAAACATCCCCGAATCTCCGCTATAAAACAGGAAGGAATCTTGATTATGATCCTGCTGCTGTATTCGAGCTGAAGGATCCTGAAAAAGCGCTTCTGCCAAAAACAAATATAAGTTCGAGATATATTTTTGCAATGAACAAGGATTATCTTGTTTACCAGAATAACTATAATTATTATGCAGGTTACTACAGGAACACCTTTCAACATGGAGGAATTTCCATGCAGGAAATGATGCTGCCGGTTGTAATTCTGGATCCTGTCTCCTAACACCAGGTCGTTTTATGAAAATCCTGATCAAAAATAAACGATACCTTCCCTCTGCTGCCAGGAAACTTCTGGAACGCGCCGGTGAAAGCAGGATATTTGCCTTTTATGGATCCCTGGGAGCAGGAAAAACCACAATCATAAAAGCTGTCTGTGAACTGCTTGGGGCTTCGGGCATCGCCAGCAGTCCCTCTTTCACCCTGGTCAATGAGTACAGAACACTGACCGGAGAATCATTATATCATATCGATTTCTACAGAATAAAAAATATCAGTGAAGTATTTGATATCGGAATTGAAGAATACCTTTATAGCGGGAGTTATTGCTTTTTGGAATGGCCAGAGCTGGCTGAAGAGGTTCTGCCTGAAGAAACAATCAGACTCCGGATCTCTGTTGGAAAAAATGAAGAGAGAATTATTGAAACCTCATAATCTTGCTCCTGTATTCCATTTTTTTTAACTTTGAAGAAATAACTCTTTTTCTGAAATGAACATGAAAGGCAAGAGTGGAAAAGTGAATCTCGGCGACAGCGCATTTATGCCCAAAGAAGAACATCTTGAAACCGCTGTCAGGTTCAGAAGAATATCTATCGGCATTCCGGCCGACCCAAAGGATGATGAGAAAAGAGTGGCGCTGACACCTGAAGCAGTTAATCTTCTTGTCGAATCTGACAATGAGGTAATAGTCCAGAAAGGATCGGGTTCCGGGGCTAATTACTCGGATAAGGATTACAGCGAAAACGGTGCTGTCATTACTGATTCACCTGCCAGGGTGTATAGCTCTGATGTGGTCATTAAAGTAGCTCCGATAACTGAAAAGGAAACTGATTATCTGAAGGGCAACCAGGTAATCATGTCGTATCTCAATGTTCTGAAGCTGCATGAGGAGACACTGTCACGGCTTATCCGGAAAAAAGTGACTGCCATTGCATTTGAAAAAATCAGGGATGCTAACGGAATATTGCCCGTTATTGAATCAATGAGCGAAATAAGCGGTGTTACTTCAGTGCTTCTGGCTTCAGATTACCTTAGCAACCATCATGGCGGCAAAGGAGTAATGCTTGGCGGGATCACTGGAGTCACTCCAACAGAAGTTATTATCCTGGGAGCAAATACCGCTGGAGAATATGCAGCAAGGGCGGCTATAGGGCTTGGATCAACGGTTAAGATCTTTGACAGTTCTTTACAGAGGCTGAGAAGATTTGAAACATCGCTTGGCCAGCGGCTGCAGACATCAGTATTTCATCCGCAGGTTCTGAAAAAAGCGTTGAAATCGGCTGATGTCCTGATAGGGGCCATGGAGCTGGATGATCTTCGTCCATGGTACTATGTGACTGAAGATATGGTGAGAAATATGAAAAAGGGTTCTGTGATAATCGATCTAAGCATTGACCGTGGTGGATGCATTGAAACAACCGAATGCCGGGCCCTGAGAGATCCTGTATATGAAAAACATGGCGTGATCCATTTTTCTGCATGGAACCTTCCTTCACGTGTTGCCAGAACAGCCTCGATAGCTCTCAGCAATGTTTTTGCTCCGCTCCTGCAGAAAATGGCAGATGCCGGAGGGATTACGCATCTTTTAAAAAATGATCCCGGTGTTCGTGACGGGGTTTACCTGTATAACGGGATACTGACTAATGAAACCCTGGGACAAAAATTCGGGGTATTATCGAAGGATCTTGACCTCCTGCTTACAGCATTCTGATCATCAGATATAAGCAAGTATCGCCTTTTTCTTTTTTATTTCAATAAAGGCTTTCCGTCCAATATAAAAAGCCCGGTTATCATTTATATGTCCTGCTGGAAAATTGAAAAATACAGGATAATCATATCCGGCGACGGCATCGGAAATTATTGATTCAGGACTCTTTCCCCAGGGGATCTTTGTCTCGCTCATTTCGTTCAGCCCTCCTGTTACCAGGGCTGCCAGTCCTTTCAGCTTGCCGGCAAGCTTAAGCGATGTCATCATCCTGTCGAGATGATAATAATACTCCCCTATCTCTTCAATGATCAATATCCTGCCTTTTGTTTTAGGCTCTCCCGGTGTTCCGATCAGACTATAGATCAGTGAAAGATTCCCTCCTGTCACCTCTCCTTCAGCTTCCCTTAATCTCCCGGAATCACAATTCCAACTTACCGGCTGACAGCCTTCAAATAATGCTTTATATAATGAATCAATGGTAGCCGGGGTTTTCTCCGGGTTTGAATAATTTAATGGCATTTCGCCATGGATTGAGACTAAATTATACTTTTCGTTCAGCCAAAGATGTAATACTGTTATATCGCTGAAACCGATATACCATTTTGGAAATCTGCGCAAAGAAGAAAAATCAATCCGGTCAATGATCTTCAGCATTCCATACCCGCCTCTTGTGCAGAAGACTGCCTTGATCCTTTTATTGCCGGTCATTGCCTGGAAATCCCGTAATCTCTCCCTGTCGCTGCCGGCAAATGGACCTTCCTTATTAAGTGCATTCTTTCCGATATGCACTTTAAGCCCCCATTTTTCAAGGAAGGAAGCAGCGTTTTTTACTTTTGCTTCCTCAATGGAAAAAGCCGGTGAAATAAGAGCTACTTCATCACCGGGTTTTAGGTATGGCGGCTGGATCTTTTTTACAGACATGTCTAATTATTATTATACGTAAAAATAATGAATTTTGTTTCACCATTTCACCGTTGAGCCTTTGTGCCGTTGCGCCATTAAAATTATTATCTTTGGTGCTTTATTATTAGTTACCCGTTCATTATCAACGTTATGAAGAAGTTTAAAAGATACCTTATCACCTCTGCTCTTCCGTATGCCAATGGCCCTATTCATATTGGCCACCTGGCAGGAGTTTATGTTCCTTCCGATATTTTTACCAGATATCTCAGGATGAAAGGGGAAGATGTGATATCAATCTGTGGTTCTGATGAGCATGGTGTCCCCATAACATTAAAAGCCCGGAAGGAAGGAGTTTCCCCCCAGGAGATCGTTGACAGGTATCACACTATAAATAAGAAGGCTTTTGAGGATTTCGGAATTGCCTTTGACATTTACTCACGCACTTCAAATAAAGTACATTACGAAACAGCTTCTGATTTCTTTCTGACACTTTATAATAAAGGTAAATTCACTGAAAAGACATCAGAACAATACTACGATGAGGAGGCAGGCACTTTTCTGGCCGACAGGTATATAATGGGAATATGTCCTCATTGCGGCAACGAGAGCGCCTATGGCGACCAATGTGAAAAATGCGGAACTTCGCTCAGCCCTTCCGATCTCATTAACCCTCATTCAACAATAAGCGGGAGCAAGCCTGTTCTGCGTAACACGCGTCACTGGTATCTTCCACTTGACAAATACGAACCGTGGCTTAAAAAATGGATACTCGAAGATCATAAGGAATGGAAGACAAATGTATACGGCCAATGCAAATCGTGGCTCGACCAGGGGCTACAGCCAAGGGCTGTGAGCCGTGATCTTGACTGGGGAGTTCCTGTACCTGTAAAGGATGCAAAAGGGAAGGTTCTCTATGTCTGGTTTGATGCTCCTATTGGATACATCTCTGCAACAAAAGAGCTTACCCCGGATTGGGAAAAATACTGGAAGGATGAAGAGACAAAAATGGTTCATTTTATCGGAAAGGATAATATTGTCTTTCATTGTATTATATTCCCTGCTATGCTTAAAGCCGAAGGTAGCTTTATCCTTCCTGATAATGTACCTGCAAATGAATTCCTCAATCTTGAGAATGATAAGATTTCCACTTCCAGGAACTGGGCAGTATGGCTTCATGAATACCTTGAAGATTTTCCGGGCAAGCAGGATATTTTGAGATATTCACTGTGTGCCAGTGCTCCCGAGACAAAAGATAATGATTTCACCTGGAAAGAGTTTCAGGCCCGTAATAATAACGAGCTTGTCGCAATACTGGGCAACTTCATCAACAGGACCCTGGTACTGACCACCAATTACTATGAGGGAAAAGTGCCGGAAAGAGGAAAAACGACTCCTGAAGATGAAGCAGTACTTAAAGAGATCCCACTGATCAGGCAGAATGTTGAGACCAGCCTTGAAACTTACAGGTTCAGGGAAGCTCTCAGGGAAGCAATGAACCTGGCCAGGCTCGGGAATAAGTATCTGGCTGATTCTGAACCATGGAAAGTCATTAAAACAGATGCTGAAAGGGTAAAGACAATTATGAATGTCTCCCTGCAGATAACTGCGAACCTTACGATCATCCTTGAGCCCTTCCTTCCATTTTCAATGGAGAAATTAAGGAAATTCATTAATTGCAGCATACTTAAATGGAATTATGCCGGAAGGACTGATCTTCTTGTTGCAGGCCATCTGATAAATAAACCGGAGCTGCTTTTTGAAAAAATAGGAGATGATGAAATAGCAAAACAGATTGACAGGCTACAGGCAACAAAGAAATCAAATGAAGAAGCATCAATGAAAATGATACCGGTAAAAGATCCTGTATCTTTTGATGACTTTTCAAAAATAGATATCCGGACGGCAACAGTCCTTGAAGCTGAAAAAGTCCCGAAAACCACCAAGCTTCTGAAGCTCAGGATTGATACTGGTATTGACATACGAACGATAGTGTCGGGTATTGCAGAGTATTACGAACCCGCAGCGCTTATCGGGAAGCAAATATCAATAGTTGCCAATCTTGAGCCGAGGAAGATCAAGGGTACTGAATCGAAAGGAATGATCCTGATGGCAGAAGATAAGGACGGTAAGTTGGTTATTGTTTCACCGGCTGAGAAAATCAACAATGGGAGTGTGATAAAGTGAGGTTTACCTCACCCCTTCATTCCCCCTCTCCCAAGAGAGAGGGGGAAGATAAATATATCATTAGTAAATAGTTAGAATTATTTGACGGTTCTAAGCCCCTCCCTCCTGGGGGAGGGGTTTGGGGAGAGGTTATATTTTCTTAACCCAGGTTCCGGAGAATCTTTTTGAAATTGTGTTTACTTTTTCCCGGGCAGAATTCAAATCCTTACATCTTACAGCACTAACTCTGTAAAAGTTATCGGGGGCATCAAGTATTTCGGGATCATAACCTTCTTTTCTCAGCATATTTGCCTGGGTATACGCATTTTGCTTCAATTTAAAACTCCCCGTTATAAGGCAGTAAGGCATTTCTTCCTCAACTGCAGAAGGTACAACTTCAATTACCGCCGGGATATTTTGCACTGATGCAATATTTTCATCGACAGCTTTTTTGTTATCTTCAAGTTCAGCAGTAACCAGGGGATTCAATGTTGTTGCTTCCACTTTCGATTTGAAAATATCGCTGCTGAAGGGTATGGCAATCATTATAGCAAGAATTGGAACAATTACAGCAGCCCTCCACAATATCTTCTTTATTGAGGCCCGCTTTACAGGTTCTTTATTTATATGGCTGCTGATACGTTTCCGTACATCATATCCTTCAAGAGGAGAAAACTGGAATGACTCAAGACCAAAAGAATCCAGGTGATAATTTACATTCCTGTCTGGTTCAAACTGAACATTGCCTTCCTGGTTATTTGTGAAACTGCCAATGTTATCAAATATAACTTTCTCTCCCCTCTCAAGCTTTTTCCGCAATGCAGCAACAAATTCATCAACCATATTCCTGGCATCACCATAGTTAATATCCGAGGACCCTGAGATCCTGCCAACAAGGAGACCATCATTGTGATTAAGATTCCTGTTAAAGGATATCTGCTTTACCGGCGGATAAAACGTGGCGTTATTCTTATCAATACGGGCAGGGGTATAGTTTCCGACAAAACCGCCAAACCCCGGAACGATGACACAATCGTGGCTAAATAATAATTCCCGTATGAAAGCTGTAATATCCATATTACATTTTCTCTTGTCATGACAAAA
>JAPLDX010000056.1 GCA_026391215.1 Bacteroidia bacterium
ATCATTGGTATGAAGAATAACTATTTTCTTTTCATTCTGAGCAACAAGTGGTATAGAAAATATCAGAAACAGTGAAATGGCAGCTGTTTTTTTCATGTGATGGTATATTGAATAAATAAAAATACAAAAATTAAATTACCTCAGCCACAATAAACGTACTGCCACCAATAAATATCATATCAGATTCCAAAGCTATATCCCTTGCGGCTTTAAGTGCCTTATTAACATCAGCATAACTGTTTCCATGCAGACCAAATTCTGAAGCTTTTGATCTCAGGATTTTTTCGCTAAGGGCTCTTTGTACCGATGCCCTGGTAAAATAGTATTTTGCATCAGCAGGAAAAAGAGGCAATATTGAACCTATATCCTTATCACTTACAAAACCGATTACAATATGCAATCCTGTTTTGGGTATATTTTTTATCTGTCGGAGTACATATTCCAGTCCTTCCTTGTTATGACCTGTGTCACAGACTGTAAAAGGCTTATGATCAAGAATCTGCCAGCGCCCTTTCAGTCCTGTATTTGCCACTGTATTTTTTATTCCTTTTATTAAATCCCCCTTTGAAATATTAAAGGAACGTTCCAGAACCTTAATTGCCTGGAATAGTGTCTGCAGATTCCTGAACTGGTAATCACCTCCGAGTGGTGTTACTCCTGAGATTAATCTGGTATCTTTTAAATCATGTATTTCAAATTGACGCTCTCCTTCAGCACTGATTGTTTTATCAAAAAGGCATCTGAAGTTATCGTCGGCAAAGACTATCTCAGATCCCGTTTTAGCTGCCCGCGAAATAAAAACATCCTTTAATCCTGCCTGAGTTTCACCAATAACGACAGGAACGCTCTTCTTTATTATGCCTGCCTTTTCGGAAGCGACTTTTTCAAGAGTGTTACCCAGAAGATCCATATGATCATGTCCGATATTGGTAATAACTGAAAGTACAGGATTGATAATGTTTGTTGAATCGAGCCTACCTCCCAGTCCTGTTTCAATCACAGCTACATCAGCATTTGTCCTGGCGAAATAATCAAATGCCATTGCAGCCGTCATCTCAAAAAAAGAAGGATTGACTGACTTAATTATGCCATTATGCTTTTTTAAAAAAGCCGTGACCTCTCTTTTTGGTATCATTTCGCCGTTCACCCTGATCCTCTCCCTGAAATCCTTAAGGTGAGGCGATGTATAAAGACCAGTTTTGTAGCCTGCTTCCTGTAGAACTGATGCGATCATGTGGGAAACTGATCCCTTGCCGTTAGTTCCTGCAATATGTATGGTCCTGTACCTGGAATGAGGATGACCAAAATATTCATCCAGTGCATTGGTATTATCAAGATTATTCTTATAGGCAGCTTTCCCTATACGGTGATAAGCTGGTAATTGAGAGTAGAGAAACTCTAGGGTTTGATTATATGTCATCTTATTTCATTTAGCCTGCCAGTTGTTTTTTCTGATCTTTTCCGGTTCATATCTGTCGGGAATTTCAGCAGGTATTTTAACCGGAACGCCCACTGAAATAATCGATAAAGGATGTACATGGTCAGGCAAAGACAGAACGGAACTTACCCCACTTATCCTGTCAGGTCTGGGTTCCACTCCAAGCCACACTGCACCAAGTCCAAATGAATGGGCAGCAAGAAGAATATTCTGTGCTGCTGCCGAACAATCAAGCTTGTAATAGCCGGGGCCGTTTTCAAGGTTTTCATCACCGCAAACTACAATGGCATGACTTGCTTCCGAAAGCATGGAAGAATATGGATGGATCTTCATTATCTGTTTCAATACCTCCCTGTCATCAACTATAATAAAGTGCCAGGGCCTTTTATTTCTTGCAGAAGGTGCATACATGCCTGCTTTTATAATGGCAAATATCTGTTCCTCCTTTATTTTCTCACCTGTATATTTACGTATGCTTCGTCTTGTTAACAGTCCTTCATAGAGTTCCATACCTGGTATTTTTAATACAAATTAACTTACTTTCAACATGCTTACAAATTAATACTATATTTTCGTTATTTTTACAAATCGGAAGAAGCATGAGTATTCATTATTATTTTATTGATTATAAAGAACTTGGGTATGACAAAAAAATTAAATAAGAAACTTTTTATCATCGATACAAATGTCCTTCTCCATGATTATAAATGCATTTATAATTTTGAGGAGAATGATGTGATTATTCCCATTGTAGTACTTGAAGAGCTTGACAAATTCAAAAGAGGCAATGACCTTATAAACTTTCATGCCAGGGAGTTTACCCGGGAGCTTGACAAACTGTCAGGAGACATGCTCCTCACGGCCAATATCCCGCTGGGAGAGAATCTTGGCAACCTGCATATTGAAACCGGGAGGGACTTTTCAGAAAAGGTAAACCAGTCGTTTCCTGAAAGGACATCTGACCACAGGATACTTGCAATTGCAGAATATGTATCTAACGCCAACAAGAACAAAACAGTAGTTCTGATAACCAAGGACATAAACCTCAGGATGAAGGCAAAATCGCTGGGCATTATTGCACAGGATTATCAGAACGACAAAGTTGCGAACATTGACGACCTCTATAAGGGAATTAAGATTCTTGAAGGCGTTGACCAGGGACTTATAAGCAAGCTGTATGAGCTTCCTGAGGGTGTCAGCGCTGAGGAATTCAAGCTTGAACCGGAGCTTAAAGGGCACCAGTTTTTTATAATGAAAAATAATGGAGCCAGCGCCCTTGCCCATTATAATCCTGTGGCCAAGCTTCTTACAAGGGTCATAAAACAAACTACCTATGGTATTGATCCAAGGAATGCTGAACAGACTTTTGCGCTTGAAGCTCTTGCAAATCCTGATATTCAGCTGGTTTCACTTACAGGGAAGGCAGGTACAGGTAAAACTCTGCTTGCCCTGGCTGCGGCTCTTGCACAGCATAAAAGATATAAGCAGATCTTCCTTGCCCGTCCCATTGTTCCTCTGGCAAACCGCGACCTTGGATTCCTTCCGGGTGATCTGAAGGAGAAAATGGATCCTTATATGCAGCCTCTTTATGATAATCTTACTGTCATCAAGCATAAATTCAGCCACCAGAGTTCTGAATTCCTTCGCATTAACGACATGGTGAAGGAGGAGAAGCTGGTGATAACGCCTCTTGCCTATATCAGAGGGAGAAGTCTTTCCAGCATCTTTTTCATTGTCGATGAAGCGCAGAATCTTACTCCTCATGAGATTAAAACCATTATCACCCGCGCGGGTGAAGGAACAAAAATGGTTTTTACGGGAGATATTGAACAAATTGATTCCCCGTATCTTGACACGGCATCAAACGGATTAAGCTATCTTTCAGATAAGATGAAGAGCCAGGATATCTTTGCTCACATCAACCTGGTAAAGGGAGAACGCAGCTTCCTGGCAGAGCTTGCAAGCAAAGTATTGTAGTAATATCATAACTTTAAACCATATAACCATGAAGATCAGGCATTTTTCAGTATTTATTATTCTGTCCCTCATTTTGGCAGTGCCATTATCAGCCCAGTCGAAAAAGAAGACAAAAGCGACTAAAGAACGAAAAGCAGAAAAAGTTCAGCTATTTAATGGAAAAGATCTGAATAACTGGGCTTTCAAGTTAAAAGACCCATCAGTCGATCCTGCAACCGTTTTTACTGTTCAGAACGGCTTCATTCATATAAATGGAAATCCATACGGATATATGCGCACAAAAGAATCATATTCTGATTATCTCCTTCATGTTGAATACCAATGGCCCGTTGAGGCAACAAACAGCGGTATCTTTATCCATGCCCAGCAGCCCGACACTATCTGGCCAAAATGTGTCGAGGTTCAGCTTGCAGCAGGAAATGCAGGTGACTTTATCGTCGTGGGTGGCGTTAACATGAATGAGCAGGCTGATAAATCAAAGAGAGTGCTGAAGAAAATGGCTGCTTCCTCTGAAAAACCTGTGGGAGAATGGAATATCATTGAGGTAGCTTGCAAGGCAAATACAATAGAAGTGTTTGTTAACGGAGTGCTTCAGAATAAAGGAACGGGGGTCACAGTTAACAAAGGTCATATCTGTCTGCAAAGCGAAGGCAAAGACATTGAATTCAGGAATGTCTTTCTGACAAAACTTAAGAAATAGGCCGCAGGTCGGGTTCATGAATAACTTGAAAAGAAAAAAGGTAGCTTTTCATACTCTTGGCTGCAAGCTTAATTTTGCCGAAACATCGACCATATCAAGACTATTTCCGGAAGAACAATTCGAAAAGGTTCCTGCCCGGCAGAAGGCTGATGTTTATGTCATCAATACATGTTCTGTAACTGATGTTGCCGATAAGAAATGCCGCCAGGCAATAAAGAGATTCATCCATCTTTCGCCCGATGCCTTTATTGCTGTTGTTGGCTGCTATGCTCAGCTCAAACCACAGGAAATATCAGCAATCCCCGGAGTGGATCTTGTCCTTGGAATCAATGAAAAATTTGATATTGCCGGCTATATCACCGGACTTGAAAAAAGAAAGAAAGCAGAAATAAGTTCATGCGCTCTTTCAGATTCTGACAGATTTAATCCTTCCTGGTCAGCAGGTGACAGAACACGGTCATTTCTGAAGGTCCAGGATGGATGTGATTACGGCTGCTCCTATTGCACCGTTCCCCTGGCAAGGGGACGAAGCAAAAACCCTAATATAATAACTCTCTGCGGTCAGGCCGCAGATATAGCAAACAAAGGTGTCAAAGAGATCGTTCTTACCGGAGTGAACATCGGAGATTTCGGAAAATCAACCGGAGAATCGTTTACTGACCTTATTAAAGAACTGATAAAAGTGCCCGGCATCGAAAGATACCGGATATCATCCATTGAACCGAACCTCCTTACAGATGAGCTGATTGAGCTTGCCTTCAGCAACAAAAAGATCCTGCCTCATTTCCATATCCCTCTTCAGAGCGGATGCGACAGGATACTGGGGCTTATGAGGAGAAGATATAAAAGAGAGATTTTTGCTGAAAGGGTAAAGATTATAAAGAAGCTGATCCCCCTTGCCGGTATCGGGGCCGATGTAATAGTTGGATTCCCTGGAGAAACGGAATCTGATTTCAGGGAAACGTATTCTTTTATCGAAAAGCTGCCGCTGACATATCTGCACGTATTCACCTTTTCCGAAAGACCCGGAACAGTTGCCTGGGATCTGCCGGGGAAGGTTAACCTTCAGGAAAGAGAAAGCAGAAGCAAAAAGCTCATCGCACTTTCTGAATTAAAACATTCCGGGTTCATGGGCCTGAATACCGGTTATAATGCTGAGGTTCTTTTTGAAAAAGTACGCACCAGCGGTATGATCACTGGTTTTACCGGGAATTACCTGCGGGTTGAATATCCATGGAATGCTAAGCTTGCAGGTCAAATAAGGAAAGTAAATCTGAAAGGTTTATCACCTTCAGGTAAAATGAGAGTTGAATTAATTGACTGATATATGGTTAACTATAAAAGTATATGCAGGGAGGTGGTGAAAGCAGTTCGTGAAACAGGAAAGTTTATCCGCGAGGAATCATCGGGATTTGATATAAACAAAACTGAAAGCAAAGGTCTTCACGATTTTGTAAGCTATGTCGACAAGGGTTCCGAAAAGATGCTGGTTGATAAACTCGGGAAGATACTGCCGGAAGCCGGTTTTATTGCAGAAGAAGGCACCTCATCAAAGAAAGGTGTCAGGTTTTGCTGGGTTATTGATCCTCTCGACGGGACAACCAATTTCCTTCATGGAGTGCATCCGTTTGCCATAAGTGTTGCATTGATGGATTATGATGAGCCTGTTGTAGGAGTAGTGTATGAAGCTGCCGGAAATGAAATTTTCAGATCCTGGAAAAATGGCGGCGCATGGCTTAATGCCCGGCCGGTACACGTATCTTCTGCCCCGGCTCTTTCAGACAGCCTGATAGCTACAGGTTTCCCGTACTATGATTTTAAACGCCTTGGAAATTTCATGGATAGCCTTGCACATTTCTGCAAAACAACACATGGAATAAGAAGGCTCGGATCTGCCTCTATCGATCTCGCTTATGTCGCATGCGGACGATTTGAGGCATTCTATGAATACGGTCTTAAGCCATGGGATGTTGCTGCCGGCATCCTTCTTGTAAGGGAAGCCGGCGGCCGTGTCAGCGACTTCTCAGGCAATGAAAAAAATATTTCCGGCAATGAGATAGTTGCTGCCAATAATCTCGTTTTTCCTGAATTTCTGAAAAATGTGAGTAAATTTATGATCAGTTAAATTTCAGTGAAATGGGAGTAATCGGATTTTATATTTTCTATGGCATAAACTGGATCATGACTCTTCTTCCGCTCAGGATCCTGTTTATCTTCTCCGATCTCATCTTCCTGATTATGTATTATTTCCCGGGTTACCGCCGGAAAGTAGTGGCAACAAACCTGAAGAATTCCTTTCCGGAAAAAAGCGATAAGGAACTGAAAACAATTGAAGAAAAATTCTACCATCATTTTTGTGACCTGTTCATTGAGACTCTCAAGCTCACTCATATGAGCAATAGACAACAGATAAAAAGAATGCATCTTACAAATCCGGAACTGCTTGACAGGTTCTATGACGAAGGCCGTGATGTAGTAATGGTATTGGGACATTACGGAAACTGGGAATGGCTGAATATTCTGCCCAAATACACCAAATTAAGAAATGTCCCGATATACAAACCGCTGCAAAACAAACATTTTGATCGTTTTATGCTTAACCTGAGGTCTTTGAACGATTGTGATCCGACTGCCATGTCGAACGTCATCAGAGAAATCATTAAAAACCGGAAGATTAACAGGCGGGCTCTCTATGGATTTATGACGGATCAGACGCCCCCAAAGGGAGAAATAAGATTCTGGACAAACTTCCTTAACCAGGATACAGCTGTTTACCTGGGCGCTGAAAAAATTGCCATGAAATATGATATGGCGATAGTCTTTATCAATATTCAAAAAATCAAAAGAGGGTATTATGACTTTACTGCAGAGCTCCTGATTGAAAAGACAGCTGGTATACATGAGCAGGTTATTACCGAGGCGCACGTAAAAAGACTCGAGGAAATTATACGTGAGAAACCTGAATTCTGGCTATGGAGCCATCGCAGGTGGAAACATAAACGGGAACATATAAATGGTTAAAACGGCAGTAGTCATATTGAACTGGAACGGCATAGAGTACTTGAAATTGTTCCTTGATAAGGTCATCAGCTATACTGTTAATGATGATACTATATTATATGTGGCCGACAATGGCTCGGTTGATGGTTCTGTTGAATGGATCTCCGTCAGCCATAAAGAGGTAAAGATTATAAGACTGGGGAAAAACCATGGATTTGCAGGAGGATATAATCTTGCTCTTGAACAGGTTGATGCTCAATATTATGTCCTGCTCAATTCAGATATTGAAGTTACCAAAGGATGGCTTCATCCATTGATAAATTATCTGGACAATAATCGGGATGTAGCTTCCTGTCAGCCTAAGATACTCTCATATGGTAAAAGGGATCATTTTGAATATGCAGGCGCAGCAGGCGGTTTTATTGACAGATACGGTTACCCGTTATGCAGGGGAAGGATCCTTACATGTATTGAAAAAGATACCGGGCAATATGATAACACAACTGATATTTTCTGGTCAACCGGGGCCTGTATGGCGGTCCGTGCTGAAGCCTGGAAGAAATGCGGGGGATTCGATGCTGACTTCTTTGCCCATATGGAGGAAATAGATCTTTGCTGGCGTTTCCACAGGTCAGGATACCGGGTGTCATACGTACCTCAATCATCGGTATATCATGTCGGAGGAGGGACGCTTCCTTACGACTCACCATTTAAAACTTATCTCAACTTCCGCAACAGCCTCTTCCTTTTATATAAGAACCTGCCTGATAAAATGATTAAACGTATCCTTTTTATCAGGAAGATCCTTGATGGAATTGCTGCATTGTTTTTCATGCTGAAGGGACAATTCAGAAGTGTCGGATCTGTATGGAAAGCCCATAAGGATTACTACCGGGAGATGGATCATCTAAAGGAGAAAAGAAAGATTGTCAAAGAACTCTGCAGGAAGGAGAATGCTGAAATGATTTTGAACAAATCTATCGTTTTTGAGTTCTATATAAAAAGACACAGAACTTATGCGGAACTGAAAACGAAATTTTTATTTTCATGAAGACCTACCAGCTGATAGTTTTCCTGCTAATTGTATTTGCCGTTTATTTTATCGGGAATGCCTATATCTTTTTCAAGGGATATAATATTATTCCACCGGTAAGGGAGAAAAGGGTACTCTATACCATAATTTTTATTGCGATCGCAGTCACTTTTATTGCTGCCAAAATACTTGAATCGAGACACTCTTCAGTTCTTACGGATATCCTGAACATAATCGGCGGATTCTGGATGGCCTTTATGTTATATGGATTTATTTTCCTGATCCTTTCGGATATAACAGCGCTTATTTTACGCATCCCGGGTATTATTAACAGCGGCAATATAATGAATTACAGGAAGTGGGCATTTTTTATAACTGCAGGCATTTCAGTAGTTCTTATCCTCGGAGGTTTTATCAATGCTGTTATCCCTGTCGTAAGCAGATATGACATAACCATAAACAAAGCAGCAGATGATGTAAAGGAATTGAAGATAGCGGCCGTATCAGATATTCACCTTGGAAGCATTATCCGCAAAAGAAGCCTAAAGAAATTATCCGGAATGTTTGAACGGGAACAACCTGATATTGTTTTTCTTCTTGGAGATATAGTAGACGGGGAACTGGGCCCGGTTCTCAGGGGTGATCTGCTCCAGTACTTTACTATGCCTCATACTGTGGATGGTCTGTTTGCCATTACCGGCAATCATGAATTTATAGGAGGGGCTGATCGTACTATTCCCTATATCGAAAGCAAGGGGATCACTGTTCTTAAAGATGAAATTATTAAACTCCCCGGAGGCATTCAGCTGATAGGAAGGCTCGACAGGGATTCCCGAAGATTTTATGGAAAAGATCGTCTGCCTCTTTCAGATCTGATGAAAGATATTGATCATTCAAGACCGGTGATCGTTCTCGATCACCAGCCCTTCAACCTTGAGGAAGCTGAGAAAAACGGAGTTGATCTTCAGCTGTCGGGACACACTCATAACGGGCAGTTCTGGCCTTTGAATTACATTACCCGCAAGATGTATGAATTAAGCTATGGATACCAGAGGAAAGGTAACACTCAGATTATTGTGTCATCTGGTTTTGGATTATGGGGGCCTCGTGTGAGATCCGGAAGCAGGTCTGAAATGATTGTTATCAATGTTAATTTTACTGCAGATTAAAGCAGGTCATAGATCTGCTCAAGGGCCATCCCTCTTGATCCCTTTATCAGGATATGATTTCCTTTCACGGGTTTAGTTTTTAGAAACTCTTTAAGCCTTGCTACGTCGCGGAATGTTTTGAACCGGAAGCCCGCAGATACTTTACTGAATATTGGCCCGGTCAGGTATACATTTTTTATATTATTATCACTCAGCACTTTGTGAATCTTTATATGCTCCTCCTCACTTTTATCTCCCAGTTCAAGCATATCTCCGAGAATGCAAATTTTATTTTCTGCCTTTATTGCTGCAAACGATTCTATTGACATCCTCATGCTTAAAGGATTTGCATTATAAGAGTCGCAGATAAGAGTATTGTTTTTCGTCACCAGGACTTGAGATCTATTGTTTCCGGGATTATAATTTTCGATTGCGTCAGCTATGTCATTCATTTCAACTCCGAAAAACAATCCGGTAGCAATCGCTGCTCTCACATTTTCAATATTGAAAGTACCGAATAGCTTTGTTTTTAAAGTGTAGTCCTTATGCTGATACCTGACATGAAGGGTAAGGTTCAGGTCAGAAGGTACATAATTGACATAGAGATCAACACCTGTAGGATCTGAGAATGGCACTGCCCTGTTCACTATCCTGTATATTTTTTCTGAAAGCATCTGGTCCCTGTCATTGTAAAGTGCAATGCCGTTTATTTTCCTCAGGTGTTCATAGAGTTCTGTTTTAGTTTTCAGTACACCTTCCAGTGATCCGAAACCTTCAATATGTGCTGTGCCAACATTGGTTATCATCCCATAGTCGGGTTTAGCTATCATGCACAGGGTGCGGATTTCACCGATATGGCTTGCTCCCATTTCGATAACCATCATTTCTGTGCCTTCGGGTGCTGAAAGAATTGTCAGCGGTACGCCGATCTGGTTATTCAGGTTTCCCCTGGTGGAATGAACCTTGAGTTTTTTTGATAATACGGCAGAAACAAGTTCTTTAGTTGTTGTTTTTCCGTTTGTCCCGGTAATTGCCAGGACAGAAGCATTCATTTCCTTTCTGTGATGAGAGGCAAGTGCCTGAAGTTCAATAAGACAATCGTCGACGAGGATAGTTTTTTCGATTTCAAATGCTTCATCATCAATAATTGCCCAGGATGCGCCTTTTTCCAGTGCATCTGCAGCATATTTGTTCCCATTATATTTCTCGCCCCACAGAGCAAAGAATATCTGGTTCTTTCCTACTGTTCTGGAATCGGTGGAGACACCTGATGATTCCCTGAAAAGATGATAAAGCTGTTCCGTTTTCATATTTTCAAAAAAATGCCTCATTATGCAATCATAATGAGGCTATTCACTGGAGTAATTTCCTTTAAAATCCTGCAGGGCTTCCTACCCTTATCATTGCGCATCTGAATCCGATATCGTCGCGTGATTCTTCCTGGTCGAGGAATCTCCTTGTTGAAGGATTAAGCCAATAGGCTCTGTCTTTCCATGATCCTCCCTTATATACCCTTGCATTATCATTAATGAGAGTTACAAAGTCGGCCATTCCACCTCCTGTACCAAGATCCTGCGCATACATCCTGAGTGATGCTTTTTTGCCATCATCAGCAAGCCAGTCAGTTACTGCTGACGATGTGAGATCACCATCCCTGAAATTCCTGTAGTCACCTTTCTGATAGTTATACCTGTTGGCTACATTGGCGTCCTTTACGGTATCAACATATAATCTTCCAAGATTTCCTTTAGTAACTACATTACCATTGGCATCACGACGCAGGTCGGTATAAACGTTACCCCTGAAAGGATTGAATCCGTCTACATCATCCGGGCTAAGAGGACGGTAGACATCCTGTACCCATTCATTAACATTGCCTGACATGCAATAAAGTCCATAGTCGTTTGGCCAGTATGATTTTACTTCGCTTGTTATGCTTGCATTATCGTTAAGGCTCCCGGCAACCCCCATCATATCGCCCCTGCCACGAACAAAGTTTGCCATCATTTCACCCTGTGATCTGGTAGCTGCATTTCTTACATTGTGTCCGTCCCATGGGTATATTCTTCTTTCATAAATTCTTTCTTCAAAAGTATTTCCCCTGAGCGCATAGGCAGCAAATTCCCATTCTGCTTCAGTAGGAAGCCTGTAGCTGGGAAGCAGTAAGCCATCCTCAAAATTTGTTCTGCGTTCGGTCTGATTGGGATTAAGGCTCTCTCTCAGCTGGTTGACAACACCTTCATACTGTCCGGCAAGATAAGCTTCAGTATTAAAGTTGTTCTGGTTCGACTGTGCCGGATCGGGATTTAATTCTCCCTCATCAATCAGAAGCTGTTCATTCACTCGGTCGCTTCTCCAGAGACAATAGTCGTTAGCTTTCAGCCAGCTAACTCCAACAACAGGATAATTATT
This sequence comes from Bacteroidia bacterium, assembly GCA_026391215.1. Taxonomy (GTDB): domain Bacteria; phylum Bacteroidota; class Bacteroidia; order Bacteroidales; family VadinHA17; genus LD21. Next base: position 11,709 of record JAPLDX010000056.1, read on the forward strand.
ATATGACGGGTGTCTGAAATAATATTGTACATAGGGATCATTGAAACCCATTGGACTTCTCCATACAAGTGTATCAGGAAGTGATCTCCTGTATACTTCCGGGTAATCAATATAAACACGTCTGAGCCAGAACAGATACTCCCGGTAATCAACATTCTTCACCTCTGTTTCATCCATATAGAATGAAGATACTGTTACAGTCCTTGGCTTATTGTTCCAGTCAAACAATACGTCCTGCTGCACCTGTCCCATTGTAAAGCGTCCGCCTTCTATGAGAACCAGGCCCGGACCTGTCTGCTGTTCGCCTTCAAGAGTAACCTCAAATCCGCCATTATCCGGACTATTATAATCCCATCCAGTAGTTGAGGAAACATTAGGATCACCACCTCCCTTCCCCTTGAATAGACTACAGGACACCAGGAAGAGTGAGGCTAAGAATATAACCGATAATGTTCTGAATTTATACATAACTCCTTAAATTTTATGGCTTTTATCGAAATTCAAATATAATAATATTAATACAAAATTCTTTTCCAAACATCAAATATAACTACAATTTGGGAAAATTTATTGTTTTAACTGTTTTTCTTTTATCAACATTATTTAAACGGAGAGCTATACCTGTATGATGCAGAAGCGAAAATGGCAGCAGGTCTTGTCCTGACAGAATATTAAAACGATAATTGTAAAAAATGTTCAGAGCACCTGTATTTACTGAGAATCCTGTTTGGATATCCATGTTCTTCCCATTGCCAGCTATCACTAATGAACTAATTGATAGATAATTGAATTTAAATACAGCACCGGCTCCTCCTGCGACTGACTCTTTCTGGATTTGGAAAATCCCTATAGGAAATATCTTCACCTCCTTTTCACTGCTGAGGTCGAAATCGCCTGCAATATGCATAAAAAGCTGACGTTTAAGCTTCCCCTCCGCCAGGTCGCTTACCGACAGATCAGGCTCTGCCAGATGGTTTACGGAGAGTCCTCCGAAAATCCTGCCTGTATAAAACATGAATCCGGTGCCAAGGTCAAATATTGTACGCCCTTCAGAAGCGAGAAGCTCACCGGCAGGGAAAACAATACCTCCCAGCGGATCTATCTGATCGGGAAGAATCGCTCCTCCAAAGCTGTATCCCCTGTGATAAAATGATGCAGACAATCCTGCACTGAAATACAGATCTTTCCCCGCCTGGAAGAAATATGAATACGACAGTCCACCCTTCAGATCATTGATAATCCCTCCCAGGTATTCATTTGTGATAAATATGCCTGCCCCTCCGTGAAGCGATGGGAAGTAACCATCATATGAGAAAAAGGCTGAATGAAGATTATATGCATTACCCGGATATAAATTCATGTATGAAATCCGGATATATCCATCCCCCTCAGCTCCCGTAATGGCGGGATTACCTGTCAGTGTAAGCTGATAACCCGGGCCGTAACCGGTTCCCTGGCTAAAGATTTCTGATGTGATGGTCAGGAGAACAATCAGTAATAACCGGAGATATTTCGACATAATTGACAATACTGCAATATCAACGTAATGACAACGTTATTATTTTGACCATAAGTTAACAAACATAAAGCACATTTCTATCTTTGTCAGTTAAATGAACAGAATATTATTTATAATAATACTCTGCATTCTGTCTGTGCATTTTCAAATGAACGGACAGCAGGCTAAAGATAGTTATGCTTCATCATCTGTTCTGTCTTCGGGAACATGGTTCAAAATAGCTATTCTGAAGGATGGTATTTACAGGATCGACTATTCAAAACTGAAGCAGATCGGAATAGCTGATCCTGCCAAAGCACGGATATATGCAAACAACTATGGCCAGCTCTCTTATTTTAATGATGACCCGAAACCCGATGATCTGACAGAGATCGCATTGTATACCGAAACCGGAGTTGACGGAATATTCAATGAAGGAGATTACCTGTTGTTTTACGGTCAGGGAACAGGCAGATGGAAATACAATACAACTGCCGGTGATTTTGACTTTATTAGGCATAATTATTCTGATACAGCTTTCTATTTCATTTCATCAGGGAGCATGCAGGGAAAGAGAATTTTGAATTCTGCCGAACCTGCGGGATCATCAAATTTTTACAGCTCAGAATCAGATGCCCTGTTTATCCATGAACAGGAGAACGAGAACCTTATCAGATCAGGCAGGGAGTGGTATCAACGGGTATCATCCATTTCAGGTGCTGTTATAAACCCTGAATTTACTGACCTTGTAAGCGGTGAAAAAATAAAGGTAAGGATCAGGGTGCTTGCAAGAGCTCCTGTATCTACAATTTTCAGATTATATGAAGAGTCGACACTTCATAAGAATATCCAGGTACAGGCAGTGAATTTGTACGCCTATACCGGGACATGGGCACAAATATCTGACTCATCCGTATCAATAGTTCCCAGGTCATTATCGCCAAAATTTGAGATCAGATTTTTTAATAATGGCGAACCAGGCGCTGACGGATGGCTCGATTTTATAAAGCTTCAGGCAAGAAAAGTGAACATATTTAACGGACAAACTTCATTTTTTACTGATAGCAGATCTGTAGGTGCAGGGCGGATAACTGAATTCATGATAAACAGTACCACCGGCAATCCTTTCATATGGGACATTACCGATCCTTCGAATCCAAAGAGGATCAGCTATACAAAGGATAACGGGGAAATCAGGTTCAAAGCCTTAACTGATACGCTTAAATCATTTGTCCTGTTTATTGAGGCAAACTACCTGACGCCATTGATCAAGCCAGTCTCTGTGCCAAATCAGGATCTTCATGGTTCAGATCCGGTAGATATGATAATCGTTACCCATCCTCTGTTCAGAAAATATGCTGAAGAGCTTGCCAGCCTGCATCTCTCTAATAGTGGCCTCATTTCACAGGTAGTAACACCTGAAGAAATATATAATGAGTTTTCAGGCGGTGTGCCGGATATTGCTGCAATAAGGAACTATGTCAGGATGAAATACATTAAACAGCACGATACTGCACATCCTATGAAATATCTTCTTCTTTTCGGCGATGGTTCATATGAGAATAGAACGCTTCCTCCTGATAACCCTAATTTCGTTCCCACTTATCAGTCACAGAATTCAAATGTAATTGTATCGTCATTCACATCAGATGATTTCTATGGTCTTCTTGGGGATGGTGAAGGAGAAGCACAGGGAACGGAAGATGTAGGCATCGGCCGACTGCCGGCTTCCGATACTGCACAGGCACGGATACTTGTATCCAAAATCAGACGGTATCTGGATCCATCCAACCAGGGAGACTGGAAAAATATTATCTGCATAACCGCTGACGATGAAGACGGGAACACCCATATGTCTGATGCAGAAGGACTATCAGCGCTTTTGAGAGACAGTGTCAAATCATTTAATATCGACAAAATATATCTTGATGCCTTTAAACAAGTCACTTCAATAAACGGGCAATCCTATCCTGATGTGGAAAAAGCAATATATGACCGAATTAATTCGGGGTGCCTCATTTTTAATTATGTCGGACATGGAAGCGAGAATGGACTGGCCGCTGAAAGGGTTATAAAAACTGCAGATATTAACTCATGGATGAATGGGGCAAAGCTTCCCCTTTTTATTACAGCAACATGCGAATTCAGCAGGTTCGATGACGTGGAAAAGGACATAATTACAGGTGAATGGAAAATAAAGACCTCAGCAGGTGAGATGGTGCTCATGAATGAGAACGGCGGAGGGATAGCATTGATGTCTACTACCCGTGTTGTATATTCAGCACCAAATTATTTTCTTAATAAGAACATATTTAATTACGCTTTTGACCGTGATACCTCAGGCAATGTCATGAGATTGGGAGATATTATACGATTGGCTAAAAACAGTTCGGGAAGTGGCTCTAATAAAAGGAATTTTACACTTCTCGGCGATCCTGCAGTAATTCTGGCTTATCCGTGGCACGGACAGGTAGTAACAGATTCAGTAAACCACTTAAGTATTATCAACGGCAGTGACAGCCTTAAAGCATTATCACAGGTTACAATTTCAGGACATATTGAAAATGCCCGCGGCCTGACCCTTAGCGATTTTAACGGGACAGTCTCTCCGATAGTGTATGATAAAGTATCGACAATTAAGACACTGGCAAATGATGGCGGACAATCGATGAAATTTGATATCAGGAATAATATTCTTTTCAGTGGCAAGACAAAAGCTGATAACGGAAATTTCAGCTTTACATTTATTGTGCCGAGAGATATAGATTATGCATTTGGTTCAGGTAAAATAAGCTACTATGCAAACGATGCCTCACGGGATATGAATGGCAATTTTTCGGATATAATTGTGGGTGGATTCGCCGAAACGACTGTGGTTGATACTGTCGGACCGGATATCGACCTGTTTATGAACGACACTCTTTTCAGGAACGGCGGAATTACGGATATTAACCCACGAATGCTTGCAATTATAGAGGATAAGGGGGGTATCAATACAACTGGTTCAGGAATAGGGCACGACCTGACAGCATACCTTGACAATGACAGGAACAAATCGTTTGTCCTCAATAATTATTTTGAAAATGACTTTGATAACTATATGAAAGGGAAAATCATATATGATCTTTCTGAACTCACCGAAGGAAATCATTCCCTTACGATAAAAGCATGGGATAACTACAATAACTCATCAGAAAAATCAATTGTATTCCTTGTCGAAACCAACGGCAAATTCATACTGACAAACCTGCTCAACTATCCGAATCCGATAGTAAACGGAACAAAGATAACCGCCGGGCATAACAGGCCGGATGAGGACCTTGAAATCACTATCAGCATTTTTGATATGAGCGGCCGGATAATCAGGATCATAAAGACAACATTGTATTCTACGGGTTATCAGATTTCTCCTGTAGAATGGGATGGCAACATTGAATCCGGGAAAAGAGCAGGGAGAGGCATCTATCCCTACCGTGTGTCAGTGAGAACAGGAGGAGGAGAATCGGCAGAAAGCTCAGGCCGGATGATCATTTTATAACTATAACACAATAAGACAGGTAAAAAATTGTTTTATATTTGCACTTTCGAAGTATCAGAATGAAAAAGAGGACAATACTAATTCTATTCCTGGCAGCTTTTCTGACAAGCCCTATGCTTTATGGCCAGGATAGCAGCGGCGAACTAAATGCCATTCAGACAGTTGTTCCGTTCCTTACTATAGCTCCCGACTCAAGAGCAGGCGCTATGGGGGATGCCGGGGTAGCTACCTCACCTGATGTTTACAGCATGCACTGGAATCCCGCAAAGTTCGCATTCATTGATGGAAAGGGAGGCGTTGGTATTTCCTATTCACCCTGGCTCAGAAATCTCGTTCCCGATATTAATATTGCCTATCTGTCAGGATACTACAGATTCGATAAGAAGCAGGTCATTAATGGAAGCCTTATATATTCATCCCTTGGGGATGTTTCATTCACTGATGATTTCGGTAATCCCATGAGAGACTATAAGCCTAATGAATGGTCGTTTGATCTGGGGTATTCAAGATTATTAACTGATAACCTGGCCGGAGGTATAGCTTTCAGGTTTATATATTCCAACCTTACGGGAGGCTTCTCTTCAGGCGAAACGAACACAAAACCGGGAACCTCTGTTGCCGCTGATGTTTCTGTATATTATCAAAAGGATATAAGTCTCTTCAGCAAGGAGGCGTCGCTTGCTTTCGGAGCAAACATATCTAACTTAGGATCAAAGATGAGCTATTCTGAATCCCAGACTTCCGATTTTATTCCTATTAATATGAAGCTTGGAACAGCATTTAATATGAATCTTGATCAGTATAATAAAATCACTTTTACAATTGATATCAACAAACTGCTGGTCCCCACTCCCCCATACTATTATGAAATAGGAGACACTACAAAAGATGGAACCATTGTTACAACCAGTCAATCAATAATTGAATTCGGGAAGGACCCTAATGTTTCGCTTCCTGTTGCCATCTTTCAGTCCTTCATTGATGCCCCCGGGGGGTTCAGGGAAGAACTGCATGAAATAACGTACTCGTATGGCGCAGAATACTGGTATAATGATCAGTTTGCTATAAGGGCCGGATATTTCCACGAGAATGAAAGCAAGGGAAACCGTAAATATTTTACTGCAGGTGCAGGTTTCAGGCTAAGTGGATTTACAGTTGACTTCTCTTATCTGATGCCACTGGTTCAGAACCACCCGCTTGCCCGCACATTGCGCTTCTCCCTTTCATTTGATATCAACTCGTTAAGGAACGCAACCAAATCGCGTACATGAATCCCAGAATAGGCCAGGGTATCGACTTTCACCGGCTTGAAAAAGGTTTGAAATTATGGCTCGGAGGCATTCTCATACCTTCTGAAAAAGGTTGCATTGCCCATTCCGACGGGGACGTCCTTCTTCATGCAGTATGTGATTCACTCTTAGGTGCTGCAGGAGAGCCAGATATAGGAAGCCATTTCCCCGATACTGATCCGGAATTTAAAAACATCCAGAGCACAATATTACTCGAAAGGACATATAATATTATACGTAAAAAGGGATATAAAGTTTCAAATATCGACTGTACAGTCTGCCTTGAAAAGCCGAAAATGGCATCCTATATTCCGGAAATGAGATCAGTCATCTCATCAATTCTTGAAACCTCACCTGACAATATTTCCATAAAGGCCACAACAGCGGAGAAACTTGGTTTTATTGGCCGGGAAGAAGGTATAATGGCAATAGCTGTGGCTCTTATTAACGAATAACCTCCCTGCCCCCCTGAAGGGGGTTGAAACCCATTTCACTTCAAAGTTATTAGACGGGTTTATAGCCCCCCTTTAGGGGGGTTGGGGGGTCAATCAAACTGTCAATCAATTCATCATCAGCAATATACGGTACCGTCACCTTTAATCCCGGAGTCCTCTTCATCTCTCTTTCAAGAGTAAACAAAGCACCTTCGCTTCTGGCCCAGCTCCTTCTTGCAATTCCATTATTAACATCCCAGTGAAGCATCATTCTGAGCTTATCACCTGCCTCCGTTGTTCCATCCAGCACCATCCCGAAGCCGCCATTAATGACTTCACCCCATCCTACGCCACCTCCGTTATGCAGAGATACCCATGTAGCTCCCCGGAATGAATCGCCTATTACATTATGCACTGCCATGTCGGCAGTAAACTTTGATCCGTCATAAATATTTGATGTTTCCCTGAAAGGGGAATCAGTGCCTGAAACATCATGATGATCCCTGCCGATTACTATCGGTGCAGATATTTTCCCGTTTGCCACAGCCCTGTTAAAAGCATCAGCAATTGCTATCCGCCCTTCCGCATCAGCATAGAGGATCCTTGCCTGCGAACCTACCACCAGCTCGTTTTTGCCTGCCTCCTTTATCCAGTGAATATTGTCTGCCATCTGCTGCTTTATCTGGTCAGGAGAAGCCTCCATAATATGCTCAAGTGTTTCTGAGGCAATTGTGTCAGTTATTGCAAGGTCGGCCGGATCATTTGAGCAACAAACCCACCTGAATGGTCCGAAACCGTAATCAAAACACAGAGGTCCCATAATATCCTGTACATAAGACGGGTATCTGAATTCTCCATCAGGTTTGAGAATATCTGCTCCTGCCCTTGATGCTTCAAGAAGGAAAGCATTACCATAATCAAAGAAATATGTACCCCTTTTCGTGTGCCTGTTAATTGCTTCGACCTGACGAACAAGAGATTTCTTAACCAGGACTTTAAATTTGTCAGGGGAATCTGAAATCATTCTGTTCGCCTCTTCAAAACCGAGTCCTGCAGGATAATATCCTCCGGCCCATGGATTATGAAGTGATGTCTGGTCAGATCCAATATCCACCATAATACCTGCATCTGCAAATTTTTCCCAGACATCCACAATATTCCCGTGATAGGCCAGAGAAACCACTTCTTTTTTCTCTCTGGCCGATCTTACCCTTTCAATAAGCTTATTCATATCAGTCAGCACTTCATCCACCCATCCCTGTGAATGACATGTACGGATCGCCTTGGGATTTACCTCAGCTATAACAGATATGACACCTGCAATGGAGGCTGCTTTAGTCTGAGCTCCTGACATTCCGCCAAGTCCTGATGACACATAAATCTTCCCTCTCAGATTATTTTCGCCTTTGCTTATCAGCCTTCCGGCATTTAGAATTGTAATAGTAGTCCCGTGAACTATACCCTGTGGCCCGATATACATATATGAGCCTGCAGTCATCTGACCATATTGTGATACCCCCATGGCATTGAACTTTTCCCAGTGATCCTGAGAAGAGTAATTCGGGATAACCATTCCGTTGGTGACCACTAATCTTGGTGCATCTTTATGAGAAGGGAAAAGTCCCAGGGGATGCCCTGAATATATAACAAGTGTCTGATCATCAGTCATTTCAGAAAGATACTTCATCACGATCCGGTATTGAGCCCAGTTCTGAAAAACTGCTCCGTTGCTTCCATATGTGATCAGTTCATGAGGGTGCTGGGCAACTGACAGATCAAGGTTATTTGAGATCATCAGCATTATTGCGGCTGCTTTTCGTGACCTGTACGGGAATTCATCAATATGACGCGCCTTGATCTCATATTCAGGACGGAACCGGTACATATATATCCGTCCATATTCGTTAAGCTCATCAGCAAATTCCCTTGCCAGGACAGTATGAAAATCAATCGGGAAGTATCTCAGGGCATTTTTCAGCGCCAGCTTTTTTTCTTCCCGCGTAAGTATGTCCTTGCGTTTGGGAGCATGATTAATATTCTGATCATAAGGCTTTTCTTCAGGAAGTTCTAACGGTATGCCTTCTGAGACGAGTTGTTTGAAAGCGGTGGAGGTCATGCATGTAGCTGTTGGTATGTACAAAGGTAGAGAAATTTAGGATCAAATTAGCCCTGCTTTCCCTTTCTCTGCTTCAGGTACTCACCCCCTTTGTCCCCCTCTCTGCTGAAGCAAAGAGGGGGAAATCATTGTTATACAACATATTAGCTCCCCCTCCTTGCGAAGCAGGGAGGGGGTTGGGGGGTAGGTACATGCATCCCCGCCAAATAAAAAAAGCCGGCTCATATCAGCCGGCTCTCTATATATCTTTTCCCCGATGATTATATTTTACCTTCTTTTATTATTTCATCATCAACAAGAATGCGTCCGCAATATTCACAGACAATGATCTTTTTCCTTGATTTTATATCCAGCTGTCTCTGAGGCGGTATCTGGTTGAAACAACCTCCGCAAGCATCTCTCTGAACAGGTACAACAGCCAGTCCGTTCCTTGCATTTGAGCGGATACGTTTGTAAGCAGTGATCAACCTTTCTTCAATAATATTTTGCACTTTTTCAAGCTTCTTATAAAGCCCTTCTTCCTCCTTCTGTGTATCAGCAATAATCTCATCAAGCTCTGATCTTTTATTTTCAAGATCAGCGGTCCTTTCGGCAAGTGTTCCTTCAGATTCTGCAATGACAAGTTTTTTCTCATCAATCTGGACACGAAATTCCTTTATCTTCTTATTGAACAGCTCAATTTCCAGTCTCTGATATTCTATTTCCTTTGAAAGAGAATCGAACTCCCTGTTGTTTCTGACATTTTTCTGCTGTTCCTCATATTTTTTTATGAGAGCTTCAGCATCGGAAATCTCATTATCTTTCTTAACAATGGATTTATCGAGGGTAACTACCTCTTCCTTCAGATTATTGAGCCTGGTTTCAAGGCCGGCTATTTCATCTTCAAGGTCCTGGACCTCAAGAGGCAGTTCGCCTCTCAGTGTTTTGATTTTATCTATCTCTGAATCAACTAATTGCAGACTATACAACGCCCGTAATCTTTCTTCAACAGAAATTTCGGTGTCATGTGTTTTTGCTTTTTCCATATTATAAATAGTTAACAGGATTCGTATTTATTTCTGAAAACCGGAGTGCAAATGTAGGGAATTTTTTGATAATTAGATTGTATAAAATTTCTGAAGAGAATTTTTCACTTTCATAATGGCCGATATCAATGATAATCATCTTATTCCCCGTCTCAAAAAAACTATGGTATCTTACATCGGCAGTAATGAAAGCATTTGCACCTGATGCTATTGCGTCTTTGATGAGTGCGCCTCCGGAGCCTCCGCAGAGTGCTACTTTTGTAATTTTATTACCTGTCAGCTTTGAATATCTGATTCCCTTTGCAGTGAAAACAGATTCAACACTTCTGAGAAAATCCTTTTCCTCCAATGGTTCAGGCATATCGCCGGTACAGCCTAGTCCGATCTCAATATTATCATTTTCAAGCTGGTAAATATCATAAGCAACCTCCTCATAAGGATGTGTTTCAAGAAGGGCTTTTATAACCTTGTCTTTAAGGTGAGAGAACATAATTGTTTCAAACCTTACCTCCTTTTCAAAATGTATTTTACCTTTTTCCCCAACATATGGGTTACTGTTTTCACCACCTCTGAAACTGCCTGTTCCCTGCGTAATGAAACTGCAGCGATCATAATTCGCGGCAATTCCTGCACCGGCATTAAAAATTGCTTCCCTGACTTTATCAAGGTGATTTTCTGGTATATAGGTAACCAGCTTTAACAACCTGTTCTTAAGCGGCGACAGAGTTCTTATATTATTTAGTTTCAGCTTCTCAGCTATTTTCCTGCTGACACCGTTACCCAGAACGTCAAGATTAGTGTGGGCGGAGTAAATCGCCACATCCTGCTTTATAGCTTTCAGCAATAGCCTTTCTGTTACGGTTCGTCCGGATAACTTTGTAATGCCGGTAAAAATAAGCGGGTGATGGGATATTATGACATCGCACCCGTTATAGCCAGCCTCATCAAGCACCTCATCAGTGATATCCAGGCAAATTAATGCTGATTTTACTTCCTTGTCGGGCAAGCCTACCTGCAAGCCTGAGTTGTCATATCCTTCCTGGAAGGATAATGGTATTGCAGAATCGAGAAATGAAGTAAGGTCTGTAAGCTTCATGATTTGATTTTTATTTAATACTATCTCTCAGGTCAAGCATCAAGGTTTTGATTTTCTGAAGCGACTCGTTTATCTCATACTTATATTCAGCTTCTTCCCATTTACCTGAGATCCTTTTTTTTGCACCCGGCAGAGTCATTCCCTCCTCCTTGAGAAGGTGATGAATGATCTTCAGGTTTTTAATATCTGTGGGTGTAAACATCCTGTTCCCCTTTTTATTCTTCAAGGGTTTAAGGATGTCAAATTCATTTTCCCAGAACCTGACAGTTGAGATCGGTACATTCAGCATTTTAGCTGTTTCGCCTATTGAATAATAGAGCTTTTCGATCGATTTTTCCCTGTATGGCATATCAATTTATTTATAAGAGATTTCTCCATTGTCTGATATTCTGATCAGTGCATCAGGATAGTCAAGAGCGACAAGATCCTGAATTTTCCTTATTACACGTTTCTCCGGATCAACTTTCACCCCTTCACCCGGGAGTTGAAATACAGGGATTATTTTTCCTGATATGAATTTTCCGGAAACCTCCACCTTCAGTTTCACAACAGGTGCAATTCCGTTTGGTCCCTTTAGATTGAACCTTCCATAAGTGCAGAAATTACCGAGACTGTATCCGATGAAGCGATCTTTGTACACCTCGACAGCCCTGGTGACATGAGGTCCATGACCAAAAACAACATCAGCGCCGGCATCAATCATCATGTGTGAGAATTTGTGCACGTCTCCCCTGTTCTCGGTATACATCATTTCATCTGTTTTTGGAACATGCTGAAAATCTGATCCTTCAGCGCCGCCATGAAATGATACTATAACGATCTGACAGGTATCTGCAAGCTTTCTTACAATAGCTTCTGCCTCAGATATCTCAAGGATACTTATGGTACCTGCATTAGGAGCAAAAGCGCAAAAACCATAAAGAATACTGTCCTTACTGAATATTGAATATGGAAGCTCTGTTAATCCTCCATAGTGAATCCCAAGTGAATCAAGAAGCTCCATTGTGCGTCTCCTGGCAGGAAAACCAAAATCTCCGAAATGATTATTTGCCAGGCTGATTATGTCAAATCCTGCAGTAGCTAAAGCGGAGGCATATCGTTCCGGCATCCTGAAAAGATAACATTTGGTGGTGTCCCTGCATTTTTTTGCCGGTTCCCCGTCGTCGAGGAAAGATCCCTCCAGATTTCCGAAAGTTATATCCGAGGCAGTAAGCGTATCAGCAAGATCTCCAAGCAGCATGAGAGGATTATCGTGAGGAGGCAGATATTTTGGTGAGGGGAAAGATGTCCCGAACATAATATCCCCGACACCGGTTATAATAATTTTCCTCTGTGACGGGATGGTATCATTTAAACCTGAAACAGACTGATATGAAAATAATATTGCAAAAACTAAAACAAAGGCGGGATTTATCTTCATAAAAATGTTTAAGGAAGATCTAATCAAAAGACTGGCCGGTTTTTGAAGCTATTTCAATCATCCTCTCATATTCCTCCGGAGTGAGATCATTGAAATAGTAGTTAACCGGATCGACATTAGCCCCGTTAAGCTTTAGCTCATAATGCAGGTGAGGGGCCACTGACAGGCCTGTACTGCCGACAAATCCGATAATATCGCCTCTCCTGACCTTCTGCCCTGCCCTTATATTGAACTGGCTTAGATGAGCATAGATCGAAGTATATCCGTAACCATGGTTTATAATTATGTGATTCCCAAGTCCTCTCTTTGCTGAAATAACTGATGCTACAGTGCCATCACCTGTTACATAGACATCAGTCCCGGAAGGAGCCGTAAAATCCATCCCTGAGTGAAATTTAATTATTTTGTATATGGGATGGATCCTTAATCCATAGCCTGAAGCAGTACGTGTAAGATCCTTATTGGAAATAGGAAGGATGGCCGGAATTGATCTCAGCATTTCCTCTTTTCTCATCGCCAGGGTTATGAGGTCGTCAAATGATTTTGACTGAATGTAGACCTTCTTTCTTATCCGGTCAAGTTCTTTTGTTGTCTCAATTACAATACTTGAATTATCAAATCCTTCAAGTTCCTTGTACCTGTTGATTCCACCCACTCCTCCTTCGCGCAGGGTAGCAGGAATAGGTTCAGCTTCAAATACTGTCCTGTAAAGGTTATCATCAGTTTCCTGGAGCTGGCCGATTACCTTTTCAAGGTTATCCATTTCCCTGTGAATCAGGTCATACTGTAATGTAAGCTGATCTATCTCTCTTAAAAGAGTTTTCTCCTTCGGCGAATCAACAAAAATGGCAAAGATGAGATAATAAACCAGAGCGACCAGAAGAGATCCAACAAAATAAGCAAGCCCTCTAAGCAGCATTGCCCCGACACCAAGTCTGATCTTGTCAAAACTCAGAGATTCGGGATTGAACTTATATCTTGACTTTGGCATAATGCAGCAAAGATAAAAAATTCATAAAAAAGAAAACAGCTCCCATATCGGAGTTATCAGGAAATTTAAGAATGACGGATTATAACCTTTTGACTATCTGAATTTTGTGCTTGAAGTTAGCAGCTGGATCATGTCAAAATATTCTTCTTCAGTCAGGTCATCATTAAAATAATAGAGAGGATTCTTATGCTGGCCGTACTGATCTATCTGGTAATGAAGATGGGGTCCTGACGATGTGCCTGAACTACCTGTAAGACCGATCAGGTCTCCGCGTTTGACATTCATTCCCTTGACAACCTTTATGCTGCTGAGATGTCCGTAGATGGTCTGATAGCCATATCCGTGATCAACGCGGACATGATTTCCGAAACCACTGGAGTTCCATCCGGCTTCGATTACTGTTCCGGAGCCTGTGACATAAACCTCTGTACCATAAGGGGCGGTAAAATCCTGTCCAAAATGCCACCGGGGATTTCCGGTCACAGGATGTACCTCCCTGAATTTCACACCATCACCCAATCTTATCGTAACATCAACAGGACTGATCATTGGCAGGTATTCGTACATTCTCTCCCACTCAGCTCTCTTTTCTTCAATCGCCCTGAATGATTCATCCTGAACATTTACCATGTTTTTCATCTCCGCGATCCTTGTCCGGGTCGATCTCATAAGGTTAGAGTTGATATAGTCGTCGAGGTCCCTGAACCTGTCAACACCTCCGTAACCCGGATTCCTGAATGATCCGGGAATGCTTTCCATTTCAAGGATTGACCTGTAGCGAACCTCATCCGACATCTCAAGGCTTTTCATAATTTCCTGGGCGCCATCAAGTTCCTTCCCTGCAAGTTTATACTGGAGCTTCAGGTTATCAATTTCCTGATTAAGCATCTTTTCCTTGGGCGATCCGAACAGGTTTTCGAAAATTGTACCGTAAATCAAAGTGATAATGACTGTAACAGAAAACCACATAAGCAACCTTAAAAGCTTCCTGGTTAACGATAGCCTTACCTGCTTGTATTGCAGATCATTACGGTCCAAAATATATTTCCGGTTATTCATCGGCCGGGTTGGAATTTCATTTTTTTGCTACAGGCAATGGACAAATCTAAATCAAATAAACTAATTTTACAAGCCAATTTTCAGGTATATTTACATTATCCATTGATAATTAACACATGAAGGCACAGGAACTGAGACAGTTATTTTTTGAATTTTTCCGGGAAAGAGAGCATGAAATTGTCCCATCAGCACCGATGGTGATTAAGAATGATCCTTCACTCATGTTCACAAATGCCGGCATGAATCAGTTCAAGGATATTTTCCTGGGAAACAGCCAGGCAAAATACAAAAGAGTTGCAAATTCACAAAAGTGCCTCAGGGTTTCAGGGAAGCATAATGACCTTGAGGAGGTTGGGCATGACACTTACCATCATACTATGTTTGAAATGCTTGGTAACTGGTCATTCGGGGAATATTTCAAGAAAGAGGCCATAGAATGGGCATGGGAATTTCTCACAAAACGGCTGGGCATTGCTGAGGACCGGCTTTATGCCACTGTTTTTCAGGGCAGTAAAGAAGACAATATTTCCCGTGATGATGAAGCCTTCAGATTCTGGCAAAAATGCTTCCCGAATAATCCTGATCATATAATTGACGGTCCGAAAAAAGACAATTTCTGGGAAATGGGTGACACGGGGCCATGTGGTCCATGCTCTGAAATTCATGTTGATATCAGGGATGAAAAGGAAATGAACAGGATTTCCGGACAGAATCTCGTCAATAAGGGTGATCCGCAGGTGATAGAGATATGGAACCTCGTTTTTATCCAGTATAACAGAAAAGCTGACGGCTCACTTGAGATGCTTCCATCAAAGCATGTAGATACAGGAATGGGATTTGAGAGACTATGCATGGTTGTTCAGGGGAAAAAGTCTAATTACGATACCGATGTCTTTCAGCCTGTTATCAAAGAAATTTCATCCATTACCGGGAAAAAATACGGTGTCAATGAATCCTGGGATACAGCAATGCGGGTAATTGCTGATCACCTGAGAGCAGTCTCCTTCTCCATAGCCGAAGGACAGCTGCCGTCCAACAATAAGGCAGGCTACGTTATAAGAAGGATACTCCGCCGGGCAGTAAGATACGGATACAATAACCTCGGGATTGAAGAACCCTTTATCTACAGGCTTGTACCAAAACTTGCCGAAACCATGGGTGACCACTACCCGGAATTAAAATCATTAAAGGAGCT
This sequence comes from Bacteroidia bacterium, assembly GCA_026391215.1. Taxonomy (GTDB): domain Bacteria; phylum Bacteroidota; class Bacteroidia; order Bacteroidales; family VadinHA17; genus LD21. The sequence goes on from JAPLDX010000056.1 coordinate 27,370, forward strand.
TATATCAAAGATAATCCTGGAAGAGGAAACAGCATTCCTGAAAACCCTTGGCAAGGGTCTGAAGATGATAGAAAAAATGATCTCTGACCTGAAGAAAAGCAATAAGAAAACATTGCCCGGGAAGGTAGCATTTGAACTGTATGATACTTTTGGATTTCCGGTTGACCTTACCCAGCTTATCCTTAAGGAGAACGGTATAGAGCTTAATATCAGGGAGTTTGAAGATGAGATGAAAAACCAGAAAGACAGATCGAGGGAGGATGCTTTTCTGGATGCAGGCGACTGGGAGATTATAAGGGATTCAGGCGATACACTGTTTACAGGCTATGATAAGACGGAAGAAGAGGTGCTTATCACAAAGTACCGGATGGTAAAGGTCAAAGGGATTGACATCTGCCATATAGTCCTTGATAAAACACCTTTCTATGCAGAATCGGGAGGACAGGTCGGAGATACGGGAACAATCGTTTCAAAAAATGAAAAAATTGAGATCTTCGATACCATCAGGGAGAATAACCTTATAATTCACATAGCGAAGAAAGCCCCGTCAGATCCGAAAGCGGATTTTACAGCCAGGGTTGATATTGAAAAGCGTCTCATGACAGCCAATAATCACACAGCTACTCACCTGATACACTATGCGCTGCGGGAAGTTCTGGGAAAGCATGTGGAACAGAAAGGGTCCCTGGTCACTCCGGATCGGCTCAGGTTTGATTTCAGCCATTTCACTAAGCCGGGAAAGGAAGAACTGATGAGGGTGGAAGAGATTGCAAACCGGCTGGTAAGGGAAAACAATATCAGGAAAATAACGGAAAATATATCGTTGAAGAAAGCACAGGCAATGGGTGCTATGGCACTTTTCGGTGAGAAATACGGAGAAACCGTAAGGGTGGTAAAATTCGGAGACTCTATAGAACTATGCGGCGGGACTCATGTTGAGTCAACTGCAAGCATAGGGATTATCAAAATCATATCGGAAGGAGCAATAGCAGCCGGTATCAGAAGGATTGAAGCGTTAACGGCAGGCAAGGCTTATGAGTATATCAATGACAAGCTTGCTGTAATTGAAGATATTGCTGTCATGCTTAAAAGCACCGGTAACATTAAAGAGAGTATTGAAAAGCTTATCTCTGAAAATAGTACACTTAAAAAGTCCCTGGAGAAATACCAGGACAGGTCTGCCATGGCTGCTCTTAAAATTCTTGAAGAAAAAGCAACAACAATTAACAGGATAAGATTCCTGTCTGGGCTGGTTGAAACTGATTCTCCTGAGACTTTGAAGACAATTGCATTTGAAGCGAGAAAGAAATCTGAAGACAGCGTAATGGTTATCGGATCATCAATAGGAGGAAAAGCAAATCTTGTGGTGATGGTATGCGATAAGCTTACAAAAGAAAAGAATATCAGTGCAGTCAATATAATAAAAGAGATTGCCGGTGAGATCGACGGAGGTGGCGGCGGACAGCCATTCCTGGCTACTGCAGGGGGGAAAAAGCCTGAAGGAATAACCAAGGCATTAAAGAAGGCTGAAGAATACCTGCGGAATATTTAAACAGTTTTAAACATGAGAAGTCTCAGGTCAAATTGTCTTGTTGCGGTTGTCATTGCAGCTATACTGCAAGGGACTTCATGTACTCCACAATCATGTCTTGAAGAAACAATTGCCGAAATAAAAGTCCCGCTGTACCTTAGCAGCACAAAAATAATACAGGCGCCCGACAGCCTGACCCTGTACGGAATAAATTCCGGATCAGGCAAAATACATAATAAAGCAACAGGCGTTACTAAGGTCTTATTGCCGCTTGATCCTTCTGCAGAAACCTGTGGTTTTGTTATAAGGATCAACGGGACCACCGATACGCTTCTCATTTGGTATGATTCCTTCACACACCTTATATCGAAGGAATGCGGATATACCTTTTATCATACAATTGATTCACTGATATATACTAAGAACATAATTGATACAATAAAAATCAAAAACAGGTCTGTAACAACAATCAATGAGGAGAATTTCCGCATATTATATTAGTGCCCTGATATTATTGATTACCGGCTCTGTAATGACCGAAGCACAAACACAGACGCCAGATACTGTCGTGATACCTCTTAAAATAAGGGCAGGTGTGGAAGTCACCGGACCCATAATTTATTTAACAGATAAAAATAACCTGAACACTGAAGGATTCATTTCTGCCGATCTGAATGAAAGGATCGGACTCTTCCTCGGCGCCGGATATTCTGATTATAAGTATTCACAGTACAATTACGACTATAATAGCAAAGGATTTTTTCTTAAGGCTGGTGTTGATTTCAATTTTCTCAAACCTGAAAAAGCCATGGGGAAGTATTGGGCTGGTGTGGGTTTACGTTACGGGCTTAGCTCATTCACTTCTGAAATACCCTCCCTTAAGTATGAAAATTACTGGGTATCGATTACTACTTCAGTTGCTCCCTCAACGTACCTTAGCCATTATCTTGAAGCTTCACCGGGTTTTAAAGCAGAAATCTTCAGGAATTTCAGTATGGGATGGTCGGTAAACATAAGGAAACTGCTCTATTCAGGAACAGGGAGCAAGGACGCAAGGCCAATCTATTTCCCGGGTTACGGATCGGGAGAGGGATCCATGAGCTTTGGAATAAGCTATTTTCTTGTCTGGAATATACCATTCAAAAAGATACTGGTTGAAGTTAAAAAGGAAGAACCGGTAGAGACTGAAGAAACAGAAACGCAGTAAATCAGGCTTCTTTCCTGCTGAAGAGCCACAATCCTGTAAACGTCAGGAATCCGTTTACGAGAATCATTTCGAATCCGAATTTATAACCGCTGAAAAGCTCTTCCGAGAACGTACTTAGAAGGATGCAGATGAGCGGGGAAATTATTGCAATATACGGGGTAATCTTGTCATTTACCTTCCTCTTTGTAAAGAGTCCGAATGAGTAAAGTCCAAGCAGCGGGCCATATGTGTAACCTGCTATAGTGAACAGCTTATCAATTACAGCCTTGTCATTTAATGTACTGAATATCAGAATACTTATAAAAAATATCAGGGCTACTGAAAGATGAACCATGTACCTGATCCAGGTAGCTTTCTTTTCGGTAATATCCTTCCTGCGGTCCAATCCAAGAAAGTCGATACTGACAGATGTAGTCAGTGATGTAAGCGCTCCGTCTGCACTGGGGAAAGCTGCTGAAATGAGTCCTATCACAAATACCAGGCCTGCCACTGGTCCCAGGTAGTTTATTGCAATCGTAGGGAAAAGATCGTCAGAGGCTGGAATATTGATCCCTTTGCTTTGCGAAAACATGAACAGGAATGCCCCAAGAAACAGGAATAAAAGATTTACAAAAACCAGTATACCGCTGAAAGTGAACATATTTTTCTGAGCCTCCCTGATATTCCTGCAGCTGAGATTCTTCTGCATCATTTCCTGGTCAAGACCTGTCATTGTTATAGTTATGAACATCCCTGAAAAGAATTGCTTCAAAAAGAACCTTGGATGATGCCAGTCGGTAATGAACATTGTTGACAGATCGCTATCGGTAATTTCCGAGAAGAGCTTAAATACGGGTCTATCAAGCCCTTTGCTGATATATATGACAGACAGGATGACTGCAAGAAGCATGAATGTAGTTTGCAGTATATCTGTATATACGATCGTTCTGATACCCCCCTTGAAGGTATAAAGGATGATAAGTATTATGAAGATCAGTGCATTTACCCAAAATGGAATGTTCCAGGCATTAAAGACAAATACCTGTAATACATTGATAACCAAAAACATCCTAAGCGAAGCTCCCAGTGTACGGGATAAAATAAAAAAGCCGGCTCCTGTCTTGTGCGACCAGAAACCAAACCGCTGATCAAGGTAAGAATAGATAGATGTCAGCTTAAGCCTGTAGTATAATGGCATCAGCACAAGTGCTATTACAGCATAACCGACAAGATATCCCAGGACAACAACCATATAGCTGAACTGGGTATCCCTCACCCATCCGGGCACGGACATGAAAGTCACACCTGACAGGGAGGCTCCAATCATCCCATATGCAACTACAAACCAGGGTGATTTCCTGTTTCCGATAAAAAACGACTGATCATTTGCACGCCTCGCTGTAATCCAGGTGACAGAAAATAACAAGGCAGTATAAATCAGGAAGATTATGAGAATCAGTGCCGGTGACATACAGGAAAATTAATCTGCAAGGATAACAAAAAGAATGCAAGGCAAAAAATTCAATGATCATTAAAAAGAACAATAATTGGCTTATTTTTGTCTAAAATTTCCATCATGAGCTTTAACGAATTTCCTTCCAGACTTCTGGAAAATGCAGTAAACGAATTTGCGTCCCTTCCCGGGATAGGAAGGAAAACAGCTTTTAGGCTGGTGATGAACCTGTTAAGAAGAGATGCTGAAGAAGTCAGAAGATTCGGCGAAAGCATCCTTAAACTTCATGAAGGGATACATTACTGCAAGGTATGCAATAATATTTCCGATACTGAGATTTGCAATATCTGCAATGATGGGAAAAGGGATAAATCTGTTCTCTGTGTCGTGGAAAATATCCAGGATGTAATGGCTGTTGAAAATACACGACAGTATAAGGGATTATATCATGTACTTGGCGGAATAATTTCACCTATAGATGGCATTGGTCCGTCGGACCTGAAGATTGACTCTCTTGAGGAAAAAGTAAAAGCCGGGGGAATAAAGGAAATAATACTCGCTCTTAGCGCAACAATGGAAGGCGATACGACTAATTATTATCTTTACAGGAAACTATGCAATTATGATTCACTGATCACGACCCTGGCCCGGGGTGTTGCAGTCGGAGATGAGCTTGAATATACTGATGAGATAACACTTGGAAGGGCAATAAATAACCGAAATCCCTATCAGCAATGATGACATCCGTAAATAAATTTCTCTCAAATTCAGGAAAGAGCATGAAACGCTCTGTCATAAGAGAAATCCTTAAAAACCTTCAAAATCCTGAAATGATCTCTTTTGCGGGTGGGCTTCCTGCTCCTGAGACATTCCCTGTAGAGGAACTGAAGGAAATAACACTCGAGGTTCTGGAAAAAGATGGGGCAAGCGCACTGCAGTACGGGACTACTGAAGGTGATACGCTCCTCCGTAAAATGCTGGTCGAAAAGCACAAAAGAGACGGATTGGATTTAAGTATTGATAATATTATCATAACCACAGGATCGCAGCAAGCCCTGGATCTTATTGGAAGAATATTTGTTGACAGTGGTGATTATGTTCTATGCGGACTTCCTTCATACCTGGGCGGCCTGAATGCTTTTTCTGTATATGGGGCAATGCTGAAAGGCATATCACTTGATGAGAAAGGCATGAAACCGGATGAACTTGAGAATACTATCATAAACCTGAAGGAGCTTGGCAAAAAGATCAAATTCTTATATATCATACCTGATTTTCAGAATCCTGCGGGGATCACAATTCCGGAAGAAAGAAGGGTGAAAATAATTGAAATAGCAGAAAAGTATGACATCCTGATAGTTGAAGATAGCCCTTACCGTGATATACGTTTCAGCGGTGAGTCTCAGCCATTAATGTACAAGCTGGATAAAACAGGAAGAGTAATAACTTTATGTACCTTCTCTAAGATTTTTGCCCCGGGATTCAGGGTAGGATGGATAGTAGGACATCCTGAAATACTCGACAAAATAGTAATGGCAAAACAAACGGCCGACCTCTGCACATCTGCATTTGTTCAAAAGGTCATTGCCCGTTATCTTGAAAAAGGGTTGCTGGAAAAAAACCTCAGCAAGACAATTGCTCTTTACAGTGAAAGACGCAATCACATGATAAAATGCTTCAGAAAATATATGCCCGCCGGTGTGTCATGGACAGAACCGGAAGGCGGTTTGTTCCTGTTCGTGACCCTGCCTCAGGGAATTGATACTGAAAGAGTCTTCAAGAAGGCCATAGAGAAAAATGTTGCTTTTGTATCAGGATCAACATTTTTTTGCAATGATTCAGGGCATAATACCATGCGCATGAACTTTTCATATTCTAAACCTGAAGTAATTGATGAAGGGATTAAACGTCTTGCATTGGTGATTGAAGAAGAAATAACCGGCAGATAATATCCATGGAACTCTCAATCATCATTGTCAGCTACAATGTAAGGCATTTCCTTGAACAATGTCTTCTTTCAGTCCGGAAAGCATCAGAGAATATTGACTCTGAGATATTTGTCGTTGATAATAACTCAACAGACGGTTCATGCTCAATGGTAAGCAGCGAATTCCGTGAAGTAAGGCTGATAATGAACCATGAAAACAGAGGATTTGCCGCTGCAAATAACCAGGCATTAAAGATAGCAGCAGGCAGGTTTCTCCTGATCCTCAACCCTGATACCATAGTAGAAGGGGACACTTTCAGAAAATGCATCGATTTCATGGATAGCCACACGGATGCCGGGATTGTCGGAGTAAGGATGATAGATGGGAAAGGCCGATTCCTTCCTGAATCAAAAAGAGGAATACCCACACCTGAAACAGCTTTCTTCAAGTTAATGGGATTTTCAAAACTGTTCCCCAAATCGGAGCGGTTTAACAGGTACTATCTCGGGCATCTTGACAATACGAAAACATCGAAGGCTGATATAATTTCAGGCGCTTTTATGTTTCTCCGTCGGGAGGCATTCCTCAAAACAGGTCTGCTGGATGAAGAATTCTTTATGCATGGTGAAGATATAGATTACTCCTACAGGGTTTTGCAGCAAGGATACTGTAATTATTATTTCCCCGGGACAAATATCCTGCATTACAAGGGAGAAAGTACGAAAAAGGAGGATCTTAATGTCTTTATTGCCCTCCATAAGGCCATGATAATATTTGTCAAGAAGCACTTAAGCGACGGGAAATTTAAAAAATACATCTTCCCTATAAAGATTGCAATAATATTAAGGGCAGGATTATCATTATTAAGAAGATTCATGAGAAGGGCTTTCCTCCCTATCTCGGATGTCATCCTGATCTACCTTTTTTACCGGATTATAGCCTCATTCTGGGGAACATATAAATTCGGAGCAGGATATATTTTCCCTGCTATACTCCCGGAAATTATTGTACCAGCTTATACAATTATCATTCTCCTTTCAATCGCATTATTATCAGGGTACAAAATTCCGTCCAAGACAGAAAATGCAGCAACGGGAATACTGACAGGAACTATGCTAATTCTTGTCATCTATGCCCTCCTCCCTTTAAGCCTGATGTTCTCAAGGGCAATAATCATTTTTGGAGGACTGGCTTCACTTCTTATTATACCTTTATGGAGACTGCTTACTTCACTTATCTTTCCTGGCATTGCCGATAATCCATTTTCAAAAGCCAGAAGAACTATTGTTGTCGCCGAAAGTGAAGAATATTCAAGGGTAATGAATCTGCTCTCATCAACAGGAATCAAAAACAAAATTGCCGGAAGAGTCAGCCTTGATAATGATGATATGAAGGAGGAAGTGCTGGGGTATGTTGAACAACTGCGAGAAGTAATAAGGATCAACAAGATCAAGGAAGTGATATTCACTACGAACAAAATGACTGCAGCTCAGATAATTGATTCCATGCATCTTATATCAGATCTTAATGTTACTATCCGTATCGCCTCAGTAGGTGAAAAATACATTTTCGGGAGCAGGTACGTTAATCCTGAAAATGATCTGATCTCATTAAGCCGTCCGGTCCTTAGAAAAAGAATATGGACCTGGTTCAGGAATCTGTATAAATAATTGATTCAGATTCCTTCCGACAATTCATTATCTTTGCCCGGTTTAGAAGAATCCTTTTACAACTTAAAAAAGGACAATAACAATTTGTCCTTTTTTTTAATATTTCTGCTATATTAGCATCGTTAATTATTGAAGTATAAAGACATAAAACCTCCTTCCGGCATTTTGCAGGAATGTGAACGTGAAGAAGTGAGGTAGTCATATGATTTATATCTGCATAAAATGATCAAAAGGCTGATTCTGTTAACATTGCTTCTAACTTTGGCTTCTAACAACTTTTTGTTTCCCCAGGCGAAAGGCGAAATAAAAATAATGTATTATGAAGCCGAAAGCTATATCCTTTTTGAAGATTATAAAGAAGCTTTACCGTTTTATCAGTCACTTCTGAAATTCTTTCCGACCAATGCAAGTTATAAATACCGGCTCGGACAGTGCTATTTAAACGTACCAGGGGAAAAAGATAAAGCAATAGGTTTTCTTGAAGATGCAGTAAAGAACATCAATCCGGATTACAAGCAAGGAAAACTCAAGGAAACAGGCGCACCATATGATGCCCTGTATTACCTGGCCAATGCATACAGAATTAATAATCAGCTCGATAAGGCTATTGAAACTTACAAGCTTTTCAAAGAGAATCTTGATACCAAAATTTACAATCCGGATATTGTTGACGAACAGATTCAGTCTTGCCTCAATGCTAAAGAGCTGATGAGCATGCCTCTTTTTTTAAAGGAACAAAATCTTGGCAGCAATATAAACGGAGACAACTCTGAATTCAATCCCGTTATCTCCGATGATGAGAGAATAATAGTATATTCAAAAAGCGAGGCATTTTACGATGCCGTACTCTATTCTACAAGAAGTAACGGAGAATGGAGCGGGCCGATAAATCTTAATGAAGCGCTTTCAGTTGATCAGGATCTCTATCCTACTTCCATATCAGCAGATGGCAAGACACTTTACCTTTACAGTTCAGAGGGTTATGACGGTATAATATACTCATCATCTTACGAAAATGGAGCCTGGAGCACGCTGACAAAGTTAAATGACAATATCAACACGAAGTACTGGGAGTCGCATGCAACAATTTCACACGATAATAAAAAGCTCTATTTCACCAGTAACCGGAAAAGTTCACTTGGAGAACTTGATATTTATGTTTCATTCAGGGATAGTACAGGAGACTGGGGCCCTGCGGTTAACCTGGGACCTGTGATAAATACCCGGTATCATGAGGAGACTCCCTTCCTCAGCAATGATGATAAAACCCTGTATTTCAGTTCCAGGGGCCATTTCAATATGGGAGGATATGACATTTTCTATTCAACACTGCTTGAAAACGGGGAATGGTCGGTACCTCTGAATTTAGGTTATCCGCTTAATTCAACCGATGACGATGTTTTCTTCAATCCAATAAATGAAGGTTATGAAGGCTATACTGCCAAATACTCTCCTGATGGCTTCGGTCACCAGGATATTTACAGGATGGAGATATTCTCTGACGAACATCCGAGAAAATTCACTGTCAGAGGGGTCGTCACGATCGCGGACCTTCTTCACAATATGAATGACAGGATTAAAATAACCGCCCTGAACACAAAAAAAACCGATCAGGTTGTTATTGTCTATTCAAATCCGGAAACTGGCGAATATGAATTACAGCTTCCCCATGGCAACTATGATTTAACCTATGAGGGTCCGTATGGCACTAAAGTCCAGAAAAATATTGATCTGGCACTGACTCATCCGTCCGACAGCTTTTTGCTCCCCGGGACAATATTGCCGAGAACAGATTTCATAGCGGATCTGTCTGTTGAAAGTGAAAATGTTATTTCTGTAGCTAAGGGAGATACTATCACATTCCCTGTGAAAGCTGAACCGGGTTCAATGCTTGTTGTGGAACATTGGGCAGGTGATTCCCTGCTTTACACTGAACAGTTTCCAATGACCGATTCGGCTTTTTACTATAAAATGGTACCGCAGCCCGGGGAAAACAAGGTTACCTTTAAAGTTACAGACAGGTTCAGTAATACTACAACCGCTGATGTTCTCATAACCAGAAAACCGGATGAGCCCATGCAGCAGGTTATACGTCCCGAGTATAACAGGGTCATTTCTGAAAAGCAGATTGCCGCGCTGACGGAAGTGCAGATGAATCGTGCCGGGGATAAGCTGAGAGAGATTATTGCAGGATCCGAAATTCATAAGAACCAGTTCGGTAAAATTGATGACCAGATCTCATACATCAAGGCGGAAGCAATAAAGAAAGGCATCAGTGCTGAAGAGGTAGACCGGCTTGCTCTGGAAGTAGCCTTAAAGGATAATATACTTTCACAGGCTGCAGTTGATTACCTGGCTGCAAATACAGACGGTGAGCTGAAAAAGATCCTGAGTGAAATTGATATTTATGATCTGAATTTGAAGACCTGGAATGATCTGCAGAAATATATTGCAGAAAAAACCAGCGGAAAAATAAGCCCCGATACTCTTGATAAAATTGTAGCTGCTGTTCTTGCCGGACCAGATGTCACAATTTCATCCGGGAAAGATAAAATACTGGCGCTTAGCGAGAGTTCTGAGTACGGTGAAATATTTAGACAGGCTGTCGCAGCCACCGGGGAAAAAGGCATCAGGGACGGAGGAAAATGGATGCAATCTGTTTATAATGAATCCATTAAACTGGGATTGACAGATAAGGAATTTGCAAAGATGATTGCATTAATAAGCTCCCTGCCGGGTACTGATGCTGAACAATTCCGCAGGGATCTTGCAGCTAATGCTGAAGAGCCTTTCCTGTCCTGGTTGAATTCCCTGGATCTGGAAAAAGAGGGAATAAAGACACCTGAGGATCTCATTTTGTTCATCCTGAAGAATAAAAATAAGGTTGTCCCTGAAGAATTAATCTTCCGAGCCCTGGTAAATCTGATAGATCAGAAGGATATCCCCGCTGAAACAATTAAATCAGGCATTGAAGCTGAAAAAGAATGCAAATGGTGGATATTGTGGCTGATCCTTGGCGCTGGTGCTGCTTTCTTCCTAATCTGGTACTGGAGACGGAGAAAAGAAAGGAAGAGTGACTGATCTTTTTATCTTCCCGAATTTTTTATAAATTTGTTGGCAAAACCAATAGTCATGGGCAAAAGGATTGTCACTCTCCTGGCTGCAATTGTTTTTGCATTTTCTCTTTACGCACAGGAACTCAAAACTTTCCAAAAATCTTTTATTGAAGCTGAGTATTTTTTTATACAGGAAGATTATTCCGATGCACTCTCATATTACCTGCAGCTTTATGAAAAGATGCCGCAAAATGCAAATATTGCATACCGCATAGGCATATGTTACCTGAATATTCCAGGGGAAAAAAACCTTTCAATTGACTATCTTGAGGCTGCAGCGAAAAATATGTCAGCAAAGCACAGAGAGGGGACAATCAAGCAAAAAGCTGCACCATTTGATGCATTATATGACCTGGCTTCAGCTTACAAGATCAACTATCAGTTTGATAAAGCAAAAGAAATTTTTACAAGGTATCTGGGTACTCTGCTTCCTGACGACCGGGAAAACATTGATTTTGTAAACTCCCAGATCAAATCATGCGATATGGCAAAAGAGATTATTGCCAGTCCTGTAATCTATACCGAGGAGAACATGGGGGAAAATTTCAATGACGATAAATCAAATTTCAATCCTGTAATTTCTGCTGACGGAAAGTCATTCGCCTTTATGGTATCAATGAAGTTCTATGATGCAATTATGCTGTCAAAATCTGAAAATGGCAGATGGAGCATCCCCGTAAATATTACACCTGAGCTTCAGTCTGACGGTGATATGTATATCTCCTGCCTTTCTCCTAACGGAAAAACTTTATTTCTTTCAAAGGATGATAATTTCAACAGCGACATATACACCTGTACATTTGATGGAGTCAGGTGGGGAGTGAGTGTAAGACTAAATAAAAACATAAATACAAGGTACTGGGAATCACATGGTTTTGTTTCAGAAGACGGGGAACAGCTGATCTTTGCTTCTGATCGTCCCGGTGGATTCGGGGGGCTTGACCTTTATATTTCGAAAAAAGTAAATGGTGACTGGGGGCCGCCCGTTAATCTTGGTCCTCAAATCAATACACCATTCAATGAGGACCGCCCTTTTCTCATCAATAAGGGGAACACACTTTTCTTCAGCTCCCAGGGTCACAGGAATATTGGAGGATATGATCTTTTCAGGTCTGATCTTCAGTCAGATGACCTCTGGAGCATTCCTGAAAATCTTGGGTACCCTTTCAACACACCCGACGACAATATATTCTTCATGCCTGTCGGGAATGGTAAATCAGGCTATTATTCAGTTTATAAGGAATCAGAAGGTATGGGGAAAGAGGATATCTACATAGTCACTTTTCAATAAATAAGCTGGAATGCCTGTTTATTCATTCTTAAAATGTTATATATTTGTTATAATGTATAATTTCAGAGTTAAAACATACCGCCTTACGACCCAGCTGTTGACTCTGGTTATTTTTTCCGTTGCTGCTTCGGCTCAGTCGACAAAGGAGATGAAAGAGATTTTTGCCCAAGCTGAATCATATTACCTTTATGAAGAATATGAACTTGCGAATCAGCTGTATATTCTGTTGGAAAATCCTGAAAATCTTAATATTACTTATAAAATTGGTACATGCTACCTTAGTATCCCTGACGAAAAGGAGAAGGCGATACCATACCTTGAGGCAGCAGTGAAGAATGCAACATATGATGCAAAATCCGGATCATTCAAAGAAAAGAGGGCTCCCCTTGATACATATTTCTTCCTGGCTAAAGCCTATCTTATCAATAATGAGCTGGAAAAGGGACTTAATACCCTTCAAAACTTCAGAAGCCTGGCAAAAGAGACTGAAGGAAAAGGGGGTATGGAAAACCTGGATTTTGTTGATCAGCAGATACAGGCATGCAAGATTGCCATGGGTTTTAAGGAAAACCCTGTAGCAATAAGCAAGAAAACCCTTGGGACTGATTTCAGCCAGGGATCAATGAATGAAAATCCTGCTGTCAGCTTCGATGGTAATACAATAGTCTATACGGAACGCAGGGGACTGGTAAATGTCATACTGTTCTCAAAGAAGATTCGGGGCATCTGGCAGACTCCTTTTGAGATCACAGATCAGCTCAATGCAAGTGAAGATTGTTCTTCCTGCTCCCTTAATATGGACGGGACAGAACTTTACTTATACAAGAATGATAATTTTGATGGCAATATCTATACTTCAAAATATATAAATGATCAGTGGACTCCTATTGTAAAACTGAATAAGAACATCAACACAAAATTCTATGAATCCCATGCCTCGGTTTCTGCTGATGGAAGCAAACTTTACTTTACCAGTAACAGGGAAGGAGGTAAGGGAGGACTGGACATATATGTCTCGGAAAGAGATGCCTCAGGGGACTGGGGTCTGCCTGTCAACCTGGGCCCAACAGTAAACACAGTTTACAATGAGGATACTCCATTCATAATCCAGGATGATTCCGTTCTCTATTTTTGTTCAGAAGGGCATAATTCAATGGGTGGATATGATAATTTCAAGAGCAGGAAGATCGGTACAGAATGGGAAAAACCACAGAACCTTGGATACCCTGTTAATACAACAGACGACAATAAGTTTTTCCAGCCTTCCAACAATGGGATGAACGCATTCTATTCAATGAAGACAGATTACAAAAAGAGAGAGATCTTTTACCTCGGAATAGGTGGACCTGATGTTAACCAGATATATGAAATAACCGGGAAGGTCATCCTGAATGATACGGTTATGGCTGCAGACAAAAACTATAATATTCATATCCTCAACAGAATACCAGGAGATACTCTTTATAAAACATCCCCCAATAAAAACACCGGGTCATACAGGATAAATGTTGCACCAGGTGATTTTAAAGTTGTTTATTCAGGCGACGGGTATTTTTCAACATCAATTGATACAACTATTGTACGTGATAATCCGGAACTTGTTGTTAATATCGATGTTACACTGATAAGAGATTCCTCTCTGATCGAGCCGGTCATTTATGAAAAAATCAATCTTAACGAAATACCTGTAGTAGCTGCAATTGACTCCAGCATCCTTATAAAGAACATGCATGTGAATGACGTAGGCGATACAGGTATTAAGGATTCAGATATATTGTATTATACTGTACAGGTGATGGCTCTGTATAAGCCTATGGATGTCAGCTATTTTAAACGTATTTCTGACATGAAGGTGATGTACAATGAAGCCGACAGGTTCTACAGATACACAACAGGTAACTTTGCAACCCGCGAAGAAGCAGCTGCATGGAGACTGGAACTGATAAGGAAGGGATATCCAAACGAGATCTTTATCAAAAAAGTATCAAAATAATGAACCATCTTATCAGAACAATCCTATTTCTGACTTTCTTAATTAACTTTTTTTCTCCTCTCCTGCCACAGGAACCTGATAAGAAAGATTTTATCAGGACAGTCCAGGATGCTGATATCTATTATTATTATGATGAGGACTATGAAAAAGCGGCAAGCTTATATGAGCCGCTTTTGAAATCAAATCCTGAAAACTGCAATATTGCTGGCAAGCTCGGGATATGCTATCTTAACATGGATGGTAAAAAAAAGGAGGCACTCAGGCTCCTTAGAATAGCTTCTGCAAATGTTGTGACAAATGACAAGGAATACGTTGAGTATGGAGAGAAAGCTCCCATGGATACTTACCTTTATCTTGCAATAGCGTATCATGTAAACGACAGCCTTGAAAAAGCCATCTCTCTTTACAATGATGTTAAGAATAGGCTTGGCGATCAGGATGTTTTCAGGGTCGATTTTATTGACAATCAGATAAGGGATTGCAGGTATGCAATAGAAATGAAAAAGAAACCCCTTACTATTGTTTCCGAACTGCTGGTACCATGGCTGAAGGATTACCCCGGAGCTTGCAATCCGGTAATTTCAAAGAATGACTCTGTCTTTATTTTTACCCAGAAAAGAGAAGGCAGTACCCGCATCTTATGCTCTTATTATAATGACGGATGGAAAAATCCGGTTGACATTACCCGGCAGCTTGGCGGGTATGACAGATTTTATTCAAATTCAATTACGGGCAACGGGAAAATCCTGGTATTGTACCTGGATGACGGAGGAGATGGAAATCTTTACTTAAGTGAAAGAAAAGACAGTACCTGGACGAAAATAAAGAGCCCTGGTAAAAACATTAATTCAATCTACTGGGAAACGCACGGCTTTATAACTCCTGACGGGAATATTTTATACTTTTCAAGCAACAGGCCGGGAGGAATGGGTGAACTGGATATATGGGTCTCGGAAAGGAATGAAGACGGAACCTGGAAGAACCCTGTTAATTGCGGTGATGTAATCAATACAGCATTTAATGAGGATACCCCATTTTTTGATCCCGCCACCAATGCTTTAATATACAGCTCTTCAGGGCACATCAGCATGGGAGGGTATGATGTTTTCAGATCTATCTCCAGGAATTCAGGATGGACAAATCCGGTCGGAATGCCCTTCGCTTATAATACCACCGGGGAGAATACATTTTTCATCCTTAATAATAATGCCCCTGGATTTATTGCCAGTCTTTATGATGACAAAATAGAATCAAGGAATATCTATGCGATTGTTGCAATTGACCCTGCAGACGAGATTACAACAACTGAAGGAGTAATTACCCTTCAGGACGGTATGAATGTTGATCCTGCAAAAACGTCAATTAGACTGACTGAGGCAAAAAAAGGCTCACTGGTCAAGACAGTTAATGTTAATGGTGATGGAAAGTTCCGATTTGATATTACACCTGGTGATTATCAGCTTTTTGTGAGCCATACAGGTTATAAGACGGATACTATCAACCTCAATCTGCCTCTGTATTTCCTTAGCCACTACATGGCTGTGAATCCTACCCTGGTACCCGAGAAAGTATCGGCCGGCGATTTCCTTGCTATTAAAAATATACTGTTCGCCTTTGATAGCTATGAGCTTGATCCTCAAGCAATATCGGCGCTTGAAACCCTTAAATCAATACTGATAAGTTATCCTGAACTTACAATAGAGGTTGACGGTTTCACCGATGCAAAGGGAAATTCTGAATATAATATGGCACTTTCAGATAAAAGAGCACAGACAGTTATTGACTACCTGACATCAATGGCTATTCCTGCTTCCAGGTTTGTAAAAAGAGTATTCGGTGAATCAGATTTTGTTGCTGTAAATGTAAACCGTGACGGATCAGATAACCCTGAAGGAAGGAAATACAACAGGAGAGCCTCCTTCGGTATTGTCGATCCTCATACCGGAGTAGTATTACGGCAGGATACATATACTCCTGAACATTTGAGACTTGCATCTTCAATGAAGTACAGTATTGTTCTAGAGAAAACAATTGAGAAGCTGCCTATTTCTTCGTTTAAGAATCTGAATCTCAGTGGAATACTATTCGTAAGATCAATAGAATCAGATTCCATATCCATATATGCTCTGGGGATATTCTATAACAAACCTGATGCTATTAAGTATCTTGGTTATATAAAGGGCATGGGATATACTGAAGCTTATATCGTTAATCAGTATAATCTTAATAATGAAACCAGATCGCTTAAAAGAGTTGCTCCCATGGTCATGCAAACCGGAGGAAAGAGAATCTACACTGTACAGTTGAAAGCTTCTAAATTGCCCTTAAACATGGAACAGTTCAGCGCCATAAAAGATGTCAGGGAAATATTTGGAGATGATGCCTATTACAGGTATATAGTTGGCGAGTACAGCGAACTTGCAAAGGCTCAGGAAGCTGTTGTCCAGATACATGAATCCGGTTTTAAGGATGCTTTTGTCAGGGAGCTTAACGTGATGGTGACAAAATAACATAATCAGAGACTATTCATGAAGCATGATAAAATAAAGCTTAGAGCCCTCGAACCAGAAGATCTGGGATTGCTGTATGAATGGGAGAATAACAGTAAATACTGGACAATAAGCAATACAGTTACTCCATTCTCAAAATATACTCTAAAGAGATATATGGAAAATTCTCATAAGAGTATTTATGAAACAGGTCAGCTTCGTTTGATGATAGAAATTATTTCTGAAAAGAAAACTATAGGCACTATAGATATTTTTGATTTTGACCCTTTTCATAAAAGGGCAGGTCTCGGTATCCTGATCGCTGATGAGGATCAAAGGAGAAAAGGTTATGCATCTATGGCATTAAAAATCCTCATAGAATATTGCTTTAATACCCTTCAGCTTCACCAGTTATACTGCAATATTCTGGTCAATAATTGCGAAAGCATGGACCTTTTCAGAAAACAGGGATTTGTTCAGACAGGAATTAAAAAGGAATGGATCAAAACATCAAACGGCTACCTGGATGAATGTTTTTTCCAATTGATAAATGAAAACAAATCCTAAATAATAAATTATTATTTAGCCTGAGCTCTTGTATCCCTATATTCTCCCTTAAAGTAGTTGATCCCGATTGCATCATACCTCTTTTTCTGAGCCTCAAATCGGGCAAGAAAATCTTCGAAATCCTTTAGCCTGTCAGGAGCCCAACCAATTTCGGCAATGGCAAACATTCTCGGGTAGGCCATGTACTCCATATAAACGGGAGTGCTCAGGTATTCCGACCACAGATTACCCTGAACTCCAAGAATATACTTTTGTTCCTCTTGAGAAAGCTCCCCCGGCATGGGATTATATGAATAGACCTTCTCAAGGGGAAGATAACCTCCTATCGCAAGGGGTTCTCCCTGAGGCTCGCACTGGTAATAATCGATATAAACATATGTAGATGGCGTCATGATCACATCATGTTTTTGTCGTGCTGCTGCAATGCCTCCCGTGGTTCCCCTCCATGACATTACAGTTGCCTCCGGGGCCAATCCTCCCTCAAGGATTTCATCCCACCCTATTATCCTGCGTCCTTTTGAAGCAACAAACTTTTCAATCCTTTGTACAAAATAGCTCTGAAGCTCACTTTCATTCTTTAATCCCTCATCCTTTATTCTTTTCTGGCAAAGAGGACATTTTTCCCAACGGGTCTTTGGACATTCGTCACCTCCGATATGAATATATTCCGATGGGAAGAGTTCAATAACTTCAGTAAGAACATCCTGCAAAAAATTGAATGTCTCCTCTTTTCCTGCACAGTACACATCATCAAAGACACCCCATCTGGTCTGGACTTCATAGGGCCCCTTTGTACAGCCCAGATTGGGATATGATGCAAGAGCTGCCATAGCATGCCCAGGCATTTCTATCTCAGGTATCACTGTAATGAATTTCGATGCAGCATATGCTATAATTTCCTTAACCTCATCCTGTGTATAAAATCCGCCGTAAGGTTTTCCGTCATAAGTAAAAGGCTTTTTACCACCATGACCGATAAGCGTCTCCTTGCGGAAAGCTCCGGTTTCAGTGAGATTGGGGTATTTCTTTATTTCGATCCTCCATCCCTGATCTTCAGTGAGATGCCAGTGAAATGTATTCATCTTGTGGAGAGCAATCATGTCGATATACCTTTTTATATATGCTACCGGGAACATATGACGCCCAACATCAAGATGCATGCCCCTGTAACCAAATCTGGGTTCATCCTTTATTGCACAGGCGGGGACAGAAAGGACCAATCCCTCAACTACTAATGGACTTTCAACCTCAACCGGCATCAGCTGCCTTATTGTCTGAACTGCATAAAACAGTCCGACAGCAGATTTTGCCCTGACCACAATCTTTTTAGGTGTCACTGTCAACTCATATCCTTCATCATTATTAATTGCAGAATCGAGGGTCATAAAAACCGAACCTTTTACGGGCTTGCTCCCTTCCTCAACTGACAGGTCAATTCCTGTTGGATTTCTAACAAAATCAGCCAGACAATCAGCAGCAAGCCTGGTCTCACTATCAAGAACCGAAAGGATGATTTTGCTTTTCCCGGAAAAAATAAAATCTCCGTTCATCTCAGTAATGGAAACGGGCGCCGGAATAATGGCAAGAGCTTTTCCGGTAAACGGCGCATTTCCTGATTTGCATCCTCCGATCATTAATATAAGCCCCATAATGAAATAAAGTGTCTTTTTCATGAATATCAGTTTTTGATGAATAAGTGTTTTAAAGTTAATAAACATTTTCATCATCTCCATGCCGATTGCATATCAGCTACTTCAGCCCTGATGCAAGAAGTCCGCACGCAGCTGAAATATCAGTTCCCCTTGATCTTCTGATTGATGCTGATATTCCCGAGATTACCAGCTCATGCTTAAAAAATAGCATCCTGTCGTCTGAAGACGAAGAGTTATTATCATCATTTACAGGATGATATGGCATCAGGTTGACCCTGATACCCGATCCTCCCAGAATTTTTCTTAATCCTTCCAGATGTCTGACCGTATCATTGATATCATTTATCATCACATATGCTACGCTGAATCGCCTTTTCTTCTTCACTGTAAAATCCTTCATTATCCTTATGATCTCATGAACAGGGTATGAGGATTCAGCCGGGACAATTCTGATCCTTTCCTCTTCAAAAGGAGAATAGAGACTAATCGTAAGGTTGCATTCCGATCTGTTCAGAAATTCTTTGATCGCGGGAGTGATCCCTACTGATGAGACCGTAATATTGCGGGGGCTAAATGACATGCCCCATTCGGATGTCATTATCTTGCAGGCCTTAAGGACATTCTCAAGGTTATCCATCGGTTCCCCCATTCCCATAAAAACAACATGGGTTACATTGCCGGCATCAGGAATACTGAGCACCTGATTTACAATATCTCCCGAAGAGAGGTTCCCATGAAAACCATATTTTGCAGTAACACAAAAAGGGCACCCCATCCTGCAACCTGATTGTGTTGATATACAGATAGTTCTTCTCTTAACATCAGGGATCCAGACTGATTCAAATTTCTTTCCCTCAGGAGAAATGAAAAGATATTTTATTGATTTGTCAGCAGATACTTCAGATGTTGCAGGACCGTAGAATCCTGTCACAGCAATATCATCCAGGTAAACCTTGAGGCTTTTTGGTACCCCTCCTATTTGAGAAACATCAGCAATACGTTTCTTATATATGCTCGTGGCCACTTTAACAGCCTGGTTGTAATTATATCCTTCAGCTTGTACTAGCCCGTATATCTCATCAGGAGTCAGTCCGCAAAGGTTTTCTTTAATCATAATAAGTATCTGAATACAAAAATAACCCGATTATCAATATCTTAGTATCTGGTTTTATTATTTACAAGCGAAGTAATATCATCATCAGAAATGCAAAGCTGGGATTCTCTTTATATATACTATCTTTCAGGAACCGGAAACACCCGCATCTCCTCACAATGGATTGCAGAGGAGGCTGGAAAGAGAGGTCTCAGGACAGTTGTACAGCAGATTGACCGGCTGGAGAATATTGTCATGCCGTCACCTGACGAAAAGCCTTTAATAGGTTTTGCATTCCCGACCCATGGATTTAATGCAGCTCCGATAATGCTTAAATTCATGGCAGGATTTCCTCCTCACCTTTGTAGTAAGATATTCCTCCTGAATACCCGCGGGTGCCTCAAACTCTACAAAATATTCGTACCGGGATTTAGTGGATTGGCACTTATATTACCGGCTTTCATGCTCTGGATGAAGGGGTATAAGTGCATTGGGATCAGATCTATAGACATGCCATCCAACTGGATGCCCCTTCATCCCGGGCTCAGGGAAAAAGTTATTGAATCAATTATTCACAAGGCGGAGCCGATTATCAGAATATATGCAAATAAAATACTCTCGGGGCAAAAGGTCTGGAGAGGCCTCTACAGTCTTCCTGCTGATCTCCTGATCAGCCCGATTTCTGTAGCATATTATATCGGAGGGAGATTCTTCCTCTCTAAGACATTCATTGCAAATAACAAATGCAATAATTGCATGATATGCATTAAGGAGTGCCCGACAGCTTCGATAAAATTAGTAGGGAACAGGCCTTACTGGAAGCTTACCTGTGAAAGCTGCATGAGATGTCTTAATCATTGCCCGCTGAAAGCTATTGAAGCTGCTCACGGCATGGCAACTGCTTTTATGATAATCATGAGCGCAGTAAATACATGGCTGATATTATTTATGGTACAAGCCCTCAATATTGAGCCTGAAGCATGGTGGTGGAAAATACTCACGCAATTTATTTCAATAGCAGTAATGATATCAGTAGCAGCGGTCCTGTATCTGATAATGCACTATGCAATGGGATTCAAGCCTATAAATTATCTTGTAAGGTTCACATCTCTTACAACACTGCCTTTCTGGAGAAGATATAAATTTCTCAAGAAGAGAAAGGAAAATACTACAGTACCATGTGAAAAATAATTCAAAACTTAAATAAAATGAACCGGATAACAATTTTACTAATATTTTCTCTTCTTGTGATTGCCTGCGGCAGCAGGGATAAAGGAAAAATTGATAAAAACTTAAATACCATGATAACAGACAGCACAAAGCAATACGGTTATAACAGGGATTTCCTGAAGAAACATGTAAATATTATTGAGCTGAAATCCGGCAAATCCGCAATTGTCCTGATACCTGCCTGGCAGGGAAGAGTAATGACAAGCACAGCTGAAGGCGACCATGGCTTCAGTTTCGGATGGATCAACCGCGATCTGATTGCATCAGGGAATATACAGCCTCACATCAATGCTTTTGGCGGAGAAGAGAGATTATGGCTTGGGCCTGAGGGGGGACAGTTTTCCCTGTTTTTTAAAAAAGGGACCCGGTTTGTCTACGATGACTGGCAAACCCCAGCTTATATGGATACAGATCCGTTTGAAATTATGAGCCAGACAGATTCTTCAGCATTGTTCGCCTGTTCTGTTGGAACAGAGAATTATGGCGGAACTCAGCTTAAATTCAGGATTGAAAGAAATGTCATTATTCTTTCAGCAGAAGAGATCATGAAACAAACAGGAATTGACATAACCGGGATTAATGGTGTTGCCTACAGGTCAGACAATAAAATAACAAATACAGGAGATAATGAGTGGATAAAGCAAACCGGCCTTATATCTGTCTGGATGCTTGGGATGTTTAATCCCTCGCCTGCTGTTGTGGTTGTTATCCCAAATAAACCCGGAAATGAAGAGATAATGGGACCTCTGGTCAATGATGATTATTTCGGGAAGATCTCAGCAGACCGGCTTAAGGTCTCAGAAAATCATATTTATTTCAGAGCCGACGGCAAGAGCAGGGGAAAAATAGGGCTTCCTCCGCTAAGAGCAACAGGAACTATGGGCAGCTTTGATTCCGATAACAATATTCTTACCCTGCTTATCTGCAGGATGCCTGAAGGGAAAACAGAATATGTCAATTCAGCATGGCAGATACAGGATGATCCTTATTCAGGAGATGCGCTTAACTCGTATAATGATGGCCCTCTTGAAGATGGTTCACAGATGGGACCATTCTATGAACTGGAAACCTCCTCCCCTGCGGCAGCCCTGAAGGCAGGTGAAGAACTCACTCATGTCCAATATACTTTACATCTGACCGGCGACAGAAGAATCCTTGACAATATATCCCAAAAGATATTAGGAGTTTCTCTGGATGAAATAGAGAATTCGTTCAATTAGGCATTAGTCCCTTGTTCTTGAGCAGCGGCTCAATAACTGGTTCACGCCCTCTGAAATTAACGTACATCTCTATAGGATCCATGATGCCGTTCTTCGCCAGGATATTTGTCCTGTAGGATTCTGCAGTAGTCTTATCGAAGATCCCCTTTTCCTTGAATGCCTCAAAAGCATCGTTATCAAGGACGGCAGCCCAGGTATAACTATAATAACCGGAATCATAACCATCCATGATATGAGTGAAATAAGTGCTCCTGTAACGTGAAATTATTTCAGGGATCAATCCGATTTTCGTGAGGTACTCCGTTTCAAACTTTTGAATATCAACAACAGCCGGGGCTTCAAGGGTATGATAAGCCATATCAAGCATTGAAGCAGCAAGAATCTCAACATTATCAAATCCCTGGTTAAAGTAACCGCTATTCCTTATTTTCCTGACAAGAGAAGCAGGTATCACTTCACCTGTCTGATAATGCCTTGCGTAAATGTTCAACATCTCTGGCTCGGTAGCCCAGTGTTCCATCAGCTGAGACGGAAGTTCGACAAAGTCCCATGCCACGAAAGTCTGGTTGTAGGTATTTCTGTTAAACATGGCATCCAGCGCATGACCGAATTCATGAAAGAGTGTTGAGACTTCTTCCAGGCTCAGAAGAGATGGTGCATCTCCGCTTTCAGGAGTAAAATTGAAGACTGTCGTTGCAATCGGAGTTATAGTTTTGCCATCGAGGATATGATGGGTGCGGTATGTTATGCACCAGGCTCCCTGCCGTTTGCTATCTCTCGGGAAGAAATCCATATACAGCACTCCTATATGGGAGCCGTCAGCATCCTTAACCTCAAAAGCCTGTGCATCAGGATGAGGTAATGGACAATCTGTCAAAGGATTAAAGACAATCCCGAAAAGCTTGTTGGCGCAGGTAAAAACACCTTCACGCACATTCTCAAGCTTAAAGTAAGGCCTTAACTCAGCATCATTAAGATTATATTTCTGTTTTCTTAGCTTCTCTGCATAGTACCACCAGTCTGAAGGTTCGAGCTTGAAATTGCCTCCCTCCTTGTCAATGATTCTCTGCATCTCCTTCAACTCATTTTTTGCAACAGGGACAGCTTTTTCCCAGAGGTTATTAAGAAGACTATATACATTCTCAGGTACTTTGGCCATTCTTGGTTCGAGTACTGTATGGGAATGCGTTTTATATCCAAGGACCTTTGCCCTCTCTGCTCTAAGCCTCACAATGTCTGAAAGCAGCTTATTGTTATCAAATTCGTTCCCGTTATTGCATCGGGTTATGTATGCGCTGTACAATTTTTGACGAAGCTCCCTTATATCTGAATAAGTCAGAAAAGGGAAAATGCTTGGCCGTTGAGTTGTGAAAACAAATAATCCTTCGCTTCCTTCTGCTTTTGCTACTTCTGCAGCTGCAGACATTACTGATTCTGGTAATCCTGAAAGACCATTACTGTCAACACGAAACCTGATGTTGTTCGTTTCATCCAGGACATTCTGACTGTATTTTACTGTAAGCACAGAGAGCTCCTGATTAATCTTTTTCAGAGTATCCTGGTCCTGTTTGTTAAGATTTGCCCCATTCCTTACAAATCCTTTATAAAGATTTTCGAGGATGTACTTCTGTTCTGAATCCAGGTTATATTTTGCCTGATTATCATATACATATTTTACTTTCCTGAAGAGATCAGGATTAAGTCTTATCTCATCATTGTAAGCAGATAATTTCGGAGAAATATCAACCTCAATGCTTTGCAGGGAATCACTGGTATTTGCATTAGCCTGACCATAAAATACCTGTGATACAGTTGTAAGGAGTTCACCGGTTTTATCCAGGGCTTCAATTGTATTTGAGAATGTCGGTTCTTCCTTATTGTTTATGATTTTTTCAATCTCTATTCTTCCTTCTGTCATCCCTTTTTCAAAAGCCGGTATATAATGCCTGGCCATTATTCTTTCAAAGGGCGGAATATTATAAGGAGTATTGAACTCGCTGAAGAACGGGTTGGTTTTATCAACCTCAGGTTCATTTTTACATGAAGATATTGCCATTACAAATAAAGCTGTGATAATGAATAATTTAACAAATTTTTTCACGGTAAATGATTTTCGTTTAGAAATGGGGAAGTTGATTTTTCTACTAAGGTAGAATTTTCTCTATAAATTTCTGTAAGCAAAAAAGAAATTTAGTATATTAGCATGTGCTACATTTTTAAAGGAATAAATATTTACTTAAATGAAAAAATCGCTGCTGTTATCATTTACAGTTGTGTTATCCTTTTTATTATCACTCAGTTTTAATATTGAGGGTCAGACTGTAGTATTCTCAGAAAATTTCTCAGGTTTCTCCAACGGTACACATGCTTCTCAATCTTCGTATGATTATTCGGGTGTTCTTGACACAAAAACCCAGCTGCCCGGATGGACAGGATATAAGGTCTATTCAGCGGGCGGAGAGATCAAGCTGGGTACTTCAGATGTACCCGGATGGATTGAGACTCCGTCAATTGATTTGTCGGGATATGAAGGAGATGTTTTCATTGAATTTGATATTTCAAGATGGCCGGATGATGCTGCAATTGTACAGGTTTCACTTAACGGCTTTCCGCTTGGTAATACAATTGCTCCTGCCGATGAATTCCAGACTGTAGAAATACTGCTTACTGAGGAAATCACTTCAGCAAAGATAAAATTTGAATCTCTCGCGAAAAGGTTCTTCCTTGATAATGTCCGGGTTGTTGCTCAGAATGCCACATCTGCCGGCAATAATTATAAATTTGAATCCCGGATAAAAGTGTACCCGAACCCTGCCGGTGATTTAATCAATATCGACAATTTGAATGGAATAAGCAGGTTAGAGATTATTAACTTAAACGGAAGAGTAATGGAAGCGATTGACCTTTCAGATACAGAAAAGGTTGATCTGGCTTTGAACGACTTTCCGCCGGGCATTTATTTAATAAGATTTTTCACCGGCAGGAGTTCTTTTACAACAAGGTTTGTAAAATATAAAAAGTAATTGGGGAGAAAACAATCTCTTTTTTTCTGCAGACCGTAATTCTTTAAAGAAAATTGCCCAAATTTGCGCAGGTCCGTCTTCGTCCCGAGGACTCGGGGCTTCGGTGGATAAATGGAGAGATGGCAGAGCGGTCGAATGCGGCGGTCTCGAAAACCGTTGTCCTGCTTACGCGGGACCGGGGGTTCGAATCCCCCTCTCTCCGCAAAACTTTAATGAACCCCGCGAACGCGGGGTTGTTTATTTGACCGAAGCCCCATTAAAAGCTTGCTTTTATAAGGGGCTGAAGGGAAAATAAATAGACTCGTAAGGGTTCATTAAAACTTTGCTGGTATCCACCAGGGGATCACACCTGAACGGAGTGAGGGTGTAATCCCCTTTTTATATTACGCCCCTTCAGGGCTAACAATCATTTATTAGCCTCCTGCCACCGGCGGTTGCCGGTGGTTATTCAAATTATGCCCTTTCAGGGCTTATTGTATTTTGGTTTTGCCAGCCTTCTCCATAGGATCGTGAGCCCCGGATGGTACCTCTTTTTTCAACATTTTATCAGAGTGGCTCCTTAGTTTAGAATAGCTTGTTATCTTCGTAAATTAATGTAATAAATAATCTAAAGCATGGGACTCAGAGGCCGGCTTATCATAATGAACTTCCTCCAGTTCTTTATCTGGGGATCGTGGTTGCTAACCATCGGGGCATATTGGTTTCAGAACAAAAACTGGTCAGGAACCGATTTCGGAGCTATCTTTTCAACAATGGGACTGGCTTCACTCTTCATGCCGGCCATTGCCGGGATCATTGCCGACAGGTGGGTCAATGCCGAAAGGGTGTATGGCATCTTTCACATTGCAGGTGCCGTCCTGCTTACACTAATTCCGTCCATCACTAATCCTGACACCTTTTTCTGGATTCTGCTGCTTACGATGATGTTCTACATGCCCACCCTGGCTCTGGCTATCACGGTGGCATACAGCTCTATGAAAAAGAGTGGTATGGATATAATAAAGGATTACCCGCCGGTGAGGGTCTGGGGTACGATCGGCTTCATAGTGGCGCTGTGGGTGGTAAGCCTGCTGGGCTTTGAAACCTCACCCTTGCAGTTCTATGTTGCGGCTGCCGCCTCTCTCCTGCTTGGTCTCTATGCCTTTACCCTCCCAAAGTGTCCGCCACTGGGCAGGGGACACAAGAAGAAACTGGCAGAAGAGCTGGGTCTCAATGCCTTCAGACTTTTCAAAAGTTCCAAAATGGCCATCTTTTTCATCTTCGCCATGCTCCTGGGCGGTGCTCTGCAGCTGACCAACGCCTACGGCGACACTTTTCTGCACGATTTTGCAGACATACCGGAGTATAAAGACCTTCTTGCCGTAAGGTATCCAGCCATAATAATGTCAGTCTCACAGATCTCCGAAACCCTCTTCATTCTTACCATTCCCTTTTTCCTGAAAAAATTCGGGATAAAGAAGGTGATGCTGATGAGCATGGTGGCTTGGATTCTCCGTTTCGGCCTGTTCGGATTCGGAAATCCCGCCGAAGGGCTCTGGCTGATCATCCTCTCATGCATCATTTACGGTATGGCCTTTGATTTCTTCAATATCTCGGGTTCCCTCTTCGTTGAGACCCAGTGTACTCCTGACATACGTGCCAGCGGCCAGGGCCTGTTCATGATGATGACTAACGGCTTCGGTGCTTTCCTTGGCAGCAGGATAAGCGGGATCGTGATTGACAAATACTTTACCCTGGGAGGCGGCGTATTCGACTGGAAGGGGATCTGGTTCACCTTTGCGGGTTATGCCCTGGTGGTGGTAATCCTCTTCGTCATACTCTTCAGGCATAAGCATGTTCAGAAGTAAACAGCTACCTGCCCTTGTTCAGGGAGAGCCCTGTAGATGATCTTTGCGTCGGTGCGGGGGATCCGTAGTTTAATAAATGGCTGATAATCAGGTACCCTGAAAGTAACAACTCTTAAGAATGTATTCCCGGCATTGATCAGCCTGTACCGCAGGTTAAATATGAAAAGACGTATCCCGTCACCAGACCGTAATTTTCCTTCCTGATAGATAAAAAGTCTCGTTCCGTTATCCATTTCCAAAATGTAGTTCACCGGTTCATAATCGGCAGTATCGGGAATAATATCAGGTTTGAATTCAGAAGTATCTTTAGGAGCCATCCTGATCATGAGCGGTTCCTTCTCAATGGAAGCTATACTCTTACTGATCGTAAATGGATTGGAAAGCATTGACAGAATGACATAATCGTTTTTTGCGCTTAACATCCTGCTGACTTTCATCTTCTTTATATCTGCTTTATGGACAACCACACCGTTTATCTCAAGGTTTACAGTACTATCAGGCATGTCGATAGTAAGGTAAATTGAATCGGACTCAGCCATTGCAACTTTTGACTGAAGGAATGATTTCTCCTTTAATAATGACAGATATGTTGAATCAGTAAATATCCTTTCGTCGACAGGTTTCTTTTCATCCTGCCTGAACCCGTATATGTTTTTTAATTCTTTATATTTTTTTGCCGGGGCCAGCAATGTCATGATCGAATAATAAATCAGGAAACACAGTACGATGACTATCCATACAATTATTTTGTATTTCCTGTCTGCAGATGTATATTCTTTTTCTGTTTCCATATCGGTTCTTATCCGGATCAGAATATGTATACTTTAGATCCTATGCTGAGGGTATTAAAAATAACCTTCAGATCTTCATCATTAAGACGGACACAACCATGAGTTACGGGCATGCCCAGAAACCTTTTGTAAATGGTTCCGTGGATCAGGTAACCATCACCCAGGGCGAGCGCATATTCTCCAAGCACTCCGTATTCATACCTCGAATAGTGGTCCTGAGGAGGTATTGGCAGTCCTTCCTCAACAAATGCCCAGTCAGGTTTCTTCCAGTAAGGATTTGTAGTTTTCCCCTGTATCCAGAATCTTCCCTTTGGAGTCTTAAATGTCCAGCTTCTTCCTTCCTCTGTTTTTAGCAATTTATAACTGCCTGTGCTGCAATGGCCTTCTCTCACAAGCTTCTTATTCCTGTAAAGACAAAAGAGGTTATCAGTTGTGTTGATCACAAGGTATGATTGACCCGATGTATAGCTGTTATATTTTCTTGAAAGACGCTGAACATCTCTCTTTATCTGAGCTATCTGTTTCTTATAAACTGCGTCCTTCTTCAGTTCATCTGAATTTTCAATGACAATTTTTACCACCCGGGGAATCTCTTGTATTGCCGGAATTGCATTGATAAAAAAGGCAAACAGTGAAGCTATGATTAATAAGATAAGGAGCCCCATTGATAATGGCCGCAGAACTCTTATAACCTTTTCATTATCAAGTATTCTCTGGTAAAATGAATTGCCGGTGCCTTTTATCTCTTCTGTGGCATCAGGATCATTTTCAGCCGGTGTCTTTTCTATGCCGGGAAGTAATCCGTTATCAGGTATGAATTCATCTTCCATCAGTGCAGATTTATCTGTTCAGGACATGCCTGAGGCTGTACATAGATCCAACAATTGTTACAGGAGTTCCCTCCCTCACATACTTGAATATACTATCCATTTCCCTGTCTTTCAGAGCGATGCATCCCGCAGTCCAGTCTGCGCCTCTTCCGCCGTTTCCATGAATTTCTATCATATCCCCTATCCTGGCTGAGCGTGATATACTGCCGCTTTCTATGGCATGATTGAATTCCAATGTATCCTCCTCATTCGGGTAGTTAATCAGAAGCGCCTTATAATACTTGGTACTGTCACTTTCAAATTTCCTGGATATTTTATACATGCCCTCAGGCCGCAGTGAATTCGGTAATTTTTGTTCCGTCAAGATAAACAAAAAATTTATGTGAAAATTTGTCGACGATGATCGAGTAATCATGACTTTCTCTCGATAAGGCTAAAGTGCTGTCAATCCATATTTTCCATTGAGGATATGATCTGAAATAACTCTTCAGGTTTTCATCAGCATATTGATAAGAAGATCCCAGGAGAGACTTTGAATCTGATATCTTGCTCTCTGCCTGGAGGTAATTGCCTTCCCTATAAGCTAATTCCGCTTCCCTCATCAGCATTTTTCCCAATGATATCTTATTACGTACTTCGATTGTCAGGGGATATGTCGGGAAGATCTTATTGATCTTTGCCATAAGGTCGTTAATGTCTTTCAACTCCTGTTCCAGGCGGACCCTGAGGCTTGAAGTATTGTATACTGAGATTTCAGAAGCTTCTTTTGCTTTATTTGAGGATAATTCAGCCAGGGCGAGTATTTTGCTGTAATTTCTTTTATAGATGAACTTTGTGTTTTCGCGCCTCCAGTTGGCCATTGCAGAATCGTAACAATTCATGGTTTCTTTGAACAGTTCCTCTGAGTAGATATCAGCTTTGTTTTTGCGGGCCAGGGAAATAGCTTCACGTGCCTCCTTCATTTCTTTTGCGGGAGGAGGAGGAACAGGATAAAAGAAAAGGAAAACCATCAGGGTTATGAAAACTGCAATTGCAGAAATTATAAGAATATGCCACCAGGGTTTTCCCATTAAAAGTGATTTTAGTTACCCAAAAAAAACCCCGGGGATAAACCCGGGGATATTTCTTATTTCATGAAATTGATGACAGATTAGAATCTGATCCTTGCTTTTGTTAAAGCTTCCTTGATTTCAGCGTTCAAACCGTCAGCTTTTTCTTTAGCAGCTTTGATCTTGTTAAGTGCATCCATGAAAGCACCCTTGTCATATGCGCCCTGAGCTTCAGCAACTGCAGCGTCGACATTTGACAGGTCAGCTTTGATCTGCTCAATAACAGCAGCACCTTCTTTACCTCTCGGGAGTTTGAGAACGAGCTTGCCGTTTTCAGTAACAACATTCTTTATGTCGTTCAGAAGAGTTTCAGCTTCTTTCTTAATTTCATCTTTCTTGGCGGCTACTTTACCGGCGACCTCATTTGCCAGTGTTGTAACAGCAGCTAATTTTTCTTTTTCAGCTGCCATGCCTTTAAATAATTTTCCTTCTTTGGCTTCAATTGCAGCCATAACAGCGTTCAGTGAATCCTGTACTGCTGCGAATTCAGCAGGTAAATAAACATTAGCTTCTGCTACCTTAGCAGCCTCAATAGCAGCATTGGTTGCATCAATTTCAACTTGCGGTTTTTTTCCGCAACTGGAAAGAACAGCAACCATTGCGATAGCTGCCAGTCCCATTAAAATTTTACTTTTCATTTCTAGATTTTTTAATACTTTGTTTATTTAAAACTTCCGATTTGTTTAAAATTAATCGTTTTAGTTTAAATTTTTACGGTGCGAAGATACTATAATTTAGTGATATAGCAATGGAAAAATGAATAATATTTTTTCATTTATCAACAGGCCTGTTCAAATAATCACATGCAATATATCTCAAGTTATACTAATCAATAATAGAAAATTCCGTTTTTTTATTATCGGTAGAGTTTGTTCCGATAAAGAGTTCAAAGTCACCCGGATCATAGCTGTAACTCATATCCTGATGATAATACGACAGATCTTTCGGGTATATCGTAAAAGATATACTGGCTGTTTCCCCTTTCCTTATCAGGACCTTCATAAAACCCTTCAGCTCCTTAACAGGTCTTGTCACATCGCCGATAAGGTCCCTGATATAAAGCTGCACAATTTCTTCTCCATCCCTGTCGCCGGTATTTTTCACCTCAACAGAAGCGATAATCTGTTCAGTTCCCCCGAATGATTGCTTGTTAAGCTTTATATCCGAGTAACTGAATGTTGTATAACTCAATCCGTAGCCAAAAGGATAGAGCGGAGTATTGGGACTGTCAAGATAATTTGATTTGAACTTCTCATAAGGATTTTCCCGATTTATAGGCCTTCCCGTATTCTTTGAATTATAGAATATTGGAATTTGCCCGACATTCAGTGGGAATGTCATGGTGATCTTCCCTGAAGGATTCACGTCTCCGAACAGGACATCAGCAATTCCGTTTCCGGCCTCAGTGCCACCAAACCATGTTTCAAGTATTGCCGGAGCCATTTTATCGAGTTTGGGAATTGCAAGAGGCCTCCCATTAAACAGGACTACGGCAACAGGTTTACCTGTCCTGATTATAGCCTCAGCCAGCTCCATCTGCACTCCTGGCAGGGAGATATCTGTACGGCTGGCAGCCTCGCCGCTCATCATGAAATTCTCTCCAAGGGCGAGGATAATGAAATCAGCTTTTTTCGCTGTCGAAACTGCCTGGTTGATCCCGCTCAGGTCGTTATCATTCACATTGCATCCTTTTGCTGTTAATAAATTAACAGTACTTCCTACCTTGTTCTTAATTCCTTCAACCAGGGTGACAGCTTTATCAAACTGCCCTGCCCCAAACCAGAACCCGAGCATATCCATCTTTGAATCTGCAAGCGGACCGATCACAGCGATGGTCCTGGCTGACTTCGGAACGGGAAGCGTATTATTATTCTTAAGAAGTACGCATGATTTTGCCACAAATTCCCTGGCAAACGAGCGGTGCTCAGGAGTCATTATCTCCTCAGCTTCCCTCTTTTTATCACAGTATTTGTACGGATCATCGAATAATCCCAGTTTGTACTTTGCTACAAGGATCCTGCGAACCGCATTATCAAGTGTCTCTTCACTCACTTTCCCTGATTTCACCAGATCGGTAAGTTGTGTCAGAAATGCGCTTCCCTGCATATCCATATCAACTCCTGCATTCATTGCAAGCTCTGATGCTTGCGAAAGATCCGAAGCGACGCCATGAGGGATCAGCTCATTAAGCGAGCTATAGTCGGTTACGATAAAACCATCAAATTTCCAGTCATCGCGAAGCAGGTCGGTCAGCAGCCATCTGTTTGACGTTGCCGGAACTCCTGCAATTTCATTGAATGAAGTCATTACAGAACCGACACCTGCATCCACAGCTGCCTGATATGGAGGGAGATACCATTCATAGAGAGATCTCTCCGACATATCCACCACATGGTAGTCTCTTCCTCCCTGGGGCGCTCCGTAGGCTGCAAAGTGTTTCACACATGCAAGAACGGTATTATTATCTGACAATGAAGATCCCTGGAAACCTCGTACCCTGGCAGCTGATATCAGCGATCCCAGGAAGGTATCCTCACCTGCTCCTTCCATCACCCTTCCCCATCTTGGATCACGTGCAATATCTACCATAGGAGCAAATACCCAGTTGAGACCCTCAGCCGTGGCTTCAATGGCTGCGATACGCTCTGATTTTTCGATCATTGCAGTATCCCATGATGCTGCCTGTCCAAGGTTTATCGGAAAGATTGTCCTGTGACCATGAATAACGTCATATCCAAAGATCAGAGGAATATGCAGGCGGGTTTCTTCAACGGCTATTTTCTGAAGATTCCTTACAAAATCCACAGTATAGGCATTAAAGACAGCGCCGACCTTTCCCTGCCTGATAAGATCAATATAATCATTCCTCATGGTCGGCCCGGTCAGTGACATGTCGCTTGTAAAAAGCGACACCTGTCCTATCTTTTCATCGAGAGTCATAAGTTTGATAATGGAATCTGCCTTCTTGTTATAAAGAGATGCAACATCTCCCGGCTTTGTCTTGCAGCTACTCGCAAACATAATTGTTACAAGAAGGAGGACAATAGGTAATCGTCTGTTTTTCATGGGTTTATTGTTTAATTATTGAACTTCTCTCACCAATACCGTTTTCATTAATCGCCTCAATGGCAAAATAATATAGTTTTTCCTTATCCATAGTTTTCAGCCAGTATTCATTTGCATTGTATACCATTATACAGTTATACAGCTTGTCAGGGGTAATACCTATGTAAATATTGTATGCATAGGCATTATCAACTCTGTTCCACTTTATCCATGCGCTTCGTTTGTCTTTCTCGGTCCTCAGCACTGTAAATCCTGTAACAGATGAAGGCGCCTGGCCTGTTCCTTGGCCAAAGACTCTGAATCCGCTGATGCTGA
The DNA here is from genome assembly GCA_026391215.1 of Bacteroidia bacterium. Taxonomy (GTDB): domain Bacteria; phylum Bacteroidota; class Bacteroidia; order Bacteroidales; family VadinHA17; genus LD21. Next base: position 60,770 of record JAPLDX010000056.1, read on the forward strand.
ATTTACCTGTGGGCATATGCAGATTTTCCAGTTTGAGGTATCTCGTCTGAACAGGCCTGGGCAATTCAACATAGTCATGAGGTACATCTGCCATGTTTTTGCTTTTGTCAACCAGAATATTCCACTTTTTACCGTCCTTTGATTCAAGTATCCTGTACTGATGATATACTTCGGTTGATTTTCCGAGAAATTCAGCATCCTGGTCCGCATAGTTGATCTGGATTGCCATTACTGTTGATATTGTGCCAAGATCAGACTGCATCCATTCGCCGGGATTACCCGTTTCAGCGCTCCAGTATGTTTTAATATCCTCATCTACTGCAAAGTTGGAATAATAACTTCCATATGTGGATGATACCATGACAGGTTTGTTGAAATTAAGCAGCATCCAGCCGGTGAAACGGCTCTTAAGATGATCTTCTGTTCCGTCAGGCAGGTACGTCGGATAATCCCCGAATGCCTGGTTGCAGAACATTATACCGTCTTGATCAAAACCGGCCGGCCAGATGCCAATCCTCCGCTCAAAATTATTCTTTACTGAAATTGCTATTGTTGATACATGCCAGTAGTTCTTCCAGTTATCCTGGAATGTCGCACCATGCCCTGCCCCTCTGGCAAATCCGCCGGGCTTATAGCTGAAAGGCATCGATTGAGGAGAAAAATATCCCAAGGGATCATCGCCAACCACAACTCCGTCGGCATACCCGCTGAATTCAGTTCCGGGAGCACCGTATTGCAGGTAATATCTGCCGTTATGTTTTGTCATCCAGGCGCCTTCAATGAATGGATCAAGAAAAGTATCATCATAGTTCTCACCGAAACGCTGCCATCCATAGCGCCATGGCTCAAGCATGTACATCTCTTTTCTTGTACCGGCAGGCTGTAATGTCTTCCTGTTCAGTTCAATGCCATAAACAGGGTATTTGTTGCTGCTTCCGTTGTACATGTATAATTTCCCATTATCGTCAGTGAAAAATGCAGGATCCCAACCACCGATTTCGAAAGAATCTATCAGTGGCTTCCAGATATTGTTTTTCGGATCCGTGCTCATCCAGATTGAAAAAGTCCTGGTATAGGTTGATCCAAAGACCAGCATCGTATCGCTTATTATCCCAACAGCCGGAGCGCACAGCTCGTCATAGCTGTTGTTCCATGGCCGCAAAAATCTTCTGGAAATATATTTCCATTTAAGCAAATCGCTGCTCCACCAGTATCCCCACTGATTTGTCGAAAAGAGATAATAATCACCTTTATAATTTACGATAACCGGATCAGCTGTAGCCCTGTGTTTGCCAGCCGCTGTGTAATCCGGAATAGGTGTATATCCATAGTCAATATTGACTGGGTTGCAATACGTAGTCTGCTTCTGGGCAAAAAGCGGACCTGACAGGCTCAAAAATATTGAAACCGACAGAATTGAATATTTTATATTTCTCATTATCAAAATTATAGAAGAATTATTTTTTCGATTTTCTTAAAGGTAAAAAATAGTCAACTGATTAATGCTATTGCCTGTGAAAGCACGACTTTCAACAATGATCTATATGTTATAAGAAAAGGGCAGTGAAAGTAAGGGAGAAAGGATATTAATTATCTTATTTCAGGAAATACCTTAGTCCCAGACTTAAACCAATTGCCTGAACACTGGCTCCCGAGCTTCCTTCCAGAAGACTGTTCATTTCATCGGCTTTTGAGGATATCATGAAGTTTGGATCCGGACCAGAAGATAAAATATTTGAAAGCGCCCTGTTATAATGGCCGCCAATAAGAACCTGCATTTTTTTACTTAAAGAAACAAAGACACTGCCTGAAGCATTAACTGAAAGGCTGAAAGGTTTCAGCTCCAAATCACCTGTTGCAGTAGTAGGTACATTGCTTGGGAAATAAACCGGTATATCTGAAAGGGTCACATTGTATGTTGCATAATATCCGGAATAAGAAAATTTTCCGCTTCCATCATAACTTTTAACCAGAGGTATATCAAACCCAATCCCTCCCTGCAGGCAAAAACCAATTTTACCCTCAGCAGGAAATCGTAGTGATAAGCCCACCGGAATATGAATGTAACCGATCTTATTGTTTTCAACGATTGAAGATCCATTGATGGTCATTACATAAGATTCGTTTTCGGAATCTTTTGTAGAATAATTATCAGACCATGAAACAAGAGACAGTTGCGACGAGAAGCCGCTATATCCGATTCCAAAGCTTATTCCGGCTGCCCTGGAAAAGAAATAATCCAGATCCAGAGCCCCATGCAATGATTTTCCGCCACTGGTGCTTAACTCTGATAAGCCAGCTATTTCTCCTGATGAGACTTTGGTCATCGATGGATTCAGGTAAATGGTCATACATAGCTTATTCATCTGTCCTCCCGCACGCTTTCTTGATTCGGTACCTTGCGGGAACAATGCTGTATTAAGCGCGGTCAGCAAGAAGAACAACAGGAAAAAATACTTGCTATTTGATGCTATATTCTTCATATTATAATAATTGCTTAAGTAACTATTTAATAACAACAATTTTTGAAGTGCTGAATAGTTCATTATTGACCAGGACTTCAATTGTATACGTCCCGCTTTGCAGCCCGGGCAGAGCAATTTCGCTATCAAGCTTAAAGTCCAGCTTCTCGGTCTGAAGTTCAATAACTTTGACCCCGGTCGAATTGTAAAATCTTATCAATGTTCTTCCGTAATCATCGCCGCTGATGCTCAAAGTTATATTCTTACTGGCCGGATTCGGATATACATATGCCGACTTTGTTCCTGTAATATTAATTGCAGCTGAAGGATTCTGACATCCGTTTTTATCAGTTGCCCAAACATAATAACTTCCCGGCGATTTGGCAGTCACATAATATTGCTTTGTTGCGCCGGAAATTGCAATTCCTCCCTTAAACCACTGCCAGCTTGTCAATGAATCACCGACGTTATAGCAGATAAGCACATTGTTCCATTTTGCCTTTATTTTAGGAACAACACCTTTTTTCACTTTTGCTGAAACTTCACTGCTGTAAGAACTGGCCATACCCACTGTATTCACGGCTGTTACACGGAAATAATAAGTGACTCCGGGTGTTAATCCTGAAATTGTTTTGGCAACACTTGAGATTGTGGACGTGGAGTCAATTTTTGTAGTTGGACTGGCGGATGTTCCTCCAAAAATAATGTACCGGAGGAAATTCGCATCTGTGATTGCTGTCCAGCTCAGAGTAACCAGGTTATTGCATGAAGAAGCTGTAAGGCCGGCCGGTGTTGCCGGCGGATTCATCAGTGTTGTAACAGTAATTGTACCCGAATTCAAGCTTGCCCCATAACTATTGGATGCGCGGACCCTGTAGTAATAAACAGTGTTCGCTGTAAGTCCGGTCACACTATAGCTGGTTACATTTCCCACATATATGTTGCTAAAGCCAGGGAGGAATGATGAAAATGTATTGCTTGTCGAAACATCCAGCTCATAACTGTTGGCATTGGGTGAGCTGTTCCAGTTTGCAGTGAAGCTTGTCTGTACAACACTGGTTGCATCAGTTGCTACCGGTGCTGCAGGAATGCCAAGGGTAATGGTTTTAATCACGTTTGAATAGACGATGCTTGTTCCTCCTGCATTATATGCACGGAGCCTGTAATAGTAGATAGAGCCGGAAGTAAGTCCCGAGACATTTGCGCTTGTAATATTACCCACATCCTTACTATTGTAGCCTGTTACAATCGTTGTGAAAGTTGAGTCGGTTGCGATATCCAGCTTGTATCCTGTTGCCCCTGTTGAGGCTGACCAGTGAGAAGTGAAGCTGGTCTCAGCAATATTGGTTGCTGCACTGGCCACAGGAGCTGCCAGAAGGTTGAACTGTCCTTCAGCAGCCCATGCACCTCCGGCATAAGCCTGGTCAATTGCCTGCACGCTCCAGTAATATTTCCCCGGAGCCAGGTTGGTGATAGTGTATCCGTTACTCCTGAGTTCCGCGTTACCTATTGCCGGAATTCTACGGAATCCTGTGCTCACTGAGGCCATCGGACCAACGATACTGCTCCCTCCCGCTGCAGTTCCAATGCGGATGTTATATGTAAGTGTATTCTGCGGCGTTTTGCTGTCTGTTGCCTTGTTCCAGGTAAAGCTGACCTTGTTCACGCTGAGTGCAGATGCAAGCAGATTTGTCGGGGCAGATGGCACTGTATTTGCAACAATACTGTTGTTTTTGTATACTTTGGATGTATAAGATCCAGCTAATAAAATGTCCAGATCGCCATCATTATCATAATCGCCCCAGGTTACAGAACCATAGTTTATTCCGGTTAAACCTGCATTTATGTCGGTAAAGACTCCTGCATCATTCTTATAGATCTTTGAATAACCGGAACCTGTCAACAGAATGTCCAGGTCGCCGTCATTGTCATAATCGCCCCAGGTTACAGAACCATAGTTTATTCCGGTTAGACCTGCATTTATATCGGTAAAGATTCCTGCATCATTTTTATAGATCTTTGAATAACCACTTCCGGTCAACAGGATATCAAGGTCGCCATCATTATCATAATCGCCCCATGCGACTGAACTGTTACTTACTCCGGCTAAACCAGCATTGATATTGGTAAAAACTCCTGTATCATTCCTGTAAATTCTTGAATCACTGTTGCCTGTTAACAGAATATCCAGGTCACCATCATTGTCATAATCCCCCCATGCAACTGAACTGGCGTTTACTCCGGTTAAACCGGCAGTGATATCGGTAAAAACTCCTGCATCATTCCTGTAGATTTTTGAAACGGAATTTGATCCGTCATAACCTGTTAATAAGATATCCAGATCGCCATCATTATCATAATCGCCCAAGGCAACTGAACCATCATATACTCCGGCTAAACCGGCATTTTTATCTGTGAAAACTCCCGCATCATTTTGGTATATATTTGATACATAAAACCAACCAGAGTTATAATATTCACCAGTCAACAGTATATCCAGATCGCCGTCGTTATCATAGTCGCCCCAGGCAACAGAACTTCTGTATACTCCTTTTAAGCCGGCAATGATATCCGTGAAAACTCCTGCATCGTTCCGATATATTTTTGAGATATAATTTGATCCGTCATCCCCTGTTAATAATATATCCAGATCACCATCGCTGTCATAATCACCCCAGGCTACTGAGCCTCTATAAATTCCCGTTAAATTTAACCCAGTTTGTTCAGTAAAGGCAGGAACACTTATTTTCACTTCATTGGTAGCATATTCAATCGCATTTTTTGTCGACACACATACCACATAGTAAGTCCCGTATGAAGAAAAACCAGGCGTATATGTTGTCCCTGTGGCCCCTGTAATTGTTTGGTCATAAGGGCCGCCGCTCACAGTTGAATATTTCCACTGTCTCGATGTTGGAGTGCTTGATTCGGTCACTGTCAGTACAGTACCGTTCTGATTGATCAGCAGGGATTGATCAGTAACGGGACTTATTGAATTTGAATAAGAAACAATGAATGAGCCTTCGGCAGCAAAAGCTGATCCTGCAAAATTATTGTCTATCGCCTGTACGCTCCAGTAATAGGTGCCTGCCGTGAGGCTTTTTATCGTCCAGGAATTGGCTTGAGCGGCCCCTCTCTGAACTATTCTCCTGTATCCTCCAGGCAGTGCTGCCATAGGAGACTTCCTGTTCACTGAGCCTGCAATGGTTCCAATATAAACATTATATGTGAGCCCGCTCTGTGCGGTTTTTGTGTCAGTTGATTTATTCCAGCTCAATGTTACTTTGTTTGCTCCAAGGCTTGCCTGCAGGTTCGTGGGCGCTGCAGGAACAGTATTTGCGGCAGATGTGTTATTCTTGTATACTTTCGTTACACTACCTGTAGAAATTAAATAACCTGTAAGTAATACATCAAGATCTCCGTCATTGTCATAATCACCAAGGGTAACAGAAGAGTTATATACTGTTGCCAGTGAGTATCCTGTCAAAGTATTCGTAATATCAATTGTTGTATCACCGTCATTACGGTAAAACTTAGTAATATAAGAATCTAAGTTATCGTCCCAGCCGTTCAAAATAATATCCAGGTCCCCATCATTATCAAGGTCACCCCAGGCTGCAGTGCTCTCATAAATCCCGATCAATCCAGCATTCATATCTGTAAAGACACCTGCATTATTCCTATAGATTTTTGATATGCCGCCTCCGGTAAGCAGGATATCGAGGTCACCATCGCTGTCATAATCTCCCCAGACCGCAGAACAATTGGTCACACCTGTCAAACCGGCATTGATATTGGTGAAAATGCCATTGTCATTCCGATAAACCAGTGAATTCCAGCTGCCAACTAACAGGATATCCAGGTCGCCATCATTATCATAATCACCCCAGGCTGCAACTGAACCGCCGCCTGTTCCGGCTAAACCTCCATTGATATCTGTGAAAATTCCGGCATCGTTCCTGTAGATTCTCGAAATATCAGTTGATCCGTCATAGCCTGTTAATAAAATATCCAGGTCACCGTCATTATCATAATCGCCCCAGACAGCTGAACCATCCCAGATTCCGGTTAAACCTGCAGCTATATCTGTGAAAGTGCCGGCATCGTTCCTGTAGATTCTTGAAATGCCATTTGATCCTACATAACCCGTCAATAAAATATCCAGGTCACCGTCGTTATCATAATCACCCCATGCAGCAGAGCTCCTGTATACTCCGGTTAAACCGGCACTAATATCATTATAAACGCCAAGATCATTCCTGTAGATTTTTGATATCGCTCCTGAGCCTGAGTTTCCTGTAAGTAATATATCCAGGTCTCCGTCGTTATCATAATCAGCATACGCGACCGAACCTAAATCCACCCCGGTCAAAGCGATACCTGTTTGTTCTGCAAAGGCAGGAACACTTATTTTCACCTCATTGGAAGCATATTCAATCGCATTCTTTATTGAAGCACAAACCACATAGTAGGTCCCGAATGCCGCAAAATTAGGTGTGTAGGTCGTTCCTGTGGCCCCTGAAATTGACTGATCATAAGGACCTCCGCTAACAGTCGAATATTTCCACTGCCGCGATGTCGGTGTGCTTGACTCAGTGACTGTCAGTACAGTGCCGTTCTGATTTACTCCTAAAACCTGGTCGGCTACCGGAGCAATAGAATTCGAGAAGGCAACCGTAAATGTCCCTTCAGTTGCAAAGGCTGATCCCGCAAAATTATTGTCTATTGCCTGTACGCTCCAGTAATAAGTGCCTGCGGAGAGCCTGTTAATAGTCCAGGAATTGGTTTGAGTAGCCCCGCTCCGGACAATTCTCCTGTATCCGTCAGGCAGAGCTGCCATTGGAGATTTTTTGTTTACTGTGCCTGCAGTAGTTCCTATATAAAGATTATAAGTGAGCCCGTTCTGCGCAGTTTTTGTGTCTGTTGATTTGTTCCAGGAGAGCGTAACCTTGTTCGCTCCAAGACTTGCCTGAAGATTCGTGGGTGCTGCCGGAACGGTATTTGCCGGTGATGTGTTATTCTTGTATACCTTTGAAACACGTCCGTAAGAGCTTAAATAACCGGCCAGCAAAACATCCAGATCCCCGTCGTTGTCATAATCGCCAAGGGCCACAGAAGAGTTGTATACTGCTGCCAGTGAGTATCCTGTTAAAGTATTTGTGATATCAATGATTGTGTCAGTGGCATTACGGTAAAACTTAGTAATATAAGAACTTAATGTATTGTTATAGCCGTTTAATATAATATCAAGGTCTCCGTCATTATCAAGGTCGCCCCAGACCGCAGTGCTCTCACTTACCCCGGTCAGGCCAGCATTGATTTCGGTGAAAATCCCTGCATTGTTGTTATAGACTTTTGATATGCCGCTTCCGGTAATCAGGATATCGAGGTCTCCATCGCTGTCATAATCGCCCCATGCAGCAGAACCATCCGAGATCCCGGTTAAATCGGCAGTAATATCTGTGAAAATTCCTGCATCATTCCTATAGATTTTTGAAACGGAAATTGACCCGTTATAACCTGCTAATAAGATATCCAGGTCTCCATCATTATCATAATCACCCAATGCTACCGAACTTGAGCTGACTCCGGTTAAACCGGCATTGATATCTGTAAAAGTGCCTGCATCGTTCCTGTAAATCTTTGAAATATAATAGTCACCAGAATTCCAATAGTAACCTGTCAATAATATATCCAGGTCTCCATCATTATCATAGTCACCCCATGCGGCAGAACTCTCTACAACTCCTATCAAACCTGCGTTAATATCATTATAAACGCCTAGATCATTCCTGTAAACCCTTGATAAAAAGTCCGAATTCGAGTATCCGGTCAGCAAAATATCCAGGTCACCGTCACTGTCATAATCACCCCATACTACCGAACAATCATCTAATCCTGGTAAAGTGATCCCTGTCTGTTCTGCAAAGGCAGGAACACTTATTTTCACCTCATTGGAAGCATATTCAATCGCATTCTTTATTGAAGCACAAACTACATAGTAGGTCCCGAATGCTGCAAAATTAGGCGTATAGGTTGTCGCTGTGGCCCCTGAAATTGTCTGATCATAAGGACCTCCGCTTATTGTTGAATACTTCCACTGCCTCGATGTCGGTGTGCTTGACTCGGTGACTGTCAGTACAGTGCCGTTCTGATTTACTCCTAAAACCTGATCGGCTACCGGAGCAATGGAATTCGAGAAGGCAACTGTAAATGAGCCTTCAGTTGCAAAGGTTGATCCCGCAAAATTGTTGTCTAGCGCCTGTACACTCCAGTAATATGTACCAGCTGTAAGCTTTTTTATTGTCCAGGAATTGGTTTGAGTACCTCTCTGAACGATTCTCCGATATCCTCCGGGCAGGGCTGCCATGGGAGATTTTTTGTTCACCGAGCCTGCAGTGGTTCCTATATATACATTATAGGTGAGAGCATTCTGCGTGGTTTTTGTATCGGTCGATTTGTTCCAGCTTAATGTTACTTTGTTTGCTCCAAGACTTGCCTGGAGATTTGTGGGTGCTGTCGGAACGGTATTCGCCGGTGATGTGTTATTCTTGTACACCTTTGAAACACGCCCGGAAGAGCTTAGGTAACCGGCCAGTAAAACATCCAGATCCCCGTCATTGTCATAATCTCCCAGGGCCACAGAAGATGAGTACACTGCTGCGAGGGAGTATCCTGTCAGGGCATTAGTGATATCAATAGTCGTGTCTGTGTCATTACGGTAGATTTTTGCTATATAAGAACCTAAGATGTCGTCCCAACCGTTTAAAATAATATCAAGATCACCGTCATTATCAAGGTCACCCCAGACAGAACTGCCATTATATATCCCTGGCAAATCTGCATTGATTTCGGTGAAAACGCCTGCGTTGTTTTTATAGATTTTTGATATTCCACCTCCGGTAATCAGGATATCTAGGTCACCATCGCTGTCATAATCTCCCCAGGCAGCAGAGCCACCTGATATTCCCTGTAAACCTGCATTAATATCAGAAAAAATGCCATTGTCATTCCTGTATATTATTGAATTCCAGCTGCCCGTTAACAGGATATCCAGGTCGCTGTCATTGTCATAATCACCCCATACAACAGAACTGCCGCTGACTCCGGATAAACCTGCATTGATATCTGTGAAAACTCCTGCATCGTTCCTGTAGATTTTTGAAACAGAATTTGATCCGTCATAACCCGTTAATAAAATATCCAGGTCACCATCATTATCATAATCACCCCAGGCTACTGAACCTTCATAAACTCCGGTCAAACCTGCATTAATATCTGTAAAAGTGCCTGCATCGTTCCTGTAAATCTTCGATATATAATTCAAGCCAGAGCTATAGTATCCACCTGTCAATAATAAATCCAGGTCGCCATCATTATCGTAATCACCCCATGCAGCAGCACTCCATTCAACTCCTGTTAAACCTGCGTTAATATCATTATAAACGCCGAGATCATTCCTGTAAATCCTGGAAATATATCCCGAATTCGAGTATCCTGTCAGTAAAATATCCAGGTCGCCATCGTAATCATAATCACCCCATACTACCGAACAATTATCTACACCTGTTAAAGCGATCCCTTTCTGTTCTGCAAAGGCAGAAACACTTATTTTCACCTCATTGGTCGCATAATCAATCGCATTTTTTGACGATACACAAACCACATAGTAGGTACCGAATGCAGAGAAATTAGGCGTATAGGTTGTTGCTGTGGCTCCTGAAATTGACTGATCATAAGGGCCTCCGCTTACTGTCGAATACTTCCACTGCCTCGATGTCGGTGTGCTTGACTCAGTAACTGTCAGTAAAGCGCCGTTCTGATTTATTCCTAAAACCTGATCTGCCTCAGGAGCAATGGAATTTGTGAAGGCAATCGTAAATGAGCCTTCAGTTGCAAAGGCTGATCCTGAAAAATTGTTGTCTATCGCCTGTACGCTCCAGTAATATGTGGCTGCTGTAAGCTTTTTTATTGCCCATGAATTGTTTTGAGTACCTCTTTGGACTATTCTCCTGTATCCTCCGGGAAGGGCTGCCATTGGGGATTTTTTGTTCACCGAGCCTGCAGTTGTTCCTATATATACATTATAGGTGAGTCCGTCCTGTGCGGTTTTTGAGTCTGTTGATTTGGTCCAGCTTAATGTCACCTTGTTCGATCCAAGACTTGCCTGGAGATTCGATGGAACCGCTGGAACAACATTTGCGGTCAGAGAATTATTTTTATAGATCTTCGAAATATAACCTGAAGAGCCACTACCGGTCAGTATTATGTCAAGATCGCCGTCGTTATCATAATCGCCCCAGGCTGCTGAGCTGTTAGAAGCTCCTTCAATCGGTTCCTCAATATCAGTAAAAACACCGCTGTCATTCCGGAATATTTTGGAATAACCGGCACCTGTCAGCAGAATATCCAGGTCACCATCATTATCATAGTCGCCCCAGGTTGCAGAACCATAGTTTATTTCAGCTAAACCTGCATCTATTCCGGTGAAGACTCCTGCATTGTTGTTATAGATCTTTGATACGCCGCTTCCGGTAAGCAGGATATCGAGGTCACCATCGCTATCATAATCTCCCCAGGCAGCAGAACCACCGTATGTTCCTTCCAACCCTGCATTAATATCGGTGAAAATGCCATTGTCGTTCCGGTATATTTTTGAATTCCAGCCGCCTACTAACAGGATATCCAGGTCACCATCGTTATCATAATCGCCCCATGTAACAGAACCATAACTGACTCCGGTTAAACCAGCATTGATATCGGTAAAAACGCCTGCATCGTTCCTGTAAACCTTTGAAATAATATGCCATTCAGTGTCATAATATTCACCAGTTAATAATATATCCAGATCACCGTCGTTGTCATAATCGCCCCAGGCTACTGAACTGCCGTTAACTCCGGTCAAACCTGCACTGATATCCGTGAAAACACCTGCATCGTTCCTGTATATTATTGAAACATAATTTGATCCGCTATGGCCTGATAATAAAATATCCAGGTCGCCATCATTATCATAGTCGCCCCATGCGACAGAACTCCTGTACACTCCTGTTAAGCCAACACTGTCATCCGTGAAAACACCTGCATCGTTCCGGTATATTTTTGAGCTGTAACCTGATCCGTTATCACCAGCCAATAAAATATCCAGATCACCGTCGCTGTCATAATCACCCCAGGCTACAGAGCCTCTATTAATTCCCGTTAAACTTATCCCTGAGGGTTCAACAAAGGCAGGAACACTTATTTTCACTTCATTGGTCGTATATTCAATTGCACTTTTTGTAGCCACACATACTACATAGTAATTCCCAAATACTGAAAAATTAGGCGTGTAGGTTGTCCCTGTGGCCCCTGCAATTGTCTGATTATAGGGACCGCCGCTCACAGTGGAATATTTCCATTGTCTCGATGCAGGGGTGCTTGATTCAGTCACTGTAAGTACAGAGCCGTTTTGATTTAGCTTCAATATCTGAGCCGTATCAGGAGAAATGGAATTCGAGAAGACAACAGTAAATGAGCCCTCAGTTGCAAAAGCCGATCCTGCAAAATTATGGTCTATTGCCTGTACACTCCAGTAATATGTTCCTGCTGCAAGCTTTTTTGGCATCCAATTATTTCCCTGGATCAATCCTCTCTGGACAATTCTCCTGTATCCACCTGGCAGGGCTGCCATGGGAGATTTTTTGTTAATTGTTCCGGCAGCAGCGCCAATATAAAGATTATACGAAAGACCATCCTGGGGTGTTTGTATATCTGTTGTTTTGCTCCACGAAAGTGTTACTCCGCTTCCTGTAACATTTGCAGCCAGGCCTGAAGGCTTAACAGGAGCGGTATTCAGTACAGAATTATTGTTTTTGTATATTTTTGATACAGGCCCTTCACCTGAGGTACCTGTTAGTAAAATATCCAGATCACCATCGTTATCGTAATCACCCCAGGCCGATGAACCTGTCTGAACCTTTTCTAAATACGAAAAAACCTCTGTAAAGACGTTATTGTTGTTCTGTATGATTTTAGATATTAATCCGTCGTAGGTAGTACCGGTCACTAAAAAATCCAGGTCGCCGTCGTTGTCATAATCGCCCCAGTCTACTGAACCCTGATAAAAGTTAGGTAAGGAGTAATCTATTGAAGAAAAAGCCCCGGCATTATTGTTGAATATTCTCAAATTATAAACAGTTGACCATAAAACATCGAGATCACCGTCATTATCATAATCGCCCCAGGCAACTGAAGCGGCTGGATTGTTGTAGAATCCCGGATTAATACCGGTAAAAGAACCATTATCGTTCCTGTATATTCGTGAAAATCCATTAATTGCATCATTGTAACCAGCAAGCAAGATGTCAAGGTCGCCGTCATTATCATAATCGCCCCAGTCAACTGAACTTTCCCTTGCCCCGATCAGGCCGGCATTAATATCTGTAAAAATCCCCGCATCATTCCTGTATATTTGTGAGATACATAAGTTACTGGCATTATAGCCGGTCAACAGAATATCGAGGTCGCCGTCATTATCATAATCAGCCCATGCAACTGAGCCAATGTGCACTCCAGGTAAATAAACACTGATATTCTTAGTGAATGTACTATCGCCATTATTGTCCCAGATTTCAGAAACCGGACCAGCGTCTGAATAACCAGTTAATAAAATATCCAGGTACCCGTCATTATTATAATCACCCCATGCCACTGAACTTTCATCGACCCCTGGCATTAAAGTTCCTGCCAGCTCTGTAAATTTATTGCTGCCACCGTTCTTATAGATCTTGGAAACCCTGATGCCGGAACCTGTCCTGCCCGTCAATAAAATATCCTGATCCCCATCATTATCATAATCACCCCAGGCAACAGAACTATTATAGACACCTGTTAAGCTTATCCCTGTCTGTTCAATAAAGTTTGTAACAATTATTTTTACCTGGTTGCTGGTATATGCCGTTCCACCAAATATCGATTCACATACAATATAATAAATGCCATCGGCCGGGAAGGATGTAATACATGTGGTTCCGGTAGCACCTGCAATCGCCTGAGTGTATGGGCCACCGCTTACGGTTGAGTATTTCCACTGGCGCGAAGTGGGAGTGCTTGATTCCGTCACAGTTAATGTCGCGCAGTTTTGATTTTTTAATATAGCCTGTTCACCAGTCGGAATAATTGAATTTGAAAAGGGAATCGTAAAAGTGCCTTCAGCAGCAAAAGCTGAACCGGCAAAACCGTAGTCGATAGCCTGTACACTCCAGTAGTACGTGGCTGCCGGCAATTTCTTCACGAAATATGTATTGGACTGAATATTTCCCCTCCGGACTATTTTTCTGTATCCGCCCGGTACAACTGCCATTGGTGAACATTTGTTCACTGTACCAGTAGCGGTGCCTATATAGATGTTGTACGAGAGACCGTCCTGCGATGTTTGAGTATCAGTTGATTTGCTCCATGTAAGAGTTGCTTTGCCACCCGTTACACTTGAACCAAGCCCTGAAGGTGATGCAGGAAAGGTATTTGCAACAGCACTGTTATTTTTATAGATCTTCGAATAACCACTGCCGGTCAGTAAAATATCAAGGTCGTTATCCTTGTCATAATCCCCCCATGCAACGGAGCTGTAAGAAACACCGGTTAATCCTGCGCTGATATCGGTAAAAGTACCTGCATTGTTGTTGTAAACCTTAGAAATATCAGCAGAACCGGAATATCCTGTAAGCAGAATATCCAGGTCGCCGTCGTTATCATAATCACCCCAGGCAGCAGAGCTATATCGTACTCCGGTTAAACCTGCATTAATATCCGTGAATGTGCCGCTGCTGTTATTGTATATCCTTGCATTATATCCGGAATCCCAGTTATACCCTGCCAACAGAATATCGAGATCGCCATCTTCATCATAATCGCCCCATGAAGCAGAACTGTAGGTTACACCCTCTAATCCGGCATTAATATCAGTGAAAATGCCACTGTCATTACGGTATATTTTTGCAATCGGGCCATCCATAAAAGAATAACCAGTCAGAAGAATATCCAGGTCACCGTCATTATCATAATCACCCCATGCTACTGAACTGTTATCAACTCCTGTTAAACCGGCCTCAATATCAGTAAAGATACCATTGTCGTTGCGATAAACCATTGATATATAAGTACCCTGAAGGCTGCCAGTAAGCAATATATCAAGGTCCCCATCATTGTCGTAATCTCCCCATGCAACTGAACCGTAATTGACTCCAGCTAACCCCGCATTTATATCGGCAAACGTTCCGGCATCGTTCCTGTAAATTTTCGAAGTGTTGCTTCCTGTCAGTAAAATATCCAGGTCGCCGTCATTATCATAATCACCCCATGCTGCAGAACTGAAAGAAACTCCTGTTAAGCCGGGAGCTGCTATAGCGCTGAAGGCTCCTGCTGTATTCTGGTAGATTAAAGCATTCCCGCTTCCCGTCAAAAGAATATCAGGATCCCCATCATTGTCATAATCGCCCCAGGCCACTGAGCCTCTTGAGATCCCTGTTAATATAATTGGCTGCTCGGTAAATGCCTGGCTGAAAAGATCAGGCGCCGCAAGGCAAAACAATAATAATCCCAGACAGGTGAATCGGAGTAAAGGAGTTCTCATAACATTAGTTTTAATGTTTCAAAGAATAAGAAATCTGATGGAATTCATATTCCTGTTTTTCTTTAACAGATATATAGTTGTTTATGATTTCCGACAATTTCCAGTTACAAGAATGATTGTTACAATTCTTACAAATGATAAATTACTTTAACAGATAGAAATCTGAATTCAATTGATCCCACTCTATCGGGATCTGTGCGTTATTACTCAGTTTCTTCACCTGTACCCGGGTATTAAGGAAAACGTTATGCAGGGACTGAGGAACAACCATTTGCTTGACCAGTTCCTCGGTAAACAAACCATTGTCCCCTTTACCATCGGCTGCAGTTGCTCCTTCGGAGGTGGCAAAAGCGATTATCGTACCGCTTGTATTAGTAACCTGCCTGAAACCGGCATCCCCGGTACCTCTGGCCCAGTTGGCGTAGGGATTATTCCTGCATGCGTCCAGGATAACAATGTTGGCGTTATCCGGGTAGCGCTCGAATTCATCCACTACAAAGTTGACTGAAATGGCTTCAAATTTACAGTCGGTTGGCTTTTCCAGAAAGGCATCGGTCGGGATCAGATAGTTCTTGCCATCTACCTGGTTCCCATGTCCTGCATAGTAAAATAACGCAACATTGTAATTTGGCAATTTTTCAGTGAATTCCCTTATTGCAGCCTCCATTTCAGCTTTTGTTGCATTGAGCCGTTTTATGACATCAAATCCCAGCTGTTTTAACGTGCCCTCCATTAAATTGGCATCGTTCACCGGATTCTTCAGCGGAGAGCCAAGTTTATACTGGGAATTACCGAAAACAAGGGCCAGCCGTTTCTCTGTCATGGCTGCTTCGTATTTTATCACCCGCTGCTCTGATCTCTTGGTGCCTGCAATATTTGTGGCGCTGATATAAATACTGTTATCTCCTTTTTTCAGCAGAGCCGAAGACTGCCAGGTATAAACAGAATTATCCGAACCTGATGGTTGAAAGATATTGTCTTCAGTTTGTGTCTCTCCATTAACAATAAGTTTTATAGATTTCAGATCGGTAGGAGACTTAATTGATGCTTCAATGGTAAGATTTTCAGTATTGACCTTAATGTTAGACGACTCCGGGTTTGACCAGGTAATAACCGGTGCAACAGCGAAAGGATTTGAAAAATACCGCGGATCTGATTTGGTGGCTCCTTCCGCATTGGTTGCCACAAAATAAACGTTATTTTCTCCAGGTCCAAAATTTAGATTTTTCTCTATCTGGAACGTTCCTGTTTCACCAGGTTTCTGAGTTATTTCAGCCTCCCCTTTTGAAATACCATTCAGGTACAGCAGAACCGATTTCAGCCCTGAGCCTGATTTTACAGTTGCTTTGACAGTTGCATTAAATGATTCAAGAGTTGTATTGAGACCGGATGGACTTGTCCATGTTATAACAGGTGCTACGGATGAGGCAGGCACAGCATTACCCCGGTCTCCATCCGTTTGAGGAGCAGCCTGGTTTGCTGCGACAGTTGTAGTCGGAACTGGAGCAGGAACCGTAAAATACCGTTTTTCGGATGTTGAGGAACCTCCCTGATTGGCTGCTTCCAGATGAATATTGTTCTCACCCAGGTCAAAATTCATTGTTTTCTCAAGTATATAAACTCCTGCCTCGGAGACTGATTGTGTTACATCAGGTACATCATATAAAACTCCGTTGAGATATAATTTCACCGACTCCAATCCGCCTGCTGAATTGATCTTCGCTTTTATAACAGTTGAATTTGTTGATTTAAGAGTGGTAGCTGCCTTCGCCGGACTGAACCATGTGATGACAGGTGGCTGAGGTTTTACTGTCTCAGGTGCGGGATTATTCTGAGGAGCCTGAACATTCTGAGCCAGTATTGGGGCTTCTGTCTTTTTTAATTCAGTAATTTTCAAATAATCCACTGAAATCTCTGATTCGGTTCCTACATTGAAGCCGATCTGGTTCCCTTCGGGTTTAATGGAAACGAACTGTCCAACAAGCGATTCATTCGCAAAAATAAAATATACTCCATTCACACATCTGACAGTCAGCTTATTGTAATCCCTGGTAATCAGGAAATTTCCAATTCCTGTGAATACTTTTTCAACTTTCTTCTTTTTGGAAGGCGAATCTTTCAGGATTTCCAATGCATTATTGTCAGAAAGTTCAACACGGTAATGATCATATTTATCAGTCATGCCAAAGATCAGTGCTCCTGTTCCCTTTACTATTTTAATTACAGTCTCAATTTCAAAGTCAGAACCGTCTGGCATGTAAACTGCTTTAAGAGGTGAAATACCTGTTGAATACAGATAATTCTTGCACGTGATATTATAGTAGCCTGATTCTATCTTACCGCTTACCCACAGGTTATCAGTTATCCATTCATGTGAGTTGTTGTCAAAACCATCTGAAAAAAGTTCGGTTTTGGAACTGGCATCATATGCAAGATAGCTCTGCTGTGCCAACAAAGAATTAATCTGAAAAAACATAAGGCAGATCAGCAGGGAAAGACTTTTTAAAGCTATTAACTTTTTCATATGTCAACGTATTTTAAAATCCCACTAACTAAATGAATGTTCTTTTACAGATTTAAACTATTACTATTACACATTACTAAAACTATGAAAGATAAGTATTTTTCCGGCATTTTTAATATAAATTGTCCAGATTTTGACCAACAAAGGATTTCTGGATATGACCTATAAGGGAGCTGACGATAAAGTCCTTTCATACAGATTGTTTTAAAGATAAACTACTTCTTGAAATAGAAATGACCTACCAGCCTGTTGTCTTCAGTCGGGACCTGGGTGTTATTGCTCAGCTTCTTTACCTGCATCCGGGTATTCATGAAAACATCATTTATCGATTGCGTTATCATCAGCTGCTTGACAAGCTCCTGGGTATACAATCCGTTTGCCCCTTTTCCGTCAGCTGCCGTAGCTCCGATTGATGTTGCATACGCAACAACTGTTCCGCTTGTAAAATTCATCGCTCTGAATCCCATTTCTCCTCCTCTTGTCCAGCTGGCATACGGGTTGTCCCTGCATGCATCAAGTATGACAATATTCGTGTTGTCAGGATAGCTTTCAAACTCTTCAACGATAAAATTCACGTCTATCGCTTCATACTTGCAGTCGCTTGGTTTTTCAAGCTTTGCATCAACAGGGATAAGGTAGTTCTTGCCTTCAACCTGGTTTCCGTGACCGGCATAATAAAAGAGAGCAACATTGTAATCGGGCAGCTTTTCATTGAATTCCCTGATCGCATCCGTCATCTGGTTCTTCGTTGCATCAAGTCTTTTGATCACTTCAAATCCGAGTTCCTTTAGTGTACCCTCCATCAGGTTAGCATCATTTGCCGGATTAGGCAAAGAAGACTTTCCGCTATAGTTAGAATTTCCAAATACAAGCGCCAGACGTTTTTCAGGTACCTCAGGTGAGAGCTTTATCGTACGCTTTTCTGATGTAGTGCTTCCGGCAGTATTTGTGGCAACCAGGAAGATGCTGTTGTCGCCCTCTTTGAGAATGACAGTTCCCTGCCATATGAAATTACAGTCATTACCGGTCGAGGATGCTTGAAAGGCTTTTCCTTCACTTAAAATACTCCCGTTTACCAGAAGCTTTACTGAACTAAGTTCAGAAGGAGAATTAATGCATGCGCTTATGTCAAAGCTCTCAGTATTTACCTGTGTATTCGTTGAAGCCGGATTTGACCATGCTATTACAGGAACCACAGCAGACGGATTTGTGAAATAACGTATTTCAGATTTTGTTGCACCCTGGCTGTTGGCGGCCACCAGGTATATCTGATTCTCACCCGGACCAAAGTTCATATTCTTCTGAACCACAAAAGTTGAAGGATCATCAGGAGAAGGTTTGATGTCCGCTTCTCCCTTTGATACACCATTGAGGTATAAAAGCACGGAGGTCAGACCTTCACTGGATTTAATGCTTGCCTTTACATTGGCATTGTATGCATCGAGAGTGGTATGAGAACCTGATGGGCTGGTCCAGGTAATTAATGGTGCAGCAGGCTGTGATACAGCTGGTTGAGGAACTGCCTTTTCCTGAACAACCGGTGGTACGTTTACCGGAGCTGCAGTCGTTGTTTTTGGTGCTGTCTGGACTGCAGACTGGCTTAGCACGAGGCTTGAAGGCGGACAAATAAAACTCCTTATTTCCGATCTGGCTGTGCCTCCCGAATTCTTAGCCTCTATGTAAATATTATTCTCAACCTGCCTGAAATTAACTGTTTTTTCAATTGCGTAGCTGCCAGGTTCATTTTGAACAGGTTTTATTTCAGATGCTTCCAGTGCAACGCCATTGAGATACAGCACTACTGAAGCAAGATCAGAAGACGATTTAATTGTCGCCTTGATATTTGCTGAAGGTGTCCTGAGAGTCGTACTCTTAACTGTCGGAACAGCCCATGAAATTGAAGCTAAAGGGAATAAACTCGTTATCGTGGCATTATATTCTTCCAGTGAAGCTTCTACAGTAAAATATCTTTTTTCTGAAGTTGTTGATCCAAGATTGTTAGTGGCAACCAGATAAATATTGTTCTCTCCCGGCTCAAAATTCATGGTCTTACTAACATCGAAAGTTCCGACTTCTGTCTCTGAAGGATTCATTTCAGGTTCGCCGTACTGCACATCATTTAGAAATAATAATACAGAGTTTATTCCTGAGGCAGATTTAACTTTAGCACTTATATTGGTCTTTGTCGATTTAATCGTTGAATTCAGTGACGATGGAGCAGCCCAACTGATAACCGGTGCACCTGTCATTGAGAGGACAGCTGCATTTACAGTTCTATCATAACTCTCAACAGTGAAATATCTCTTTTCCGACACTGTAGTGCCATCTTTATTCGTGGCTATCAGGTGTATGTTATTTTCCCCTGATTCAAAACTCACAGTTTTACTGATGTTAAATGTTAATGGCTCAGTATAGGAAGGCGACATTTCGGGTTCTCCGTATAGAATATCGTTCAGATACAGCACCACTGAACTGAGACCGGAACCGGACCTTATTTTTGCTTCGATATTTGCTTTAGGGGAGCTGAGAGTTGTCCTGATCTTCAGAGGATCGGTCCACTGTATCAATATTCCGTCTGGCAGAAATACAGCTGTTGAATCGCCGGGTTTAAAAGTGATTGATACTGTGAAATATCGTTTTTCGGAAATTGTCGTTCCATCGTTGTTCGCTGCCACAAAATAGACAGTGTTATCCCCTGGTTCAAAATTTACGGATTTGCTCAGGATAAAAGTTCCCGGTTCTGTTTCCGATGGTTGCATTTCGGGCTCTCCGTAGGGAACATCATTGATGTATAATACAGCAGAGTTTATCCCTGAAGAGGTTTTAACAGATGCCCGTATATTGGTTTTTGCTGTTTTGAGAATGTTGTACTCTTTAGCCGGACTTATCCATGTTATTTTTGGTGGATCAGCTGCAAAAACATTTCCTGAAGAGATCAGAAAATAAGTCATAACTGACAGCAGGAAAATATTCTTATTAAAAATGTTTCTATTCATTTTTGATTTAATAACATCATAATCAGTAAAGTTATGTAAAAATTCCCGGTTTTTTTATATCATTTTCCAAATTTTGACAAACAGGCATTTTAAGGATATAATGAATTACTATCAGGAGACAAACGTTTTAACAGGTGAGAGGGGGTTACTCCCTCACTTCGTTTGGGCATGATCCCCTGCGAGTAACCAGCAAAGCCAAAATAAACCCTTACGGGTTATTGTCTATTTTACTTTCAGCCCCTTCAGAAAGCAAGCATAAGTGATTATTGTATATAATTGTATAACTGCAAATTACACCCCCTCCTTACGAAGTAGAGGGCTGAGCGTGAAGAAATAGCCCGGTGGGCTATTTTAGTGAAGAGCCGGTTTGCAGCGGAGGGGGCTGGGGGGTGGGTACATATGATTTCGGGGAGTGCTCGCGTCGCTCGCGATCCCCTTGGTAGAACCTGCAAAGCCAAAATAAACCCTTACGGGTTATTGTTTATTTTACTTTCAGCCCCTTCAGAAAGCAAGCTTTCTTCGGGGCTTTAGTAAAATAAACAACCCCACCTGTGGTGGGGTTTATTTTGGCTTTGCGGAGAGAGGGGGATTCGAACCCCCGGTACAGTTACCCATACGGCAGTTTAGCAAACTGCTGGTTTAAGCCACTCACCCATCTCTCCAATATTCCTATTATGCTGAGAGCGACAAAAATAGATAATCGCGTATTAAGTGCAAAATAAATATCAACTTATTTCAGCCCTTTGAACGTATCAATGACCTGTCTGAAATTCTCCAGTGTCTCCTCATCAAAATCAGTTAACTTGATCACTCCCGATTTGACTTCCGCCAGGAATTTTGAGAACATGAAATTACGCGGCATATCCTTTTCAGATACGTACTCAGAGTTGGCAATTGTTATCCCTTGCCTGTTCTTTAAAATAAAATTCTTGAAATCAAGAGTCGATAAAAGATCCTCCGCATTATAAAATGTTCCAGGTATGCTTATTATCATGTTGCGTCCGCTGTTGTCAGTTTTAAATACTGTCTCCTTTAAAACTTCTCTCATTTTATTCTCCTGCTCATTTTCAAAAAGAAGGACAGCAAAATCGAGTCCCCATCCCATGAGGATATTGCATAACAGCGGTATGGAAGAGACATTTGTGGAAGGAATTACACTGATCTTCCCCCTGAATCCGGTAAGAATGATAATTGCGTTCAGTATATAAAATGATCCGGTATCGTTAACGATCAGATTGAATTTCTTTGATGAGAATCCTTCACTGGCTGCCGGATTGCCGAGTATGCTCTGCAATGGAGAAAGAGTATCAGGGGAGGCTGCGGAAAGCTGAAAAGGATCAAGTATACGGGTAGCGCTCCTGAGACTGTCAAGGTCATCCCTCTGTGCAGCCAGCACCCGGTGAAGCTTATTGATCTCTACAAGATGAGGAGAATGAGTAGTATAGATAACCTGGATCGTGTCCTTTATATCCTCGAATACCTTTAGTACATCCTCCTGTGCCCTGGCATGGAGACTCACGCCCGGTTCATCCACAAGCAGCACCATCTGCTTGTTTATATTTGCCGCTGCCTTAAGCTCCATATAGAACGATAAAAACCATCGTACTCCACGGCTCCTCTGCTTTGGATAGAGCCTCTCCCCTTCATCCTTGATCCAGAATTCGAGATATGGTTTGCCCGCTTTGTCCCCGTAAGCAGCGCTGTAATGATCCAGCTCAAACTGAATGTGTATCTTGTTATTGCGTCCTATTGATTGCTGCCAGAAGTCCTGGAAATTGCGGGTAAGCGTATTATTCAAATTCTCAATTTTCTGTTTCAGGATACGGCTGGAAGGCTGCTGGAAAAAGGAATAGTCAAGCTGTGCTATGGAGAGAAAATTACGGGCAGCTTTATAACCTTCAACCTGGTCATTGCCTGTGATTATATCCTCCATATCGATCCTGTTGGGCAAAAGGCTTCCGAAATCTTCAAACAATTCGAAAACCGGACAATACTCAAAATATTTTCTGCCAAGTATCTCGCTGTTATACTGCGATTTATAAGACTGTATTATTTCATTGACCTTTTTTTCCGCTTCTTCCTCTGTGCTCCCTGCCATAATATAACCTGACAAAGCTATGTGTCTGTCGAGCTCAGCTTTTTTAAGATCCCTTTCACTCCTTGTTTTCCTGTAATCATTAAGGGTGCTTCTCCATTCCTGGTCGTCCTCATCATCAACAGGTCTCATTAGCAGTGTCATCTTCTGATGCCTCTCCTCAAGCTTGACTGATAATTCTGCCAGATGGTTATCAAGCATTATGAATTTGTCAAATAATTTATGCCAGGTTTCGCCGGCTTTTTTCATGGATTGTTTTCCAAGGAGATCAGCAGATATTTGCTCCTTCTTTCTTCTTATCTCTGCCAGTTGATTCTTTAAATCCGCAGTCAGACCGTCCGTCACAGAATCTGATTCAGCTGTTTTCTTCCCAAACCACAAGAAGCCTTTCGACTTGCTTTCATGAGGCTGTATCTTTGATTTTATTTCTGATTCCTGAGCTGCAAGTCCGGTAAGTTTCTTTTCGTTTTCGCTGATAATGCTTAACTCCTGTTCAAGCTTGACAGTGACATCTCCAAGATAGATCCTCCATGCATCCTCAAGGGAATCAAGATACTGGCTTATCTCCCCGCTGACAATGATGACCGAGGACAGATCGGCGATCCATACCCTGGTAAGCTCAATATGGGTAAGCCCCGAGAGAAGCTCCTTAAGCTCTGTCCCTGGATTATCAGTAACCTTCAGAAGCCACCCCTCAGGAATGCTGAACCGGCAGCTGACTTCCGGGAGCGAGAGGTCGCTGCGCAGAATATCCTCAGAAATTATCCCGGTATAAAACACTTTCATTGCTTCAAGAACGGATGTTTTTCCCGATTCATTCTGCCCAATAAGACAGGTAATATTATCGGGTGACAGCGATTGCCATCCAGTATCGACTATTGAACGGAAATTCCTGATCCTGAAAGCTGTAAGCTTCATAGTTACTAAAACAGTTATATTTGAAAGCCAAAAATCAGAACGTCATCAATCTGCTGGGTGTTTCCCTTCCAATCATTAAATGTGCTCCTTAGGATATCTCTCTGCTGCGCCATAGAATGTCCTGCCATTGATATTATCACCCTTTTTAAATGCTTGTGTTTGAATTTCTTATCGGTAATTTCGCCGAACTGGTCCGCAAATCCGTCAGAGAAGAGGTAAAATGAATCTCCATGTTCAGTGTCTATAATCACATTTGTAAAGGGTTGTTCTGCCAGCGGTGCCAGGCCGATTGTCATTTTGTCGGCTTTAAATTCATCCAGTTCGCCGTTCCTCATTCTTATAAGTGGCCTGTTTGCGCCAGAATACTGGAATTTACCGGTCCTGTAGTCAATAATGCATAATCCGATATCAATGCTGTCCTTAGTTACTGCCCTCTCTCCTGTCTGATGCAGGGCTTTCATCACCTTTTCCCTCATCAGGTTCAGAATCCTGTTCGCTTTGGGATCGCTCTTTGACTGGACTATCTCGTTAAGGAAGCTGATCCCAAGGATGCTGAGAAGGGCACCAGGCACCCCATGACCTGTGCAATCCCCGGCAGCGACAAACAAATGCTGACGATTACTGAATGTATAATAGAAATCTCCACTGACAATATCACGCGGCAGAAAAAGAACAAAATAATCTTTAAAGAGCCCCTTAAGTGATTCGGGATCAGGCATTAAAGCTTTTTGAATAATTCCTGCATACCGGAGGCTTGCCATATGATCATCCATCCCCTGGTTTTGAATCAGGGAAATAATATCTGAATTATGCTGAGCCTTGACAGTCATCACATTACCCAATAAGGCAAGAATTTAAAGATACATTAATTTATTTTGCCCCGCAACAGGATGAAGGCCATTTACCTTTTCCTTGTTTCCCAGGAGGACTATATTTTCGACATGATGAGTCTGGGGAAACATATCCACCGGCTGTACACGGTTGACATTGAATTTTTCAGAAAGCAGCAATATGTCACGCGCCTGGGTCGATGGATTACAACTTATATAAACGATTTTCTGAGGCGCTGCTGTAAGGATTTTTTTCACCACATCCTCATGCATTCCGACCCTCGGCGGATCAGTTATTATTACATCCGGATACCCGCATTTCTCCATGAACTCTTCAGACAGGATATCTTTTATATCCCCTGCATAGAATTCCGTATTTCTGATATTGTTCATGGATGAATTTGCCATCGCGTCCCTGACCACCTCTTCAATATATTCAATACCAATCACTTTACCAGCTTTTGATGCTATGAAATTTGCAATTGTGCCTGTCCCCGTATAAAGGTCATATACAATCTCCTTCCCGGTCAATCCTGCCATTTCTGATGCAACACTGTATAATTTAAGCGCTTGTCTGGTGTTAGTCTGATAAAACGACTTTGGACCTATTCTGAACTTCAATCCGTTCATCTCCTCAACAAGATGGTCTTCACCTTTATACAGTACCGGATTCTGATCAGCAAGAGAATCATTCTTCTTTGAATTGATCACATAAAAGAGAGATCTTATCTGAGGAAATTCTGTCGCCAGGTGATCAAGAAGAGCCTCTCTCCTCTCAGGTTCATCATGGAAAAAAACTACAATGACCATTACCTTACCGTCCATCGAATTGCGTATGACCAGGTTCCTGAGAAAACCTGACTGCTGGCGGAGATTAAAAAAGCGGTAACAGTTTTTATGAGCAAACTTCCTTACTGCATCACGTATAGCGTTTGATGGCTCAGGTTGAAGATGACACTCCCTGATATCCAGCACTTTATCAAATAATCCCGGAATATGAAATCCCAGTGCATCCTCTTTTTCATAATCATGATCCGAGCTTACCTCCTCCTTTGTCAGCCATCGCTTGTCGGAAAAAGTGTATTCCAGCTTATTCCTGTAATTATACTCTTCCGAAGATCCGATAATCGGACTAATTTCCGGCAATTCCACTTTGCCGATACGCGTAAGGTTATCCACAACCTGTTTTTCCTTATAATGCAGCTGAAGATGATACGGGAGGTGCTGCCATTTGCATCCTCCGCAGACTCCGAAATGTCTGCAGAGTGGTTTTATCCTGTCAGCAGAATAATTATGGAACCGGACAACTCTTCCTTCCAGGTATTTCTTTCTTTTCCTGACGACTTTGATATCAACAACATCTCCCGGGACCAGCATCGGTACGAACACCACCTGGTTATTTACCCTGGCCAGCGAATTTCCTTCCGATCCAATATCGGTTATTGTGACTTTCTCAAGCAGGGGCAGCTCTTTCTTCCTTCCCATTTTCGTTTTATTAATCAGATCAGGGAGGAATTACTGATCTCTGAGGTTAATAATAAACATAAGCCCCTTAATCATGCATGGTAAGGTTGCATCACCGTGATCCAGTCCTGGAAATGTGACTTTTGTGCACATATCCGAAGATGTACCTGCACTGATCATAGCATCATACATTGAGTGCGTTGCAGTCACATTGACGTCAGCATCATCTTCTCCATGAACAAATAATATCGGCTTATCCGAATTCCATGCAGCCACACTGTTGCTTATAAGAGATTCACGTACAGATGAGTACGCTGGAGAGGAAGCGAATCCGGAAATAAAATCTGCTTTGAATAATTCGGGTATTGATGTTGAAAGCTGGCTATTGATCTGACCTCCGGTAAGTGACCCGGTGTATAAAGTACTCAGCCTGGAAGCATAAGGTTCATTCAGAATATCTGAAACAGCATTTGTGAACTGGTCATAGTGAGAATAAGCATTGATTATATAACCCAGATAATATGGCACAGGGTAATATGTTGTATCTGTAAGTCCCTGAAGCAGTTTATAAATGTCGTAAGGACCTGCACCGCATACGCTGCCACGAAGATCAAAATCATCATTATAATCCAGCTCCAGTGCTTTATGAATAGCCAATGTAGCCCATCCTCCCTGCGAGTATCCCAGAAGGTAATATTCATTTCTGGTCGTGATTCCCGTATACTCAAGTTCACAGCTTTCATCAAGAGCATAAAGCATATCAACTACAGACCTGATCGTTGGCTCAGCAATAAGGTAAGGATGAGGTATTTGCTTTGATCTGCCGAATCCGGGATAATCAGGGATGACAACTATAAATCCCATGGAAGCTATATACTCAATCAGCTGGTAAGATGGATTAACAACATATTCGCTCGGAGCATACGCATTGAATGTATTTGTCCCGTTTTGGAAGCTCACCACAGGGTATTCACCCGGGGTTACAGGAACGCAAACCAGGCCCGAGGCTTCAATTTCCTCACCGAAAACTTCCGTTCTGTAGACCATTTTATAGACATTTACATCGCTTTCAATGAATTGTTTCATATCCTCCAGCTCCGGATATGCCTGAACACCGCTATTCAGCATATTATTTATCGATGTTGTTGTGTATGTTACTGCAAGCTCCTTTGAGATAAAATAATCATAATCAGGTCCATCGTCACTCTTCCTGCAGGAGTTAACAATTACTAAAAATGCAGAAGAAAATAGTAAAAGCTTTAAAATATGCTTATTGGTTTTCATTTTTATATTATTCATCCGGCAGCAAAGATAATTCTTCCCGGTGAACCTTCTGTTCAAAGGGTGGTATACTTTTTCTATATTTGCGTCAGTTTTAATAATATGGTTTCGGTTCAGAATCTCACGGTATCATTTGGAAGCTTTGATCTGCTGACTAATATTTCATTCCTTATCAATGATCAGGATCGAATAGGGCTTGCCGGCAAGAACGGATCAGGAAAATCAACACTCCTCAACGTGATAGCCGGACATCAGAGTCCGACATCTGGAATGGTTGATATGTCAAAGGATGTGACTATCGGATATCTGCCGCAGCAGATGAAGGTGGATGACACCACTACAGTGATGAATGAGGTTCTTACTTCATTCGCCGAGATCAGAGGACTTTCCGGAGAGATTGAACAGTGCACCGCCGAAATATCATCAAGGGACGACTACGAATCTGTGGAATACCTTAATCTTTGTGATCATCTTACAGTCATTGATGAAAGATTCAGAATGCTGGGGGGGAACAATTACCTGGCCGAGGCAGAAAAGACTCTTGCAGGATTGGGATTTGAGCGCAGTGACTTTGACAGGCCTACCCTGGAGATGAGCGGAGGCTGGAGGATGAGGATTGAGCTTGCAAAAGTTCTTCTCAGAAAACCATCCCTGTTTCTGCTTGATGAGCCTACAAATCATCTTGATATTGAATCAATTCAATGGCTTGAAACATTTCTTGCAGGTTACCCTGGGGCAGTGGTTCTTGTATCACACGACAGGGCATTCCTGGACAATGTCACCGCACGGACGATTGAGATATCCCTTGGCAATATATATGATTACAAAGCATCCTGGTCTAAGTATATTGAGCTAAGAAAAGAAAGAAGGGAACAACAGCTGGCTGCATACAGGAATCAGAAAAAGATGATTGAGGATACCGAGAAATTCATTGAGCGTTTCCGTTATAAGGCAACAAAAGCTGTTCAGGTTCAATCAAAGATCAAACAGCTGAACAAGGTGGACCGTCTAGAGGTCGATGATGAAGACAACAGTGCAATGAACCTGAGGTTCCCGCCATCTCCCCGTTCGGGGACCACAGTGGTCGAAGCAGAAGTCCTTTCCAAAAGCTTCGGCTCTCTTAATGTTCTGAAGAAAATCGATTTCAAGATTCACAGGGGAGAGAAGGTCGCCTTTGTAGGCAGAAATGGCGAAGGCAAAACGACATTTTCAAAAATAATAATCGGAGAACATGATTATGAAGGCTCCCTGAAGATAGGTCATAATGTCAGCATAGGATATTTTGCCCAGAACCAGGACGAGCTGCTTGACGGATCCAGAACAGTTCTCCAGACCATAGATGATGTTGCCAAGGGAGAGATAAGGACAAAGATCCGTGATATGCTCGGAGCTTTTTTATTCCGTGGTGATGATATTGATAAGAAGGTCAGGGTGCTGTCAGGTGGGGAGAGGTCAAGACTTGCCCTTGTCAGGCTTCTGCTCGAGCCTCACAATCTCCTTGTGCTTGATGAGCCGACAAATCATCTCGATATGCGGTCAAAAGATATCCTTAAACAAGCACTGATAAAATACGATGGCACACTAATTGTGGTTTCGCATGACAGGGATTTTCTGAACGGAATCACAAGCAAAGTTTTCGAGTTCAGAAATAATAAGATAAAGGAAAATACAGGAAGCATTTATGATTTTCTGCGTAAAAAGAAGATTGACAACCTGAGGGAAATTGAAAGAAAAGATGCCAGGAAGAGTGAGTCCCGGAATGAAGCGACATCAGTCAATAAACAAAAATACCTGGACAAGAAGGAATATGACCGAAACCTCAGAAAATTGAGAAGAAGACTTGAAGAATCAGAAAAAGAGATTGAAAGGATTGAAGGTGATATTTCTGAACTCGACAAGATAATGGGCTTGCCTGATAAACCCGCCTCAGAAATGCAGGAATTTTACAGCAGGTACCAGGAGCTTAAGGAGGAGCATAATGAAGAAATGAACAGGTGGGCACAATATACGCATGAGGTTGAAGTTTTCTTACAAAACAATGGTTGAAAATGGAACTGCAGCAGCTGGAAAAAGAATATGGCGTGCACGTATATGAAACAGGACCGGACGGAAGGGCAAGTCTGTGGTCACTGTTCAATTATATGCAGGATAGTGCTTCAGAGCATGCAGTAAAACTGGGATTTGGAAGAGATGATCTCATGAAAAAGAACCATTTCTGGGTCCTTTCAAGGATGTTCGCGGTTTTTCACGAACTGCCTTTCTGGAACGATACCATTATTGTAAAAACATGGCCGTGCGGTACCGACAAGTTTTTCGCAATGAGAAATTATGAGATTAAATTCCCTGGTGGCAGGGATATTGCTTACGGTTCATCATCATGGCTCATAATCGACCGCACAACTAAGAAAATTCAGAGACCTGACGATACGCTTACACGATATAATTCAGAATATCAATTAATTAAGCCACCTTTAAGAAGCGCAGTAAAACTTGCTGGAGCATCTAAAAATGGTAGCGTGACAGTAGCCTCAAAAGTAAAGATCAGCGATCTCGATATAAACCTTCATACGAATAATGCAAATTATTTCAAATGGGTTACAGACAGCTATGACCTGAATTTCATTCTGACCCATTCACCGCAATCGGCAGAAATAAATTATCTTGCCGAGTCAATGCATGATGAAGATTTCATTATCAGAACATCAAAAGATGAAGATGACAAAAATATTTTCAACCATTCGGTCTTCAGGATCAGTGACAACAGGGAACTGTGCAGGTTAAGGATTGAATGGATGGAAGAGAGCAAGAAAAATGAAAATCTGATATGAACCCTGACAGAGTATATTTCCGGAGGATCATGCGTCTGATACCGGCACTTTTCATGCTGCCTGCAATATTTATATCATGCTCAACCGTAAGACAGGCCGCCGTTGATTCCAAGGATCTTTCTTACCTGTATAATCCTACAAAAAGTTCACTGAATCCGCGTTACAGTGTAACAAATGAATCCGAAAATGAAACCAGGCTGGCTGTAAAGTTCTTTGGTCACGAGCTCTATTTTTCAGAAGCAAATCCTCAAGGTGTTCCGATGGCTTCATTGCTTATTACAGTGAAGCTTTTCAGAACTACCCCGCAAAGGATGCTTGCTGACACTGCTGTTTATAATCTGAGCATTCTCAAGGAGGAGAACAGGCAGGAATATACTTACAGGATCCCCCTTAAAGTACAGCAGGGAGAAGAATACCTGGCCGAGGTGAAAATCCTTGACAAGGTCAGGCTACAGGTGATCCAGTCATTTATCAATTTCAATACTCTGTCAATTTTCAACAGGTACAATTTCAGGGAACGGGGACATTTCGGGAAAAATGAAATATTCAATCCTGTCCTCAGGGTTAATGAGTATGTCAACCTGGTTTACCTCAGGGGATACATTGATTCATTGTATATTTCCTATTATAAACCATATAGTGACATCCCGTATCCCCCATCGATGCTGCTTCCTGAAAAAACAATTGATTACGGACCTGATACCACAATAGCTATCCCTTACTCAGATACGATTCCAATGATGTTCCCGCGGCAAGGCATTTATCTGATTAGCACCGGAAGGGACATAAATGAAGGATTTACCTTCCTGAACCTGGGATCAACTTTCCCTTCAATGACCACACCGGATGTGATGATGGGACCCCTTGCTTATCTTATCAGCGAAAATGAGCTTAATGCCTTACGGGATGCACCCCGGCCTAAAGTTGCTTTAGATGAATTCTGGATCAAATGCGGCGGTAATGTTGATAAAGCGCGCGAACTTATACGTATCTATTACACACGGGTTCTTTATTCCAATCAGTATTTCACATCGTATACGGAGGGGTGGCGCACCGACAGGGGCATGATTTATATTATTTATGGACCACCTGATAAGGTTTATAAATCCACAGAAGGTGAAAGCTGGGGTTACCGTAAGCCGGTAATAAAATCCTCCTGGGGGACCAGGTACAGGGTTAAGGATGAGTATCTCTTTTTCAATTTCAAGAAGAAGCAAAATATTTTTACTGATAACGAATACTATTTAAGCAGGAGTGAAACTCTTGTCACTTTATGGGAACAGGCCATAGCCAGCTGGAAGAAAGGTATTGTTTTCCGTCTTGATAATCCTGAGGAATTTTAAAACATGCTGAAAGAATCAGATTGTATTTTTGGTTTAAGACCTGTCATTGAAGCGATTAAGGCGGGGAAGCAGATCGATCGCCTTCTTATCAGGCAGGGTCTCCAGGGCTCCCTCTACCATGAGCTGATGACAGAGGTTAAAAAATTTGATATCAACTATCAGATCGTACCGCTCGAAAGAATTGAGCTGGTGACCAGGAAGAATCACCAGGGTGTTCTGGCCTGGCTCTCGGTTATTGAATACCAGCATATTGCCAATCTCCTTCCAATGATCTTTGAAAAGGGTGAAGATCCGCTGATAATTGCTCTCGATGGCGTTTCTGACGTAAGAAATTTCGGAGCGATAGTACGGAC
Source organism: Bacteroidia bacterium (assembly GCA_026391215.1). Classification (GTDB taxonomy): domain Bacteria; phylum Bacteroidota; class Bacteroidia; order Bacteroidales; family VadinHA17; genus LD21. Next base: position 92,477 of record JAPLDX010000056.1, read on the forward strand.
GGCAGAATGCCTGGGAGCGCATGCAATAGTCATCCCGGAAAAGGGATCGGCAAGGATTACAGCTGATGCGGTAAAGACATCTGCAGGAGCTCTTCATACTTTTCCTGTTTGCAGGGAAAGATCCATTGTCAGATCAATAAGTTTCCTTAAAGACTCAGGACTTAAGATAATATGCGGCGCGGAGAAATCAGGGGAAACGGCTTCAGAAACAGATCTGAAAGGACCAATGGTGCTGATAATGGGCTCCGAGGATAAAGGAATAAGCCGTGAGCTGACTGCCCTGGCAGATCAGACAATAAAAATTCCGATGAAAGGGACCATTAGTTCACTTAATGTTTCAGTTGCTGCCGGTATCCTTCTTTATGAGATACTAAGGCAACGAAATACCTGAATCAGGAAATAATACCCATTATCCTTTCATCAAGCATCTTCTGATCTGAAGTGAAAGATGCAAGTCCTGCAAGAGTCAGTAAGGTATCAGGTGCAACCCTGTCTTCCTTAATCATTTTTTCCCATCTCGAATATTTAGGGATCTTGCCATCTGAGGCAAGAAATGACTTTTCCTCCTTGTTCAATAACGGGAACATATCTTCGCAACCCTCCTCATGTGCAATCCGGATCAGTTCAGGTCCGGTTGCCGGTACCTTTGAGGCAAGCCTTTCTGCAAGGTTCAGAACTTTGTCATCAACAATCCAGAATTTGTCCAGATGTGCTCCCTTTCCGGAAACCGACATATCAATTTTATAATTCTTATGCATTCGTGAGGCGAATTTACCTGTCAGTGATTTATGACCTGCTGATGCCACTTTTGGCGGCATGGTGAAAACATCCGTTCCTGCGAGCATATCAAGCTGGTTGTAGTTCCGCAAACTGGCAGCAATCAGCTTTGTTTGCCATGGATTTTTTGCCGAAAGTCCGGTAACCCAATTCTGTGAGGCAATAACCGCCATTTCTCCTGCTCCTGAACCATCACCAAGCTTGTTATCGCTGATAAATGCACCGATTCTCCCCAGAAAAACATTAACATAATCGGGACGGGCAACTCTGGTAACAAGAACATCTTGTCTTGCGCTGAAATCAAGTGTGAAGTTAATCCTGACGCCGGCATCCTTCAGCCGTCGCGCACCAATCAGGCCTTCAGCTGTATAGGGGACCTTTACAATGAATTGTTCCGGACAGATCTCATGAAGTCTCTTCCCGTAGTATTCAATTGCCTTGATATCATGTGCAGTATCAGTATGCAGTTCCACGCTTACCATCCCTCCAAATCTTGAGGCGAGCCTTAGTCCATGGCGGGCATTCAGAATGAATGCAATCTCTTTTACTTTTTCTTCAACAGGCAGCTCCCTTACCAGACTTTTTGCTTCGAAGATAAAAACATCATAGATCCCTTTTTGTATCTCATTGTTAAGCAGACTGTTATTTGTTGTCAGGGCACTCATTTCAGCTGTCCAGTTTGCCTCAGCCTCCTCCATATCGCCGGTGTCAAGCCAGAGTTCTGTTCCAGCATTTCTGAGTGATTCCCAGAACCTGTCAGGTTTGCCTGTAACATGTTTTTCGTTCAGATTTTTCCAGAGGAAATCGCTTATTCTTGTATTGAGATCTGCCATATATTATGTTTTAATTAGTATCATTTATCGTGCAAAATAAATTCAAAATCGCTTGAAAATCAATTTATTTACCCCAGCCCCAAGGGGCGTAAATTGATTTTCTTCGCTCCCCTATGGGGTCGGGGTCAACGAAGAAAATCAAAGAAGCTATATTATCTTTCCTGATCATTTTTTTGTTTTAAAACAATTTGTCGCAAAAGTATACAAATTATTGATCCGTTCATTGATAAATGTTAGCTTTACACTTCTGAAACCTAAATCCTTCTGCCATGAGAACTTTCATTGTTTTGTTTTTTTCTTTGTTATCAGCCTTGCTGATAGGACAACAGATAAACTTTAACGATTATTTTACAGATAAAGTCCTGCGCTTTGACTTCATGCTGGCAGGCAATAGTGAAAAAACGGCTGTATATCCCGTCGGGATGAAGGAAGAACCCTTCTTCGGAGGATCAAAGACGCAGCTGAGAGATCCATTTGGCTACGGGAACTTCAAATATGAGCTTTATGATGCAGAAAAAAATATTGTCATTTATTCCCGTGGTTTTTGCTCACTTTACCAGGAGTGGCAGACAACCGCTGAAGCAAAGAGAATGGAAAGAAGCTTTTACGAGGTGGCAACAATGCCCTTCCCAAAAGGCAAATCAGTTTTTGTCCTCAGCATCCGGCAGCGAAACGGGACCTTTTCGAAGCTGTACGAAACAGAAATTGATCCTTCAGATTATTTCATAAGGAAGGAAAAACCTGTAAATGCCGCATTTACAGAGATATATACAGGAGGAGATCCGGCCACCTCTGTTGACCTGGCATTTATAGCTGAAGGTTACAAAGCAGAAGAAATGGCTAAATTCAGGAATGACGTAAAAAAGATGGCCGACTCTCTCTTTACTGAACCTGCCTTCAGTAAATACAGGGATAAGTTCAATATATGGGCTGTGGAGGCTGTATCGGATGATTCCGGGACTGATATACCGGGAGAGAAAAGTTATGTAAGCACTGCGCTTAATTCAAGTTTTTATACATTTGATATCGATCGCTATCTAACAACGCAGGACATCAAATCAGTTAACGATTATGCTGCTGTTGTGCCTCATGACAACATTATTGTGCTTATTAACAGTTCAAAATACGGAGGCGGCGGTGTTTATAACTACTACAGCGGCACCACAGTTGACCATCCGTTGTCGCCTGTTGTCTTTGTTCATGAATTTGGTCACGGATTCGCGGGACTGGCAGATGAATATTATTCATCAGAGGTGGCTTACGAAGAGTTTTATCCTCTTAATGTCGAACCATGGGAACCCAATATTACGACAATGGTTGATTTTGAAGCTAAATGGAAAAAGATGATTCCCAAAGATATACCAACCCCTACTCCTCCTGAGGACAAATTCAGCAATGTCACCGGGTTGTTTGAAGGAGGCGGCTATTCAGCTAAAGGCATTTATCGCCCTGAGATGGATTGCAGGATGAAAAGTAACTCTCCTAAAGGATACTGTTCAGTTTGCCGCGAAGCGACAAAAGAAATGATTGAATTCTATATCAAATAATCAGACAAGAAATTCCCTGGGAACATTTCTCAATCTTGAAACATCTTCAATTCTTTCTTTTATATTGAATCCGGCTGTGCATTTTACACTGCAGTTCAGGCAGTTACTGCATGAATCAGCGGGGAGACCTGCTTCCATAAGAGTATGCTGTGCATGTTTAAAATTCCTGTAACCATATGCATACATATAGCTCCGCATTACGGTTGGAATTTCCAGATTATAAGGGCATTGCGGAATGCATTGACGGCATTGGTGACAATATAAACCATTTTCAGAATCCAGGCTGGCAAGACTGAGATCTTTCAGCTCCTGATCTGTCATCTTAAGATTTTTGATCATCGCAAGATTCTTCTGCAATTCTTCCATTGAGGACATGCCTGATACAATTGAGGATATGTTTTCGTTCTGAAGCACCCATTTAAGGGCAGTATCAGAATTCAGCGGATTTACCTGGTTTTTATTGCGGAACGCTCCTGCTGTAGTTTTCATTGCCACTATGCCCACTCCTGCTTTTGCTGCATAGGCAAGAGCTTCGTTCATCGATTCTTTATTCTCGGTCTTGTAATTATAACCAATCATCGCCACATCATAAACTTTACTATCGGCAGCTGCGTGGAGAGCTTCTTCAATGCCTCCATGAGATGCAATACCCAGGAATTTTGTTTTACCCTGTTTCTTAAGGTCCTGTAAAGCTTTCAGGAGGGATTCATTCAACATTACATCCCTCTTCCCGGCATACGGGAGCAAAAATATATCAACATAGTCAAGTCCGAAACGACCCAGGCTGGCTGTAGCCTTCCTTACATATGCCTCTGCATTAAACTGTGCCGGCAGATTACCTGTTCGTGTATCCATCTCATCGGGAGGTGCAGCTGTTCCAATAAAGAATGAATCTCTTGGCAAACCTTTCAATCCTTCGCCAACAAGTATTTCATTATTCCCCTCTCCATAATAAGTAGCAGAGAAGAAAAGCTTCAGACCAGCATAATATGCCGACTTCACAAAAGCAGGAGTGTTTGCTGATCCCGTTCCCATGCTGATAAGGGGAGTTTTTATCCCTGTTCTCCCTAGCACACGGACAGGAAGTTCCGGAATCTTATCCTGTTCTTCATTTCCACGTACTGAAGCTTTAAGAGATCCGGGGATCAGTGCCATACCTGATAAACCAAGCATGCTCTTTTTTAGGAATTCACGACGCTGACTATTTTTCATTGGTTTTGATTTATTGATATTCAATACTTATTATATGACAAAAATACATTCTATTTTATTCCAGCCTCTCAAAAAGCTGTTTAGCTGTTTCAACAGGGATCTCTTTTTTACCGAGCCATGCTCCAACTTTTGCATCATTGTAACCGTTTCTTATTAAAAGATCGGCATACTCTTCGGCACTTTCAAAGGTGATGAAAGTACCCATCAGGTAGATCATAGTATTATCAGGGAGTGTTACAATTTCAAGGCCCCTTGTTCCTGCCAGCTTGTTTATGCCTTCAAGGACATCATCTTTCAAGGGTTTTAAGGATCTTACCACTTCTACCCTGAATGTCAGTGTCGGCGGAAGAGTGTCAGCAGAAGCAATCCCGGCTTCCTTTATCCGGATCAATGTTTTCTTCCCCCACTCCTTTTCAAGAGCTGCAGCTTTTTCTGCTGATACTGTTTTGCCTCCATAGAGCGCCGCAACAAAAGCATCCTTGAATCCTTTTTTCCTGACTGTTACCAGTGCCTTATTTGCATCAGCCAGTTTCCTGAACATTCCTGCATAATATACTTTCAGATCTTTACCTGCTACTTTAAATCCATAAACCGGGGAGATGCCTTTAAAATATGAAGAGATCACAGGATTACGGAATACTGCCACCTGTATCCGGTATATAAGTCCGGGAGGCACTTCAGGATCCATTGAAATCTTTTCATCAGAGACGCCGGCTTTAACTTCAAAAACTGAATAAACCTCAACTGGCCTGGGCCCGGCGGGAGTTTTAGCAATAGTCTTAGCAACTGAGTCTGCAAGAGGCTGAATCTCAGTTGGTTTGATAATGACTTCCTGGTTAATAGTGTCCCTGGTGATTATTAAAGTATCCTTTACTGTATCAGCCTTTTTATCAACTATCAGAGTATCAGAGAGCTTACCTTTATTGGTTGTTGAATCTGTTGCTGCAGGGACAGTTATAAGTCCTGCAGTGAAAGGTTTTTTGTTCATTGCTGCCTGTGCTTCACTGTATTTACTGTCAGCCTGTTCCTGGAAAGAAGCTGCAAGACTTTCAGTTTCAGTAATTGCTGTCTTCACTTTTGTACGTTCTGCATAACTTCCTTTTTCCAGTCCTTTTTTCTGATCTTCAGCAATTTTGTAGAGTGAATCGGCTTTATACTGCAGTTCAAGAGCATCAGACAACAACTTCTCATAATCTATTGAGACAGTATCACTTACAAGGGGCGCCTTCACACGATCTTCATCAGTAGGAATGATCTTCTTTTCCGCCTGCTGTGCTACCTGCACTGCCAGGCGGCCTTCTTTTCTTTCACATTGCTGGATGAATTCAGGAATACCCAGATCTCTGGAAGCCTTTTTACCATTGAGGTCACTAAAGGAACTATAAGATATTATCGCTTCGTTATACTTACCTGACAAGTGCTGTGCCCTCCCCAGCCAGAACATTGCATCTGCAGGGATTGTCCTGACAACGGCAGAACCCTGTTGTGCCTGTTTAAGGAGTGTCACAGCTTTTTCCGGTTCACGGTTCAGCTTAATAAGGCATACACCTGAGTAATACTTATAAATAGGATCTTTCGGGTATGCTATCAGAAGCTCACTGAAATCGCTGGAGGCCTTTTCATAATCACCATTTGAAAATGCCTCGAGAGAAGATTGTCTCGAAGGCTTACCTGCTTCCTGTGAAAGGATATCTGCTGATGAAAATAGAAAAGCCAGAGTCATCAGTAAACAGATGATATGACATCGTGCAATAAGGCCGGATATTATACGTGAATCCACAAATAGTTAATTTTCAGATTATTATGAGATAGCTTAAAATATTGTTACAACTGTTTTTGTTAATAATTAAAAATCTGTTTTTATTCTGAAAACAATTCAAACTTCGTAAATTTATTTATAATCTAAAAGAGGAAAAACCTTATCTTTTTAATTTATCAGAACACTATTCACCATTTTACTGTGGCATTTCAATACCCGACTTTTTTCAATATCTCTAAGGCATATGCCATTGCCTAAGCAATATTTATAATTTTTACAGCTTGCGCATTGATTTGTTTTTGTCCAGTCTCTATTTCTAAACGGCTGATATTTAGTAGTCCACACGTCTATCAAACTCTCTTGAAGTATGTTTCCTTGAATCAATTTTCTATTGATATTTGGACAAGCAGAGATAGAACCGTCATGTAATATTGATGCAATATTTATTCCTGCCCTGCAAAAATAGAATTCATCTCTCACCACTCCTTCATAGTTCTCTAAAAATCCGTCACAACCATAGTTTATGTTTATTCCCTTTCGTTTTTTCGCATTCTTAATAAACTCTAATGTTTGGATTAATTCTTTTCCATTAATATTCAATTCTTTATGTTTGCTTGCTCTCCCAATCGGGTCAATTGTAAATAACCTCCAATTCTTCACATTTAAGCCAATAAGCAAGTCATAAATTTTATCGAGTTCACCAATATTTCTTAATGTAACGCAGGTTGCAACATCAAATGTAATATTCTCATATTTTGAAACTAAACTTATCGCCTTAACGGTTCTATCGAAACTCAGCGCATTATTTCTAAGCCAATTGTGACTATCCTTTAGTCCGTCTAAGCTAATTGTTAGTGAAGTTAATCCACTTTCGATTAAATTAGTTAATCGTTCATTATCCAAAAGAAAACCATTTGTTACTAATCCCCACTTATAGCCTAATTTCGAAATTTCTGAGCCGAAAATCTCAATGTCTTTGCGAATCAATGGTTCTCCACCTGTAATTACAACATGAGGTAGTTTATTACCAACCAGCTTTTTAATTCTAGCTAATTCAATTACTATTAGCTGATAAGGTAAATCATTTGAGTTTTCAATACCGCAATTACTTCCACAATGCAAACAACTGAAATTACATTTCAGGGTGCACTCCCAGAACAAATATTTTAAATCATGTAGTTGAGTTTGAGATTTTCTAAATGACTGGAATAGCCTTAAACTCAGCTTTTTTTGCAAATTCATTTTATTTTGCACCATTACTTCGGATTTAAGACAAAATCGCAGTTCTCTAACTCGTTCGGAAGTAATTCCACTGTTTTAGTCGAATTCTGAAATTCACCATTATCAGCACCGTCAATATCTTTTGCTTCAACTGTGTATTGTTGTGGTTCTAAGTACTCAACAACATAGTTACCAGTATTATCTGTTTTAATGGTTCTTGAATTTTCTTTTATTGAAATTTCGATATCCTTAATTGCCTCGCCCGAACCTGAAGATGTTACTTTACCTTTTATAGTTCCTGTAATATCTGCAATATCACCATATTTGCAACACATGGTCAATAAAGAAATGCTACCAAATCCAAATGCAAAACCTGCATTTTTTAAAATTTTCCGCAGCAGATAGTCTTTTACTCTAATTTTTTGGTTCTTCATAAATCATTCAATTTTTAATGATACACAAGGTACTTGTATACATAATTTGGGGGTAAAGAGTTACTTTCTTGCATCAATATTTGTTCGAATATAATCATACTTTCTAATCTATCTTTTTAATTGTATAGAACTCAGAAAAGTTAATGCTATATCCTAAATCCCTTTGAGGAAAGAATATCAATCCCATATGCAAAGATTCAATCAAATCTGATTTACTCCAACTTTCTCCACCATCTTTAGTTTCATAGCAAATGCTGCCTTTAAATGTTGGAAAATCACCGCCCTCATAAACCGCAACATTTTCAATATTAAATCCTTCATTTTCATCATAAAAATGCAATGTTCCAAAATTTGTAAATGGAAAATCAGTTTTAATCCAGTTTAAACCACCGTCAACCGTTTTGTACACAGCCGTTATGCCATCAATAAATCCAATATTCTCGCTGTAGAAGTATATGTGATTAACATCATGGTATGCTTCAATGGGTGTGCTTATTGTTTCCCAATTATAACCATAATCTAAACTTTTAAATATTTTTTGGTTTTCGCCGGCAATAAAAATTATATTATCGACATAAAATAATTTATCATCGGAAGGTCTGATTGGTAAATAAATCAAATTCCAGTGTATTCCCCCATCTGAAGTAAGCGCGATATGTTCATTCTTTGAATACGGATAATTTGGAGTTTTAATAAGTGCAACACCATTTAAAGTATTAAAGAATTTTAATGATAATATTCGTGAATAATCAGGGAAAAATGTCTTTGTCCAAGTTTCTCCGCCATCGGTAGTTTTCAATAATACAGAGCCTTTGTCACAATCTGCATCCAAACAACCCCCCATTGCCTGACTTGATGCAAATCCGACATTTTCATCAAGAAAAAATACGGAATGCAAGTGTAATGTAGTTCCAGAATTCAGTTCATGCCATGTTTTCCCTGAGTCTACTGTTTTAAGTATATCTCCATTATATCCAACGACAAAACCAACACTTGAATTTAAGAAAAATATGTCCCGTGGATTTATGTCAAAACCGTAAATCGATTTTGAAATCACCAAATCATTTACAATAATGGTATCCCCATTAATAGAAACATAAACAGACTTGTCTTCATGGTTAATAGGTTCTTTAGTACAATCGAATAATATTGTTGCAGATAAAAGAATCGCAATGTTTAATTTAAGAATAGTAAATACTATATCAAAAGTTGGTCGATGCATTTTTTTGTATTTTCATTTATTTCATTTGTTTTCCAAGATAAGTTCCATCTGGCTGCTTTACTTTTATGGTGAAGTTTTCGGGTAAAGAATCTCTATTACATAGAATTTTACGATTCAGATACACCATAATATCTGGACAAATAGTGGCATTGACCTGAACATTTTTCCACGCTTCAATGATTACATCCCGATTTTGTCTGGAAATATTAAAGCGACTGAAACTTGAGCATCCATTGGAACTGATTGTTCCCCAAAAATTAATCTCGAACAATCCATTATATAGTAGTGTTTCGGGTGTTTCAGGGTAGCTAATTGTAAGACTATCAACTTTTATCAGGTATTCTTTATAGATTGATTCTTTGATTGATTCTTTTGTACAGGATGTAAAGGATGTAATTAGTCCTGAGACAAATAATAGCTTAGCAGTAAATAGAAAATTATACTTACAAAAATTACATTTTGGTTTCATATTCTTTTGATTGTAGCTGATGTTTATTTACTTATCATATTTACATTTTCGAGGAACTTTTTGTTTTTTGCATTGAATCCTTTGCCAAAACATAATCAATAATCAGGAGTATGATAATAGATTAATTAATATTTCAATTTGCCACTACTTAGAGAAACTACTAAAGTGTCGTTGTCTTTATAAGCCATAACTTTAGTGTTTACTTCAAATTCTCCGCTTGGGACAGAGGTTACCCTAAAAGAAATTACTAAATCTTTATTAAAATTCTTTTTTGAATCCAATTCAACATTTGCATCAAACATCACACCGTCTCCATAAGTTCTGACAGTCACTTTATTGCCATTTGTAGAACCCTCTAATTTCAGGTTTACCATTCCTCCAGCATTACCTAATCTAGTGAGATACCATTGAGAATTTGTAATGTTAAGTGTAGCAGGACTATTATTTTCTTTTTCAGAACAAGAAGCAAATACAATAATTGCCAAAAGAAATACTATATTTTTCAAAATTTATGTATTATTTAATAATACAATTATCATAATCGAGAATCCAATTTTTTTCATTGTATTACCAACGTTATCTTTTCTTTAATGTATATATCTTATAATTACTTATACAGTAAGCAAAATCATTTGTTACAAAATTAATTGTACCAAATCCAAATCTTTTTAATAAATCAGACTTTGTCCAGTTTCTCCCGCCATCTGCTGTAGTATAAACGTATGTTCCAATAAAAGAAGGGAAATCGCCACCTATATATGCGGAAGTATCAACAATCCAAATTCCGTATTTATAATTACAAAAATGGAAATCCTCAAAAGGCTGTGATGGAGTTGAAAAGAACTTGAATGGAAATTTAATTTCTTGCCATGTATTTCCACCGTCAGTAGTTTTGAACTTTTTATCTACACAATCCACAAAACCAGTTTTTTCATCAATAAAATAGAATCCACGAATGAAATTTGCTGGTGTTTTTGGTATATTTATTGTACTCCAAGAAAAACCCTTATAAGTACTTTTATAAATTCTTTGATTCGTTCCTGTTGCATAACTTAATCCCCCCAAATAAAACAACCCTTTAAATGATTGGTTTAACTCCAGGTTATTATCAGCCCACCAACTTTCTCCACCATCGGAAGTTCTCATAAGATGTGCACCTGAATTATCATAATTTATTGCAGTGGCATATAGAGAATCAAAAAATTTCATCGAATACAATCTATATGCAGTAGTGTAATGTCGTTTTGTCCAATGCTTACCACCATCAACTGTTTTATACAAAGTGCCATAGTAATCGCCATTAAGGACATTCCCAATTCCATATATAAATCCAGTAGAATCATTTATAAATGATAAGGTAGTTGTCGTTACTCCTAATGAATCTTTTTCAATATCTGATTGTTCCCATGACCTTGCATAATCTGTAGTTTTTAGCAGATAACCATTTGAGCCAATAATATATCCGGTTTTTGAATCAATAAAATCAACATCTTCAGGATATAACCATCTATAATTAAAATCAATTGAGTCTAATTGCCATCCTTTAATTATATCATTGGGAAAATCGTATTCATCCTTTATACAATTTGAAAGAGTAGTAGTTATGAAAGTAATAATTAACAAGAAATAGATTCTGTATTTCATTATTTGATTTTCCTGAATGTAAGGCATGATTTTTTAGTATCAATGTATTTGCAGAACTTGCCAATATTAATTGTCAAATTTGGTTCGTCAAACTTGAAATGGTAAGTTCCTCCTTCCCTTGAACTCGATAACCCACTTATTACCGAAATACTATCTTCAGTAATTTTGTACCAATAAGCATCACTACCTATCTTTGGTAGCCAATAGCCATTGGTCATCGCAAAACCTCTGGATAGACAAAAGTAGCCTGATATACTGTCTGAATGAAAACTAATTGTATCAGTTTTAGTACTTGTTTCGACCCATGTGCCCGTTAGTCCCTTCGGAAGTGTGCCTGGGTCTGGGAAATCATCTTTCTTTTCACAGTTTGTTAGAAAGCAGACGAAGATAAGGAGAACAATGAATTTTACGTGTTCCATTTGTTTGCTGCTTAAGGTGTAATAAAACTTATTATTGGTAATATTCATATCTGCAACAATACCATTCTCCATACTTGGTCGGATGATATCCTATGTATTCAATAACATTCCCATCTTTATACGTTGTTTTATCGGAAATAAAATCTCCATACGGACCGTCATAGTATGATTCAACAATTACTTTATCATCTGATTCAGAATAAGTAAACGTTATTTCAACTAAAATTGACCAATTTCGGTCATATTCAATAGTCGTTATAATGTTTGAACCTTCATAAGTATAAATTGTATAAATACCTTCAGGATTTTCAATCTTTTTTATTTTGTTTTTATTTGAATCATATTCATAAATAATGCTCCACTCTGTACTATTTTCGAAACTATAATCATATTCAGACATTAAAAGATTATTCGCAAAAGAATATATAATACTATCTGTCAATTCATTTTTGATATATCTTTTTTCGACTATTTTATTCCCCACATAACTATATTTATATATATAGATTAAACTAAAATCAGATTCAGTCTGGTCAGAATAATTTTGCCCTTCCATTGCATAAAATTTCTTATTTAATAAAACTCCTTTATCAGAGTATTCATATGTATATGAAGCATAAACAGGATTAGGATAGTTCGAAAGTAATTTCCTCTTTAAATTCCAGTCTTCATCATATGAATAAGAAATAAAACTATATGGTATAGTATCAGAAGAAGATGAATAATTGTACTGGGTCTTTATTTTACCAATACTGTGTACATTATATTCGTCCTCCGGAATAATGTTGTTGTTCTCAGGAAGAAGGTTGTCTTTCTCACAGGAATAAAAAATAAGAGAAAAGATAAATATCAATGCTATCTTTCTCACGATATTAGCTTTAGGTCATAAATATCACTGCAAAAATTAAGCCAGTTTTTACTTCTAAAATTCGAACATTATAGCCTGAAAGTCAATAAATACCGCTTTCTCTTTTCTTAATTTGATATTTGAAGACATCCAAATAAGAAATGAACCATTATTTGTATTTTCTTATTAATAGTTTTACCTTAACGCGTCTGAAAATACAAAACCAATGCTGTTTATAACATGATGATTTTTAATAAATTTAATTTTATAACAATTAGAGTTTGTCATTATACTTGAAAGTACATATGAATATACCCGCTTACTGCTTGGTTTTATTTCCAATTGGCGCATATACTGACTAATATAATAATCAATGTTGAAAGTGCTGCTAATTAGTCTGCTGAAAACACCGCATCACGTGGTATATTATAACTTTCACCCTTACCCGTATTAGTTACATAGTAGCGTAAATAAGTTTTCTTATCTTTGCCAGGAGCAACGAATTTTAAAGTAAATTTCTTAATTTTCATAACGATAATATTACGATGTTTTTATATACAGATTCAGAAAACAGTAAAAAATCATATAACATTAATTATTAACAACATAACAAACATGCAAGATTAATTTCAAGTAGCAAAAGAACTTCGCAAATTTACCTATAATAACAAAATTAGAAACCCAATGGCACAATTAAAGGAAGGCATGACTGCACCTCCTTTTGAGGGTATGGATCAGAATGGAATAGTGGTGAAATCAAGTGATTTTAGAGGAAAGAAGATTGTGCTTTACTTCTATCCCAAGGACAGTACGCCAGGCTGTACGGCCGAAGCTTGCAATCTCCGCGACAATTACAATTCTCTACTGAAGAAGGGATTTGCAGTGATCGGAATAAGTATGGATAGTGAAAAGTCACATAAGAATTTTGCTGCGAAATATTCCCTTCCCTTTCCACTGATTGCAGATACAACAAAAAAGATCCTCAATGATTATGGTGTCTGGAAGGAGAAAAGCATGTACGGAAAAACTTTTTTAGGTATAGCCAGGACAACTTTCATAATCGATGAGAAAGGTATCATTGAGAAAGTAATCTCAAAAGTAGAGACTAAAACCCATTCAGAACAGATATTCGGATTATATCAAAAATAAAACCTACTATATGAGCAAAGAAAGAAAAGAGATCAATAAAGAGAAGCTTAAAGCGCTCGAAGTCACCCTGGGTAAAATTGAAAAGGATTTTGGGAAGGGTACAATAATGAAGCTTGGCGATCATGCCATTGAGAATATACAGGTTATCTCCACCGGTTCTATCGGGCTTGATGCAGCCCTTGGCATCGGAGGTTTTCCGCGCGGACGTGTTATTGAGATCTACGGACCTGAGGCTTCAGGAAAGACGACACTCGCTATTCATGCAATAGCCGAAGCTCAGAAGAACGGCGGTATTGCGGCAATAATCGATGCTGAACATACTTTCGACCGTAATTATGCTGAAAAGCTTGGCGTTGACGTGGAGAACCTTCTCATCTCCCAGCCCGATAACGGGGAACAAGCCCTTGAGATAACTGATAACCTCATCAGATCAGGAGCTCTCGATATTGTGGTTATCGATTCTGTGGCAGCCCTCACACCCAAGGCTGAAATTGAAGGTGAAATGGGTGATTCAAAAATGGGGCTGCAGGCAAGGCTGATGTCTCAGGCTCTCAGGAAGCTCACTGCAAACATCAGCAAAACAAATACTTCCTGCGTATTCATAAATCAGCTCAGGGAAAAGATTGGAATAGTGTTTGGAAACCCTGAAACCACTACCGGAGGAAATGCGCTTAAATTTTATGCATCTGTGAGGGTGGATATTCGGCGTACAAGCCAGTTAAAAGAGGGCGAAGAGATCATTGGTAACCGCACGAGAGTCAAAATTGTGAAGAACAAGCTTGCCCCTCCTTTCAGAAAAGCTGATTTTGACATCCTCTATGGAGAAGGGATTTCACAGCTCGGTGAAATTGTTGACCTCGGCACTGACTTAAATATTATTAAAAAGAGCGGCTCCTGGTTCAGCTATGGTGAAACAAGGATTGGACAGGGACGCGACGCAGTCAAACAGATACTGAAAGATAATCCTGAATTATATGATGAGCTTAAGGCCAAAGTACAGGAAGCTCTTAAGAAATAATAATTTAATCTAAATAGTGTCACCTATGAAAAGATATCAGGTTACGATAAGTCTTCTGTTAATGCTATTTTCGGTATCATGCAAACAGAAGGAAACTGTCACGGTGGAATCCGCACCACAATTTAATAATCAACTAACTGCTGAAGAAAAAGCCGGTGGTGTGATAACACCTGAAATAATGTGGAAATTCGGCAGACTTGGCAACATAGCCCTCTCTCCTGACGGATCAACTGTCCTTTATACAGTTACTGAAAGAGATTTAATGACAGAAGCCAGCAGAACAAACATATTCAGCATCCCCATTACGGGAGGAGACCCGGTACAGCTTACAACCGATGGAGGAAGCTCCCCCCGGTGGTTCGGTGACGGTAAGTCATTTGCCTACGTGAACAACGACGGGAAACTGGTGATAACAGACCCAAAAGGTTCTGTTAAACAGACTGTTGAAGGCCTTGACAATTTCGAGATATTCAGCATATCACCGGCCGGAGACAATATTTACTTCACGAAAAGGGTAAAGCTCGATCTGACCGCTAACGAGAAATACAATTTGCCAAAGGCCAAAGTAAGAATAATAGACAATCTGATGTACCGTCACTGGAATTCATGGAGCGATTATTCATACAGCCATATTTTTGTCGCGTCCTTCAACGGGAAAAGCGTTTCAGGTGAAAAAGACATAATGGACGGTCAGAAATTCGAGTCACCTCTTTCTCCATATTTTGATGAGGGTGAAATCTCATGGAGTCCCGACGGTAAATACATTGCCTATACAACAAAGAGACTTCGTGGTAAAGAGGATGCCCGGAGTACTAATTCAGACATCATACTTTATGAAGTCTCTTCAGGAAAAGAAATAAATATCTCTGAAGGGAACAGAGGTTATGACAGGTCTCCTGTCTTTTCACCCGATGGAGCAAAAATTGCTTATCAAAGCATGGAAAGAGACGGGTATGAGGCTGATCTTGACAGGCTTATGGTCTATGATATTAATACTAAAAACCGTACCTGGGTAACGAAAGGCTGGGAATTTGATGTACAAAATATCAACTGGGCAGATGAACAGAATATTTATTTTATCTGTGAATATCTGGGAACTTCACAGGTTTTTAAAACAAACCTCAGCATTAAAGGTGTTGACCGTGTTACAGAAGGCAATCATGGACTCGGTTCTTTGCAAATGGAATCAGGGAAAATTGCAGCATCAATGATGTCATTTTCGCTGGCGATGGAAGTTGCTGCTATTGATATGAATACCGGTGAAGTAAAACAGATCAGTGGAATAAACAAAGCCATCTATGAATCCATAAAGATGGGGAAAGCGGAAGAGAAATATGTCAAGACCTCGGATGGCAAGGATCTCCAGATGTGGATTATCTTTCCTCCTGATTTCGATCCTGCAAAAAAATACCCGGCTCTTCTTTTCTGCAATGGAGGACCCCAGAGCTCACTAAGTCCTTTTTGGTCATATCGCTGGAATATGCAGATGATGGCTGCAAAAGGATATATTGTATATGCTCCAAACCGAAGAGGCGTTGTCGGATTCGGTCAGGCCTGGAAAGAACAGATCTCACAAGATTATGGCGGAAAAAATATGCAGGATTATCTTGATGCCACAGATGCTATGGCAAAGGAACCATATGTTGATTCTCAGCGTATGGGAGCTGTTGGAGCAAGCTATGGCGGATATTCTGTTTTCTATCTGGCCGGGATCCACGGAGGAAGATTCAAGGTATTCATCTCACATTGCGGCGTTTTCAATTTTATCAGTGAATATGGTTCCACTGAAGAACTGTGGTTCAATGACTTTGATTACGGCGGCCCTTACTGGGAATTGCCGGAGAGCTATAAGTATTCACCACATCTGCTGGTTGATAACTGGGATACACCTATCCTGATCATCACCGGTGCAAACGATTTCAGGATCCCTTATACTCAGAGCATGGAGGCATTCACTGCAGCACAGCTTCACAATATCCCCAGCAGGTTTCTCTTTTTTGAAGACGAGTCGCATTGGGTTCTTAAACCACAGAATTCAATTATATGGCAGAATGAATTCTTCAGCTGGCTGGAGACGTATTTAAAGTAGAATCAAGCAACATATGCAATGCTGGGCGTAGTTTGCTCTGCTGGGCGTAGTTTGAAACTACGCCCAGCCAGATCCCATCCAGATTTGTACAATTAACCTTTTAGCAATTCAATAACTTTCGCTGATTTCTCCTCAATTGGCAGTTCACCGTCAATCCAGTGGATTGAGGTGCCTTTGCGCTCCATTCCCCTGAACCAGGTCATCTGCCTTTTTGCATACTGATGTATTGCGGTCTCAAGGTTTTTGACCATCTCCTTATAACCGAGCTTCCCTGTAAGGTATAGTGTAATGTACTTATATTCAAGGCCATAATAAATAAGTATCTCTTTTTTTACTCCGCTGTCAAGCAATTTTTTTACTTCATCGGCCATCCCGTCATCAAGCCTCTTTTTCAGTCTTTCTGTAATTCTTCTTCGTCTTGTTTCCCTGTCGAACATAATGCCGGCAATGAGAGGTTTAAGGTCAGGAAATTGGTTTTGTTTCTCAGATTTTGTCCTGTTGAACTGCTCAATCTCAATAGCTCTTATTACCCTCTTTTTTGTATCAATATCAGTTGTGTTATGAAGATTCTTATAGGTCGAAAGTATCCCTATGAGTTCTTCTAAAGTTTTCTTCTCCAGCCTGGTCCTCAGACCACTGTCAGGCGGTACTTCATACATCCTATATCCCGTTACTATGCTATCAATATACATGCCCGATCCTCCGCATACGACTGGAAAAACATCACGCTTTTTCATATCGTCATAGACTATTTTAAAATCACGCTGAAACTCAAAGACGTTGTATTTATAACCGGGATCTGCAATATCAATAAGATGAAAAGGCACTGCCTTATCTTTGACTGTATACTCTGAATAATCCTTTCCTGTTCCCAGGTTCATTCCCCTGTATACCTGGCGCGAATCAGCACTTATTATCTCTCCGCCAAGCCGTGCCGCTACGGCAGCTGCAAGGGAAGTCTTGCCCGATGCAGTGGTCCCTGTAATTACCAGCAGATCATATCCATTCTTTGGTCTGGATGTCATAGTGGCTACTATTTTACCTAAACAGCAAGTTACCATAAAATTATTAATTTTGACGGTCACGTTTCTGTTTTTATGGATATTGTAATTAAGAATAAGAAGGCATCGCATGATTACGAGTTCCTTGAGAAATTCGTTGCAGGAATAAAACTCACAGGGACAGAAATCAAATCTATCCGGCTTGGTAAAGCTGCTCTTGCAGATTCATATTGTTTCTTCAGCGGGGGGGAGCTTTTTATCAGGGGCATGCATATTGCTGAATACTGGTGGGGGAACCTTAATAATCATGATCCGCTGAGGGAACGGAAGCTCCTTCTTAATAAACGTGAGCTGAAACGAATTGAAAGAAAGGTCAAGGAAACGGGTCTGACAATTATCGTCACTAAAGTCTTCATCAATGAAAGGGGTCTTGCAAAGGCGGAGATTGCCATTTCGAAGGGCAAGAAGGAATATGATAAGCGCCAGACAATCAAGAAGAAAGATTCAGACAGGGAGCTTGACAGGATCCGGAAGAAATGATTTTTTAGGGATCATAAACCACCCCGTCCCGACGCTTTGGTCGGGACACCCCTCCTTTAAAAAGGAGGGGAAAGTATAATTGTTTTAAACTCGTTTCTCCTCCTTTTCAAAGGAGGAGTACCCCGCCTGTGGCGGGGGGAGGTGGTTTATAGAGTAAGATTATCCATTATTATATTAATGACAAATTCAGGTTCCTGAAAAACAAATCGATTCTCAAATCTTATAACTTTAAAACCTTTTTCTTCAAGTATCCTATCTCTTTTTTCATCTCTCTGAATTTCTATATAATCACCATGAAGATTCCCATCAAGTTCAATAATCAGCCTATCAGAAGAACAATAAAAATCAACGATAAAATTCTCCAGGCTATGTTGTCTTCTGAATTTCTTGCCTTTTAATTGTTTGTTTTTAAGCATATTCCATAGTACTGCTTCTGCAGAGGTAGATCGATTTCTCAACTTCTTCCTAATAGGCTTGAGTTCGGTTTTATTTGAAGAATATCTGGACATATTATAGAAATACAAGTGAAACTTACAATATAAACCACCCCGTCCCGACGCTTTGGTCGGGACACCCCTCCTTTAAAAAGGAGGGGAAAGTTTAATAATTATAATTCTATTTAAAAGCGAAACAAATTCTATAGGTAATAGTCCCTCTTCCTATATTAGAAGTTCGGGCTGAGGAGATATCTTGAGTAGAATTTAACAATTGTATCAACAGCCTCCTTTGAAGTATCAACGATAGTGAAGATGTTGAGGTCATCCGCTGATATGTTATGTTCTTCGGCCAGCATTTCCTCTTTAATCCAATCCATCAATCCCTTCCAGTATTTTTTACCAACAAGAATAATCGGGAATTTACCGATTTTCCTGGTCTGTATAAGGGTGATTGCCTCAAAGAGCTCATCAAATGTTCCGAATCCTCCCGGGAGCACGATAAATCCCTGAGCATATTTCATGAACATTACCTTCCTTACAAAGAAATGGTCAAAAGTAATGAGCTTGTCAGCATCAATATATGAGTTAGGCCGCTGCTCAAAAGGCAGGTCAATATTAATACCTACTGACTTCCCGTTGCCTCGTTTGGCGCCTTTATTTGCAGCCTCCATAATACCGGGTCCGCCTCCGGTAATAATCCCATAACCATTCTGGACAAGCCTGAAAGCAATATCCTCGGCAAGGCGGTAATATTTATCATTATGATGTGTTCTTGCAGATCCAAAAATTGATACGCATGGCCCTATACGTGAAAGTTTTTCAAAACCTTCAACCAGCTCGGAAATTATTTTAAAAACTCTCCAGGAATCTGTGGTATGGATCTCATGCCATGTTTTTTCTTCGAAGGCGTCTTTTGTCAATTCTATCTGTGAAGGTTTATCCTTTTTGCCCATGGTAAAAAAGTTTTTTGTATTTCAAATATAATTAATTTCTTATGCCTTCAGCTCCGGTTTAAGGAATATTCCTGTATAGCTGTCTTCAAATTCAGCCAGTTGCTCAGGTGATCCCGAAAATACAAGATTGCCACCTTCCTTACCGCCCTCTTTTCCAAGGTCAATAATATAGTCGGCCATCTTGATCACATCCATATTATGTTCAATCACGATAACCGTATTTCCCCTGTCTACAAGCCGGTTAAGCACATCCAGCAACACCCTTACATCTTCAAAATGGAGTCCGGTAGTCGGTTCATCAAGGATATAAAGTGTTTTTCCGGTATCACGGCGGGCAAGTTCTGTGGCAAGCTTTACACGCTGAGCTTCTCCTCCCGAGAGCGTTGTTGATTGCTGTCCCAGTGTAATATATCCGAGTCCGACATCCTTCAGGGTTTTGATCTTATGATAGATAGAGGGAACATTGGCGAAAAATTCAACAGCCATATTTACTGTCATATCGAGGACATCGCTGATAGATTTCCCCTTATATTTTACTTCCAGTGTCTCCCGGTTGTAACGCTTGCCATTGCATTCACTGCAATGAACGTAAACATCAGGGAGGAAATTCATTTCAATAGTTTTCACACCGGCACCTTCACATCCCTCACATCTTCCTCCTTTTACATTAAATGAAAACCTTCCTGCTCCAAATCCGCGGATCTTTGCCTCGGTTGTCTGTTCAAAAAGCTTTCTGATATCAGTAAAAACACCTGTATAAGTCGCCGGATTTGATCTGGGAGTTTTCCCTATAGGCGATTGGCTGACTTCTATCACTTTATCAAGATGTTCAAGCCCTGCTATCTCCCTGTAAGGCAGAGGCGTTTTTCCGGAGTTATGGAAACGTCTTGCAAGCGCAGGATGAAGTGTCTGGTTTATCAGGGAGGATTTACCGCTTCCCGAGACCCCTGTCACACAGATGAATGTACCGAGGGGTAAGACGACATCCACATTATTAAGGTTGTGCCCTGAAGCCCCTGTCATTACAAGGGATTTTCCGTTGCCGGTCCTTCGCTGTTCCGGAATATGGAATTTATTCCTGTTATTCAGAAATCCTGAAGTAAGTGTATCGCTGCTTTTAATTTCATCCGGTTTCCCCTCAGCCACTATAAGTCCTCCGTGAAGTCCCGCGCCTGGTCCCATATCTATTATATGATCGGCCGACAGGATCATTTCCCTGTCGTGCTCAACGACAATCACTGAATTACCGGAATCCCTCAACTGCTTCAAGGCACGTATCAGGCGCCTGTTATCCCTCTGGTGAAGCCCTATGCTTGGTTCATCAAGTATATAAAGAACGTTAACCAGCTGTGAGCCAATCTGGGTGGCCAGCCTGATCCTCTGACTTTCGCCTCCTGAAAGGGTTCTGGCTCCCCTGTTAAGGGAAAGATAGTCAAGGCCCACTTCCAGGAGGAAACCAAGCCTTGCCCTTATCTCCTTAAGAATTTCTGCGGCTATCTGTTTCTGTTTTCCGGTAAGCTTATCCTCAACATTTTCAAGGAATACTGATAATTCCCTGATATCCATTGCTGACAGCTCACCGATATTCTTGCCTGCTATCCTGAAGAATAATGATTCTTTTTTTAGTCTTGTCCCATTGCATTCCGGGCAAACATTATATTGAATATATTGGTCTTTCAGCCTTGTCCCATTCTTCTTCCCGTTCATCGCCTCAAGGTTGCCAACAAAATTGACCACCCCTTCAAATGTCAGAAAATAATTTGATGTCATTCCCAGGGGAGTATTCGATAGCTTAAGAACCTCATCTGAGCCATAGAGAACCTTGTTCAGGGCGTCTTCAGGTATATCACTTAGCGGTGTGTCAAGAGTGAAGCCGTTCTTCTCGGCTATTGCCTCTATCTGCCAGAATATCCAGACATTCCTGTATTTACCGAGAGGTTCAATACCTCCTTTTCTGATGCTGAGGCTCCTGTCGGGAATAAGCTTCTTTTCATCAATACTTGATATTTCTCCAAGACCGTTGCAATGCGGGCACGCACCCTGCGGTGAGTTAAAGGAGAATGTATGAGGAGCAGGATCATTATATGAAATCCCTGTAACCGGACACATAAGATGGCGGCTGAAAAATCTGGGTTCATTGCTTTCACTTTCCAGAACCATCATTACTCCGTCACCCTGGTCAAGAGCCAACTGGACAGATTCCATGAGCCTTTTATCGGTTATATCGCCCACTCTGAATTTATCAATGACAATCTCAATAAAATGGGTCTTATAACGATCCAACTTCATCCCGGGCTGGAGCTCCCTTATTTCATTGTTGATACGGACATGTAAAAATCCTTTTCTTCTCAGCTGTTCAAACAGTTCTTTATAATGTCCTTTCCTCCCTTTAACCACAGGCGCCAGAATATATACCTTTTTACCTGTAAAACGGTTCTTTACTAGTCCAATGATCTGATCATCAGTGTATTTGACCATCTTTTCACCTGAGGCATGAGAGTAAGCGTCAGCCGCCCTTGCATACATTAATCTCAGGAAATCATATATTTCAGTTATAGTACCAACAGTAGAGCGGGGATTTTTATTTGTCGTTTTCTGCTCGATGGAAATAACCGGGCTCAAACCCGTAATTTTATCGACATCGGGGCGTTCCATTCCTCCAAGGAACTGCCGTGCATAGGAAGAGAGGGTCTCCATATAACGGCGCTGGCCCTCAGCATATATTGTATCAAAAGCGAGAGATGATTTTCCGCTCCCGCTTAATCCGGTAATAACCACCAGTTTGTTTCGCGGGATCGTTACATCTATATCCTTAAGATTATGGACCCTGGCACCGAGGACTCTTATTTCTTCACTCATCTTGACCCTCCACCATGATCTTATCAGCTTTCAGGTTCCGGCTTTTCTGTATTTCTCATACCTTCTTCCGGGATCCTGATTATATATTCCTTACTGGGTTTTGGTGTCAGATAAGGCTTCCTGAGCCATGGATTCAGTAGTTTAAGCATCTTATAGTTTGTGCCGAACTGCTCGGCAAACTTCGAAAAATTTGCGATTGCAGTATCAACTTTTACTTCCCGGCATTTCAGCTCTGGATACAGCTCATTCTCTTCAATGACGAATCCGTAGCTGGATGGATCTGATATGACAAGCTTATAGGCAACAGCCCTGAAAATATACCTGGCGGTCTCTTCTGACAACAGGAGATCATAATAATTGTTTTGTCCCTGAATTTCAATCTGTTCATCGATTGCAGCTCTCCCTCCGTTATATGATGCAGCTGCAAGCGTCCAGTTTCCGTATCTTTCATATGATTTCCTGAAATAGTCGCAAGCGAATTGAGTCGACTTTTCAACATCATAACGCTCGTCTATTACGGAGTTGATTTCCATTCCCTGCTCTATGCCCGTTGCCTGCATGATCTGCCAGAAACCGGTAGCTCCGGCCGGTGATATCATATTACTGTATTCGCTTTCAGCTGCTGCCAGATACTTGAAATCATCCGGTATATCATTCTTCCTGAGTATCTTCTCAATTACAGGGAGATAACGGTTTGCCCTTTTGATTATAAGTATTGTTGAGGAATGGCGGTATGCGCTTGTAAGAATTTCTCGTTCCAGGCTTTCCCGTGTATCGAAATTTTCAAGCGGCATCTTTTCACCTGCAAAGGTCACAGTTTCGGGTAGCTTGTAAGGCTTGTTCAAATAGGTTGTATCTGCCTGGCCCTTCAGTTGTGAAGAATTTCCTGATCCCTTAAAGCTCTGTGTGACTGAAAGAACAATAATTACTATTCCAGCCAGGATCAGGGCTGCAAGAATTGTTTTCCTGTTAAAATATATCATTAATATCGGGGTATTTAGAAATAATGTGCAAAGGTAATATTTTTATACCTGATAAATAATTTCAGGATATCCAAAATGAAAAAGAATCTCAATCTGATCCGGGAAATTTCAGAATTTGTAGGAAATACCCGAGAAGACGCCGAATGAATACGGATGGATTCTCATACCGGGTATATCATTGAAAGGATTGATATAATATCTGAATGTTGGTTCGAGGTTCAGAGAAAGGTTATTGGAAAAATTGTATTCCATACCCATTCCCAGGGAACTGCTGAATGTAATCAGATTCATTCCATCAGTTGTTCCAATATCTTTTCTGCTGCCACCTTTTGAAGCATAAACTGAATTATTAACCAGCAGGTTTGATGATAATCCTCCTATAATGTTAAAATCCAGAGCCTTGTCAACAATTTTATATCTCAGGATGACCGGCAGTTCAAGATAGTTGAAGCTCTGACGGATTGAATTGTCAAGGTATGTAAGACCTGCCTTTTCCGCATCAAATATATTGATATTGTAGTCGGTCCGGATTCTGTCAGCAGACAGACCATCGGTAAGAAAGATATCAGTATTGTTGGTCAGCACTGTTCCGTTCGAGGTAAGCACTTCAAAGGTAGGGTTCCCTTTTGTGTAAAAGAACTGTTCAAAACCGCTATAAGCTGAAATACCTGACAGCTCTTTCCCGATTGATGAATAGTAAAAACCTGATTGTATGCTGAATCTCTTACTGATCTTATAAGCTAAAGTAACACCACCGGAATATGAAACTACCATCTGCTCAGAAGACATCGCCTGTGAAACAGCTTCATTTTCCCCTGAACTGAACCGTGACTGATAGGTTGGTGAAAGCAATGCGGAAATTGACCATCTGTTGAGCTGTTTTCGGCTTGTATTATCCAGAGCATCTAATGAGTTCTCTTCTTTAATATCTATGTAACCCGTTTTGCCATAATTCAAAGCCAGCGGACCTGCAGATCTGGCTGTATTATCTGCCAGTTTACCTGATCCCGGGTCACTTTCAAAATCTCTTACAGTAGCAATAATATTGGAGGTATTGACTGGAGTAACAACCTGATTTCCCTGAAGGGAGGTTCTGGAATAAAGCTGCTGGTTTTGTGAAATTTCATTATCAGCACGATTAACGTAAGCGAGTATCTGCGAAGGGGCAACAGATTCCGGATTAAGTGCGATAACAGGATTTTCGAGATTTGACGATATCTCCATGCTGTATTTGTATGCTACAATTCCCAGTGAAACTATAACGGCGAATGTAGCTGCAGCTCTCAGAATAACTAACGGCCTCTGCTTCTTCCTGATCACAGGTTGAATATTACTCCATACATCCTGTGGAGGAAGCACTTCATAATCTTTCAGCCCGTTCCTGAAAACAATGTCAATATTTACCCCTCTGTCATCCATTCAACAATTTCTTCTTATGTCCTGTATATGATCCCACTCTCCTCTGGAGAATTGCTCTCGCGCGGGAGAGGTTCGACTTTGAGGTTCCCTCTGATATATTAACCATCTTGCTTATCTCCTTATGTGAATAGCCTTCAATTGCAAAAAGGTTAAATACCATTCTGTATTTCGGAGGGAGTTCCCTGATAATTTCCAGAAGATCAACAGCCTGGAGACCTGAATAATCTTCGTTATCCGGATCAGCATCCAGTTCAGGGATATCGTCAATATCGTCAACCCTGTACAGGTTGTGCCTGGCCCTGTATTTTTCCAGTGCCGTATTGACTATTATCCTGCGGATCCAACCTTCAAAGGAACCCTCGTACTTGTAGTTAGCAAGATTTTCAAAGATCTTTATAAATCCCTCCTGCAAGATATCCCTCGCCTCTTCATCGTTGCCTGAATACTGAAGGCACACAGCATACAGCCTTGCCGCATGCCGTCTGTACAGAAGCTCCTGATCTCTTCTGTCACCTTTAAGACAACCGCTGATGATATTTTTAATCTCTGACAAAGCTTTATGGACCTATAAGAGTATAAAAATACAAAGAAATTGTCTTAAAACCCAAAATTCAGGTATAAGATTGATGAATAAACCCTTAAAAAGGTTGCTTTTTGTTATAAATGAATCACCTCCCCGTAGGCTGCTGCCGCAGCCTCCATTATTGCTTCCGACATTGTAGGATGGGGATGAACAGCTTTTATTATCTCATGGGCCGTAGTTTCAAGCTTCCTGGCAACGACGATCTCTGAGATCATCTCCGTCACATTTGCTCCTATCATATGAGCTCCGAGCAATTCTCCATATTCAGCATCGAATATAAGCTTAATAAAGCCATCCTTTGAACCTGATGCGCTGGCTTTACCTGAGGCGGTAAACGGGAATTTTCCGACCTTTAGCTCATATCCTGCCTCCCTGGCAGCGGCTTCTGTAAGGCCAACCGATGCAATTTCCGGATTTGTATAGGTACAGGCCGGAACATTCTTATAATCGAGCGGCTCCACATTTATTCCCGCCATCTTTTCAACACAGGTTATCCCCTCGGCTGATGCGACATGGGCCAATGCCGGACCATGAACAATATCTCCTATGGCAAATAAACCCGGAACTGAGGTGCGGTAGTATTCATCAACCGTCACTTTCCCTTCGTCGGTCTTAACTCCGGCTTTTTCAAGTCCAATACCTTCAATATTAGTGGTGATGCCGACAGCTGACAGAACTATATCTGCCTCCGTCGTCTCAATACCCTTAGGTGTCTTTATTGTCACCAGACATTTCTCCTTTGAGGTATCAACAGATTCCACTGATGAACCTGTCATGATCTTCATCCTAAGCTTTTTAAATGACCGTTCAAGCTGTTTCGATACCTCTTCATCCTCATTCGGGACTAACCGCGGAAGGAACTCAACCAGCGTCACTTCCGTTCCTATGGCCTGGTAGAAATTAGCAAATTCACTTCCAATTGCACCGGAACCAACAACAACCATTGAGGCTGGCTGTTTCGAAAGAGTCATTGCCTCCCGGTAA
Source organism: Bacteroidia bacterium (assembly GCA_026391215.1). GTDB lineage: Bacteria > Bacteroidota > Bacteroidia > Bacteroidales > VadinHA17 > LD21. The sequence continues at coordinate 118,876 of JAPLDX010000056.1, forward strand.
CCGATGATCTTTTTACCGTCCTGTTTCAGGTTCGGCAGCTCTTTGGACCGTGCACCTGTAGCCAGAATTATGTTCTTTGCACCCAGGCTTGTTTTTTTGCCCTCTGCATCTTCAACTTCAACGGAATTATTCCCGGATAAGCGTCCAAATCCCCAGATATGTGTTATGTTATTTTTCTTAAAGAGAAACTGAATCCCCTTGCTCATACCATCAGCAACACTACGGCTGCGTGCAATGATTGCTCCGAAATCAGCTTTCACTTGCCCTCCCACTGTGATACCGTAATCTGATGCATGATTCAGATATTCGAATACCCGGGCACTCTTCAACAGGGATTTCGTCGGTATACATCCCCAGTTGAGGCAGATGCCTCCCAGTTCAGCTTTCTCAATAACTGCAACCTTCATTTTCAATTGCGAAGCCCTTATTGCTGCTACATAGCCACCCGGGCCGCTTCCTATTACTACAAGATCGTAATCCATATTTGTTATTAGTTATTAGTTATTTGTCATTGGTTATCAGTGATTTATCTTCCACGTCTTGTGTCGTGCGTCGTGCATCTTTCTTACCACTCCTGATCATCTGATAAATAATCTTTACAATAGCCCATATTAATACAAGGGTAAAGATGATTGTTGCCCCAACCGGTATTCCTGCATAATAGGAGATCACATAACCAGCAGCTATCCCGACAAATCCAGAAAGGATTGACCAGACAATTATTCTGGAATAGACCCTGGTGAAAATCATAGCTATATTGGGAGGAATGGTCAGCAGTGAAAGTACAAGGATGACGCCGGCCATTCTTATATTCAATACGATTGTAAGTGCAATCAGGGCTGTTGTAATATATTTAAAGGTATTTACATAAGGCGAATAGGTTCTTGCAAATGACTCATCGTAAGAGATATAGAGGATTGTACGGTAGAAAATGCTGAAGTATAGAATCAGGATCACTGACATGATCCCGAGTGCAATGATATCGGCATTGGTGACTGTAAGGATGCTGCCAAAAAGATAGCTCATTAGGTTGGGAGAATAACCGGGAGTAAGATATATGAAGATAATTCCTATTGCCATTCCGAAAGCCCAAAGTATGCCAATAGCCGAATCTTCCCTGATCTTTTGTTTTATAGACATGTATTCTACTCCAAGGGCTGAAAGTATCCCGAAAATTGCAGCTCCGACCACCGGATTGAATCCGGCAAAATAACCGATGCCTATTCCTCCGAAAGAAGCATGTGTGATCCCTCCGCTGAGAAAGACCATCCTTCTGGAGACAATATATGTCCCTGCAAGCCCCGCTGTTATGCTGGCAAATACCGCTCCAAGCAGCCCTTTAATGATAAAATCATATTGAAAAATACTGCCTTCCAATCAATTGTGAGTTTTAAGTACTGTATGAGGAACCTCTCCATGAGTGATAAGCTGAATGGGACACCCATAAGCAAGAAGCTGTTCATTGGTTATCTCTGACGATGGATGATAATGAAGTCCCATATTGACACATGCATATGATTTCACATGAGATGAGATCATTCCTATATCATGAGATACCATCAGGATTGCCATGCGCTTGTTCAGGTCGCGTAACTTATCATAAAAATCCTTTTCAAAATTTGAATCGACAAAATTGCCAGGCTCATCAAGAAGCAGCAATTTAGGATCGCCTATTATTGCCCGGCCAAGAAAAACCCTCTGCAGCTGCCCTCCTGACAATTCATTCAACGATGACCGGGCCATCCTGGAAAGTCCAAGCTCCCCGATTACCTCTGCTGCCCTTTTCTTATCGGATGATGACATTCTCGAAATGATCTTTTTGCGTATCATCATCCCTGAAAGTATAACATCCGTGACCGTCAGCGGGTAGCTAACATCTCCGGTGGATATCTGGGGCAGGTAACCGATGCTCTTACCGTCAACAAGATCTTTATTAAAAACCAGTTCCCCGCTGACCGGCTTAACTAATCCCAATATCACTTTAAGAAGCGTTGTCTTTCCTCCTCCGTTCGGGCCAATCACCCCTATGAAATCGCTTTCATTTACACTGAAATTGACATCCCGGAGCGCGAAACCGGAACCATAAGAAACTGAAACAGAATGCATTTCAAACAGGCACGACATGACTTTAATTTTCAGTAAAACTCTTATGCAATTCGGTAATTATTTCCTCTGTTGTTGTCAGCCACTTTTCCGACAGCGGATCAATGACTGTAATTGTAGCGCCAATCTCTGTTGCTATTGCCCTGGCATTCCTGCTGTCATATTCTTTCTGAACAAAGATCGTTGAAATATTTTCTTCCCTGGCCAGATCGATCAGCTCTTTCAGTCTGGAAGGCGGGGGTTCTTTTCCTTCGTACTCCACAGGAACTTCAACAAGGCCGTAATCCCTTGCCAGGTATCCAAGATTGGGGTGATAAATCATAAATGATCTCCCTTTATCTCCCTGGAAGAGAGACGTGGCCATGCTGTCAATCCCGGTGATCTTTGAAAAAAGTATATTGTAATTTGACTCATATTTCTGCTTTTGGGCAGGATTAAGGCTGCAAAGAAGATCTTTTACCGATGAAGCCATAATTTTTGCACATTTAGGTGATACCCAGTAATGAGGATCAGCTCCCTCCTCATGACCGTCTTCATGCTGATGCCCTAAAGTTATCAGATTGATCTTATTACCAAGGGATATCTTTATCATTGTTTTATTGATCTCATAAAACCTGTCAAGCCATGTTTCTTCAAATCCCAGGAATCCATTGCTTATATAGGCTTCTGATCTCCGCAGTTTGCTTATCTGCTCCGGATATGGTTCATAAATATGGGGATTGGATCCTGGGGGAACCATAATGTTAACCGTGAAATCATCACCTGCTATCTCCTCAATAAAATATTTATATGGCGCAATGCTTACGGTGATCATACCCTTTTCGGTTCCGGAAGGGTCATGCCTGCATGAAATGATACCAATCAGCAAAATAATTGTAAACCACTTTTTCATAACATTGAAAATTCCCGGGGGCATACAAATTTAACATATAACAGAACAAAAGGTTTATGTGTTGCAAATAAAATAATATACACTATTTTTGAGTATGATAACTGGTACGGCCGGATGAAGAATAAAGGAGAGATACTTGCAGCAATCCTGCGAGATTTTAAAAACTGCTATTTTTTCCTCCATAACACAAAAGAATTCGCTGTCGTTGAAAAGATAATGAATGAAGGATTCATTTTTGAGAGCCAGCTGCCTCATTCTACAGACCGTATCAATCCCAACGAACCAATAGAGGTTACATATTTCCTTTTTCAGCGGAAGGATTACGGATTATATACCATAATTATTGCCATTCCGAAATCCACGTATGAAATCTATTCGGATGTATCAAACAAGAATGATACAGGGATAGAGGAAGTTATGACCATTACTGATCCATATTATGGTGATAATGACGAATTGATCTATACGACTTCGCCAAAACATATCCTTGGCTATTTTAACATCCGGACTGCGGAGTTCTTCAGTAATAAGAACTGGGACCCTTCATTCAACAATAATCTTTTAAGGCCGCCGGCGAAGAGACCGGCAAAACCCGATAAGCTTCTCTGATCTTATTGTACCTTAGGAACGTTTAGACCTTTTTATTGCTATTACAAAAAAAAATGAGGCCGTCCCCCTTATACGGCCTCATTTCCAGGAATGATATCTAGTATGTCTTGAGCGATATCGTAAAGAATCCCGTTGCTTTTGAAGAGCTTATTTCAAATTTCCATGCACCTGTCTTATCCTGATTTTCCGTTTCGGAGATATTAAATGATTTCCTCCAGTGCAGGTTGCCGAATTCATCGATTATGATATCCGAATAGGTTTTACCGTTCGGCATTATGATCTTAATTTGTATTTCACCTGATTTACAGTCGCCATTAACTGACATTTCGACTGAATTTATCGTAGTTTCCACATCAAAAGTATAGTCACGGGAAAAAGTTGTTTCTTTTACAGACTTTGAGAAATCCCATGAAGTTCTTTCAGAATCACCCATGTCAAATGGATTTGAATGAGAGAAGATATCAACTCCGGGAGCAACAATATAAGACTCACCATTATTATAATATGACCTATTTCTTCCAAGATCTTCATAGATCCTGAAAGCCTTGCGGAAATCGGTCGAATCATTCCATTGTAACTTGTAATTTTTCATGGCTTCATCGATCTCAATTTTCTGTTCCTCGAAAACCTTCTGCAATTCCTCCTGGGCTTTCTTCTGTTCCGCCATGGCTTTCTTCTGCTCTTTTATGGCTTCCTGGATTTGTAATTCCTTTTCCTTCTCCTCGCTGGACTTTTCCTGGGCATTTATCCCCTGGAAAGAAGTACCGACAATAAGCAGGAAAATCATCGATAATATTAAACTGCTCTTTTTCATGACTGCCTGAGTTTTATTATTTATCAATTCAAAGATAGTACCACAAACAACCCGATTCTGTTAATGAAGGGTTAATGCAGAGTTAATGTTTTGAATGGTACATCAGCCTATTGACAAAAATTGAATACTTTTGATGAGAAAACTGAAATATATGCAAAAAAGGAATACCGTTCTGATATTGGCAGTTTTTTCAATTCTGATCCTCATAACATCCCAGATTATAATAATCAGGGGCGTATGGAAACAGAATGACGAACTGCTTAAATTAAGATACCGGACGCTTTCCCAGGAAGCTGTTGCATCGATGAGAGGAAGGCCATCTGTTGCTTATGATACGGTTTCCAGGCTTCTTGATGATTACAGCAGCAAGAAAATTAAGGAGCTCAGGGAAATCACGGATTCTGCAAAGCTTGCAGAAAAGAAAAAAGACATTCTGACATACGTTACAGTTTTATTAAATAAGGAACAGGACTTTTCAGACATACTTTCTTCATATTTTGAGGAAAATGGATTTGAAAAGAATTTCAATCATATTATTTCGATAAACAACCTGGAGTTTATTGATGTTGACACATTCCTGATCTACGGGGATCGGTCCTTTGTAAACCGTAGGCCCGGCAGCAGGCAAAAGATGCCTTCAGCGCTGAAGGAGACAAAGTCAAGTATCCTGGTAAACAGACAGTGGATTGGTGGTAATAATTATATAATGAATTTTGAATACTCCATCGATTTCTCGGATAAAAGGAGAATGATCCTGCAGGAAATTGCCTGGACTCTGACAATGAGCATCTTCAGCATACTAATAGTAGCGATATTATTTCTTTACACGTACCGCAACCTTATGGAAGAGAAGAGGTTATCCAATCTTAAGACCGACTTCATTAATAATATGACCCACGAGCTGAAAACCCCACTTGCAACAATTACAGTAGCAGGCAAAACCCTTGAAATGGAACAGATCAGGGCCGATGATTCAAAGATCCTTGAAACAGCGAAGCTCATCGGAAAACAGAGCGTTCATCTCAATCAGCTCATCAACATGATCCTTGAAATAAGCATGTGGGAAAGAACTCAGTTCCAGCTCGATAAGAAAAAAGTTGATATTGAAGAGGTGATGAATGATATTGTAAGCAGCTTCAGCGCAGGCTGCCGTGATTGTGCTTCATTAAGCCAGAAGTACTGCTTCAACGGAGTAAAAGCGGATATCGATCTTGTATATTTCACCACACTGATAAATAACCTCCTTTCAAATGCAGTGAAATATTCTGATAAAGAACCTGCCATTGATATCGAAGGAAATGCTGAAGATAATAACATCTGCATTAAGATCGCCGATAATGGCATCGGTATAAACAGGACTGATCAGAAGCACATATTTGATAAGTTCTACCGCGCCTCTTCAGGTAATATACATAAGTATAAAGGACTGGGATTAGGGCTTTATTATGTCAAGAAAATTGCAGTGGCTCACGGCGGAGATGTAACTGTGAGCAGTAAACCGGGAAAAGGTAGTATATTTACGATAACAATACCTTATTAAAATATTAACAAGGGGTTATGAAAGTATTATTAGCAGAAGACGACAGGGATTTCGGAAATATTTTGTCGCAATATGTGACCATGAACGGTTTTGATGTAATACTCGCCCGTGATGGCAATGAAGCATGGGAAAAGTTTAACCAGGAAAAACCAGACATTTGTGTGCTTGATGTAATGATGCCGGAAATGGATGGATTTACTCTCGGGGAAAAGATAAAAAAGGCGCAACCCGGAGTACCAGTAATTTTCCTGACAGCTAAAAGTCTGAAGGAAGATATTGTCAGGGGACTAAAGATAGGGGCTGATGATTATATTACAAAACCCTTTGATCCGGAAGTGCTGATACTCAGGATCAACAATATTCTAAAACGGACTTATTCATCAACAAATGATGAATATAAAATTTCAAATACCGTTCTTAAATTCAATACTCTTGAGCTTATCTGCGGTAATACAAAGGAAAAGCTCACCCTTAAGGAAGCCCTGCTTCTGAAGTATTTCATAATCAACAAGAATAAAATTCTTGCAAGAGAAGATATCCTGACAGAAATCTGGGGGGAAGATGATTATTTCCTTGGCAGAAGCATGGACGTATTTATCAGCAGGCTAAGAAAATACATTTCTGAAGATAAAAACCTGGATATCAGGACTGTCAGGGGGACGGGTTTTATGCTCGAAGAGCTGAACAAGGAAGAAATATAAAACACATTAAGGTTTCATATACTCACCCCCCAACCCCCTCTCTGCTAAAGCAAAGAGGGGGAGCTAAATAGCTGTATATAAATAAGTTGTCCCCCTCCTTGCTTCAGCAGGGAGGGGGACAAAGGGGGTGGGTACCTGTGAAAAAAATTATTTACCTAAGATCTCTTTTACCTTATTATACAGGTCTTCTCCCCTCAGGTTCCTGGCAATAATGGTTCCGTTCTCATCGAGAAGAAAATTTGCAGGTATTGCATTTACTGCATATAGTTTTGCAGCAGCATTGTTCCAATACTGAAGGTCGGAAACATGTGTCCACGTCAGTTTATCATCAGCGATAGCCTTTAACCAGGCTTCTTTTTCCCTGTCGAGTGATACTCCGAAAACATAAAATCCTTTTTTGCTGAACTCCTTGTACACTTTTACCACATTAGGGTTCTCCTGACGGCAAGGATTGCACCATGCAGCCCAGAAATCAACAAGAAGAAGCTTTGCACCTACTTTTGAATAAAGGGCAACGGGATTACCATCAACATCATTTAGCGTAAAATCGGGAGCTTTTTGTCCTACTGCCACTGCCTTCATAACCTGAGCTCTTGCCAGAAGGTCTTTTGCCACAGGGGTTTTAGCAACATTGGTATCCATGGCACTGATGGCTTCTTCAATTTCAACAGCTTCCATATCATAGCTCAGACTCTTCAAAATTGAAGGTGATACATATGATGAGGGATTATTTTTTACAAAATCTTTTTCCAGCTGTGTCATCTCATTCTGGATTACCTCTGCTTCTTTTTCAAGCCGGGCTACCTCTTCTGTGTTATTTGCCTGAGTGGCAGACTGGTATTCGGTATAAAGGTTTGAGTATTTTTCGTTTAAAGGCTTATTGGATTCAATGAAGGCCTGGTATTCATCCTGGGTTTTTGATCCGCTGACTTTTGCATAGCTCAGTGAATCCAGCTTCCCTGAAATTGCAATATCTGTGTTCTCAAGATAAAAGGAAAGCCTTTCCCGGCTGCTGGCTGCAACAAGATATACCATTTCCGGGAACTCAACTGCACCCGTCATTTTAAAGATCCCTTTTTTGGAGATTGCCGAATCAAGGTTTATAAAAGCGCCGGCTTCTCTTTTCTGAAGAAAAAAGTTCACACTATCGGAATCCTGAATGTTCCCAGTTACAACAAATTTTGGTTCTGAACTGCAGCCATTTATTATGAGCACTGCGAAAACCAGGTAAATGATCTTTTTCATATTAAATAGTTTTAATTATTTCTCAGATATATAATTTTTCAAATCGCGCAAAGGTATCAATTATCATAAATCCAAATCACCTTTTAAGGTATTTTTCAATTAAATAAAGAGCAGCCCTGTATGATGTAATTTTACCCTTACGCAGCATATTCTCCAGACGTGGCTTGATTATTTTTACATCCTCATTATTATAAAATGAATTATTCAGGTATTCGAGTATTGTATCGTGCATTATTATAACAGCCTGATGCTTCCTGCGTTCATCCCAGTAACCGCTACTCTTTGTAAAAGCGGCATATTCCATTATATTATTCCACAGTTCTTCTATTCCGGCATTTTCTATTGCAGAACATGTCATTACCTTCGGTTTCCATCCTGAGGGGGGTATAGGATACATTTGGAGAGCATTCTGAAATGAGATCCTGGCTCCTTCCGCAGCAACCCGGTTAAGCCTGTCAGCCTTGGTAATTGCTATTTCATCAGCCATTTCTATAATGCCGCGTTTTATCCCCTGGAGCTCATCTCCAGCACCGGCAACCATCAATAAGAGGAAAAAGTCGACCATAGAATGGACAGAAGTTTCGGATTGCCCCACTCCCACAGTTTCCACGATGACAGTATCAAAACCAGCTGCCTCGCATAATATAATTGTCTCTCTTGTCTTCCTTGCCACTCCGCCGAGCGTACCAGCTGAAGGTGAAGGCCTTATGAAGGCATTGGGATGTGTGCTGAGCTTTTCCATTCTTGTCTTATCACCAAGGATGCTCCCTTTTGTCTTTTCGCTGCTTGGATCAATTGCCAGAACAGCAAGCTTATGTCCCTGCCCGGTGACATATAATCCGAAAGATTCAATGAATGTGCTTTTACCTGCTCCCGGAATCCCTGTTATTCCGATTCTAATTGAATTACCGCTGTATGGAAGGCATTTTTCTATGATAGCCTGTATGGTATTGTAGTGCTTTGGCAACAAGCTCTCTGTTAGGGTGATCGCCCTGCTAAGGATAGTTCTGTTTCCAGACAGGATGCCCGATACGTATTCATCAACCGAATATTTTTTTCTTCCCTTCTTTCCTTTTCCTTTCAGAACATCAGGATTAATGCTGGGAGGCTGCTCTATGCCCTTCTGAACCTTCAGCGCACTGTCATATTTTAATTTTTCTTCCATTCGTGGAACTAATAACTCACAAAAATAATAAAAGGGCGCCATATTATTGATTGACACCCTCTTAATTAAATATATTTAACTTAACGGTAAAGATCTACTTTACTGCGGCTGCCTGTTCGACAGTTGCATTCAGCATCAATATTACCTCGGAATTTTTCGGATCGTTGGAATAAACATAGATAGCCTTGGTAACTTTCCCGCTATAGCTTCCTGAATTGAATACGGCTTTAATTGAGCTCGACCCACCGGGTTTGATGCCAACGCCCTGTTGCCCCTGTAAGACTGCAGTGCATCCGCAAGTTGATCTGACATGTCTAATTATCAGGTCTGATTTGCCTTCATTGGTGAATTTAAACTCTACCTCTCTGGCTGTAGCACCGGGTATTGTTCCAAGCTCAACGGTTGTTGCAGCCAGCTTGAAAACCGGGGCATTCTCCATTTCCTCCCTGGTCATTGAGGAGAAATCCTCAACCAGGTTTGCTGATACATAATAATACACATTCTCCTGAACAACATCGTTAAGCACTATTTTTACCATATCGCTTACATTTCCCCAGCCACCGTTCTTTGTAGCATCATAGGTTCCCTCGATGATTCCTTTCTGTCCCGGTTTAAGGGTTTCAGGATTGGCTTTAATGGAGAGATGTGCAGGGAGGTTGTCAAACCCTATTTTGACAGGCTCCTTGGATATATTAATAAGCTGCATAACCCGTATTTTCTTCTCGGTTTTTTTGACATTCGTAAAGGCAAGATGATTGCTTTCAAATCTCACTGCACCAACAGGAAACGTAAAAATCTCCTCAATGGTTTTCTCCCGGGGTATCACTTCACCTTTTATGACAAACACGACTACCTCCGGCTTGGAATTCGTATAAACTGAGAGAGTTTTGTTAAATCGACCGGGGCGGTCTTTCGGATCATAAATTGCAGTTATTATCCCTTCTTCTCCTGCCGGGATGGGTTGTCGTGTCCATTCAGGCTGGGTACAACCGCATGATGCCACAACATTCTGGATCACCAGAGGCGAATTACCGGTGTTGAAAACATGAAAATTATAGGTCTGCTTTCCGGCTTCCTCCTTAAACGTTCCAAAATCATGTTCACTTTCTGTCAACTTCATTACCGGCTGAGAAACGGCTGAGACACTGATAATCACCATTGATATAAACAAAAAAAGCTTTTTCATTCTATATTAAAATTATAGTTAAAACATAATAAATCCAATAATAACCCGGTTTTTACATAAACAATTCCTGATGGGAATTGGTTGCATGAGGTAATACAAAAACCGGACCGGAAAATCAATGAACCTCTTTTACCGAACAAAAATAACAAACTTTAACCTTTTTGAATATTTTAAACCATAATATCATTAGTTTTGTCGCTCAATCCGGATCATTTGGAATAAATTTTGCTGCCTGAGAATCCGGATTGCCGCATGAGGATATAGAGAATGATAAGCGCTCGCAGACTGATAATCATTATTATAGCCTGTATCTTTTACTTAGATGCCGGAGGTCAGTTCTATAACGGCCACCAGATGACCTTTGGCAAGAATAAAGTACAGTACTATGATTATTACTGGATGTACTACAGGTTTGATGATTTTGACTGCTATTTCAATGAATTCGGGCGCGACCTGGCCCAGTATACAGCAGATTATGCAACAAAGAAGCTTGAAGAAATTGAGGATTTCTTTGACTATTCTCTCGAAAAAAGGCTGGTATTCATCATCTATAATAAAAATGCTGAATACAAGCAATCCAATATCGGACTGGTTACCTCTGATGAAGACAGCTATAATACAGGTGGGTTCAGCAGGATAATAGAAAATAAGGTAATGCTCTATTATGAAGGTGATCATGTTGCCTTTCAAAAACAAATAGCTGCTTCAATTACAGAGGTGATTATCAACGAGATGCTATATAACGCCGATGTTAAGGACAGGATAACCAGCTCTTCCCTGATCACTCTGCCCAACTGGTTTATCAAGGGACTCATTAATTATGTATCATACGGATGGGACTATGAAGCAGAAAACAGGGTTAAAGATGGCTTTAAATCAAGGAAATATAGAAACATAAACAACCTGGAGTATGAGGATGCACTCTATGCAGGACTCTCCTTCTGGCGGTTCATTGGTCAACAGTACGGAGATGCTCTTATACCCAATATTATTTACCTGACAAAGGTTTACAAGCATATTGATGACGGATTTCTCTATGTAATCGGGAAGGATCTGAAAGATCTCCTTAAAGAATGGAAAGAGTATTATGCAAACGAATACTCTGCTGACAAAAGCCTTCCGGGTTATGACGAAAATACGGTCCGCAGATCAAAAAAAGAACAGATCTATCAGACGGTTAAATTAAGTCCTGACGGACAATATATAGCCTATGTCACTAACGACTGGGGAAGAAAAAGGATATGGCTGTATGATCAGAATACTGAAAAGATGAAGGTTGTTTTCAAGGCTGAGCCGAAATATGAACAGGTCGTTGATAAGACTTATCCCATGATTGCCTGGCATCCAAGCGGGAAGATACTCACCATAGTTAACGAAGAAAAAGCCGGACTGGTCATGTATTTTTACAGGATCACAGAGAGATCAACTGAACAGAGGAATCTTCTCTATTTTGACAAGATCCTTGATTTTTCATATTCGCCTGACGGATCAAGGCTTATATTTTCTGCGGTGAAAGATGGTGTGACAGATCTCTATGTACACACAATTGCCTCCGGGACCAATGAGCAGATCACAAGGGATATTGCCGATGATCTTAATCCCTCTTTTCTGGATGATCATCCTGATGAAATTATCTTTTCATCAAACAGGTTGTCGGATACCCTTACAAACAGTGCAGATCCGTTTGAAAAAGTCTCATTGACATTTGATCTTTTCACATACAATATTTCGGGCAACAGCAAAATACTTACCAGGCTCTCCGAAGGCAAATATACCGACAGGTTTTCACCATCAGGGATTGCCCCGGACAAGTTTGCATACATTGGAGATGGGAATGGTGTACTTAACAGATACACAGCTACTTTTGACAGTGCAATAAGTTATATTGACACTACTACTCATTACAGATATTTTATAAATTCTCTCCCTGTTACAAATTATGACAGAAATATTCTTGATCAGTCGGTGAGAAACGGGTCGGATATGTATGGGGAGGTACTTTTCAGCAAGGGCAGGTATCTTGTGAGGAAAGTAAATACGAGCAGTTCGGTTCCTATACCCGAAAATGAGATTACCGTAAGTACTTTCCGCAAGGAAAAGGAGAGGCTGCTGCATAAAGCTGACAGTGTAAATCAGCTGAGGCAATGGCTCGTTGCCGAAGATAAAAAACGAAGGGATACTCTTACAAAGCCGCTATATGAGTATTATATAAAAAATGAACCCATTGATATAACCCATTATATCTTTGAGAAGGAAAAGCAGAACTATTATGAGCAGCTCTGGAGAAAAGATTACATGGATATTGACCTTGATACCGGGGAGCTTGCCCTTCCTCTGCTAAGGATATATGAAACTTCCTTTTATAACAATTATATTGCTAACCAGATTGATTTCACCTTTCTGAATAACTCGTACCAGGTTTACAGCGGAGGAGCCCCATATTTCAATCCCGGGCTGAATGTCCTTAACAGAATCGGAGTTATTGATCTTTTCGAGAATTACAGGATTACAGGGGGATTCAGATTTTCGGGCAATTTCGATAGCAATGAATATCTGGTCAGTGTTGAGAATCTTAAGGGAAAATTCGATAAACAGCTGATTTTTCACAGGCTGGCATTCTTCAGTGAAAGTGATTCCGGCGATTATTTCAAATCACATACGCATAACCTGTACCTGTCATTATCCAAGCCATTTACCCCTGTTTTTGCCCTTAAAGGAACTCTTGCATACAGGTACGACAGGCATGTATATCTGCCCACCGATCTTGCATCTCTGAGCAATGAAAATTTCTCTCGCCACTGGGTCAGCCTGAAAGGAGAAGTTATTTATGACAATACAAGGAAGAGAAGCATAAATATATATTACGGCACAAGATTCAAGGTTTTTGGTGAATACTACAAAGAACTTACGTATGATAAATCGGATATGATAGTCATAGGTGCTGATTTCCGGAAATATACCAAAATACACAGGGAGCTTATCTGGGCAAACAGGATTGCAGCCAGCACTTCATACGGTCCCACAAAGCTTGTTTATTACCTGGGAGGTGTTGACAACTGGATGGGATATCTTTTCAGTAAATATGCCATGTTCGATAATACAATTCCAGTCAATCCAAATATAAACTATGGTTTTCAGACACTTGCCACAAACCTGAGGGGATTCAGCCAGAATATCAGGAATGGAAATAATTTCGCACTGATCAACAGTGAAATAAGATGGCCTGTTATAAGGTATTTTGCCGGTCATCCTCTTCGTTCCAACTTACTGAACAGCATTCAGATAGTTGCCTTCGGCGATATCGGTACAGCCTGGACTGGCAGATCACCCTGGTCGGGTGAAAATGCCTGGGATAATGAAATTTTTGTCAACGGCCCTGTTAAAGTAATACTCGATTCCAACAGGGAACCCATTGTGGCAGGATTCGGAGCAGGAGCACGTGCCCAGGTGCTTGGTTATTTTGTCAGGGCGGACTGGGCATGGGGAATAGAGAATAATTATATTCTGCCAAGGATATTCTACCTGTCCTTTAGCCTCGACTTTTGATAACTCACTGGATTTAACCGTTTTGCGATGGTTTTTTAAATCAGTTATGAATATTGCATATTTCCCTTTGAATTTTTTTAATTGAGAAAATTTGGGTAGTTTTGTACGATTACCGTAATTTATTAAACTAAAAATAAAAGAAATGGCTTACAAAATCAGCGAAGATTGCACTGCATGCGGAACATGTATTGATGAGTGTCCCGTTGAGGCTATATCTGAGGGCGACATCTATAAGATCAATCCTGATATTTGCACCGATTGTGGTGCCTGTGCAGATGTCTGCCCTGTAGAGGCAATCCATCCTGCAGAATAATGCAATCTGAAAGAAAAAGTAAGGCTGTTGGGAACAACGGCCTTTTTTTATTTTGGATCATACTTTGCTGCTTCAAGAAGGCCCTGAATATCAGTATTATCCATCATCTCTCCAAGACTTGTATTTCTGTTTCTCATCATATATGATTCAACGATCCTGAAGCCAAGCCAGGTTGAAGCTCTTCCCGGTGATTCATACGTAAAATAGGTGGTAAAAGGAGCTTCGCCTGTAAGCTTCTTTATCGTAAATTGATCCGGACTGAAAAGCAGATCCTTCTCAATAAGATATTGCCACATCTGATTTTCATTATTCATACAGAATTTCATCTGATCTGATGAAAATCCGAAAAGAATGGTATCACTAATTTCAGGTATCATACATTTTTCAAAGTATCTGAGCTTACCCTCATGTATCATTTCCGTCATGACATTATCCGCTGCATATCCCATTGAAGCAAAATCCCATTCCGAAGCACCCCATCCGTATATACAGTCGGGAACAATATTCCAGGAGTTCATCCTGGCAGAAATATATCTGTATATCTGAAGCTGCTGATAATATTCACAATCCCTTCCAAGATACCTGTCAAGCCCTATGCCGATAACAGAATCACCGATAATAAGACTGTTATTGAATCCTGTTATGCAGGTATATACTGCCGGGATATCCGCCCCTGGGAAATACCATTTAAAATGTCGAAAAGCATCTTCCATATCATCTTCTATATCCGTGACGTCAGGATAAAGCTGCATAACAGCTCCATACACCTCATTATTAAGCTTGTCAGTGCAAAAGCTCACAAGAAAATCACCGAATAAGGAATCATTTACATTGCCTGAATTAATGACATAACTGAAAAGCTGAAGGAAGCTGTTATACTTTTCCTTCAGGCCAGGAATTATTGAAGGCACTTCAGCAGGATCCACTGTGAAGAGATCCTTTTCAAGCCTGACGATCTCGATGTTTGCAGAAACTGAGGAGATATTTATCCTGTATGGATTCTTTTTGCAGGATGATAGTCCTGTAATCAATAATATTATGAAAAGGAGGCCAGTAAAACGGATCCGCATAGCAAACTTATTTATGATCCCAAAAGTAAATACTTTTCTCCTTTACGGCAACTGCTCCCAACTTCAATTTTTATTTGTTAATTTTACTGCTCTTTTGAATAGCTAAATTATTTAAACGATAAAAACAATGAAATCACTCAAGACAGTAAGCAACAAACAGATTTCAATTGTATGCTTAATGGTATTTTTCTTATCCCCTACCAGAATGTTTGCACAGGAGAGAATAAGTATAGGAGTGCACTTTGATCCGTTGATAAGCTGGTTTGGTTCCGATATTGGTGCCGTAAAGAATGATGGTGCCAGACCAGGCATTAATGCAGGACTCACATTCAATATACCATTCAGCCCAAATTATTCCTTTTCAACAGGTCTGAACCTGATCAATGCAGCCGGGCGACTTGTTTGCAAGGATGATACACAGCTTGAACTGGTAAATACTGAGACTGTCCTGGCTAATGAACCGGTTATTTATAAGATCCAGTATGTTGCCCTGCCCATGGGATTGAAGCTGGAGACAAACCAGATAGGGTACCTTACATTTTTTTCTGATGTTGGACTGGATCCCAAAGTCAGAATTAGCGGAAAAGCAGATATTCCATCACTTGAGATTGAAGGGGAAAAAGCAACATCGGAACTGAAGCTGTTTAACCTTTCATATCACATTATGGCAGGAATTGAATACTCGCTGGGAGGAAATACTTCAGCAGTACTCGGGATCGGCTTTGAGAACAACTTTCTGGATGTGACCAAGGATAATGGGACACAACCTGTTGACAAAGTGACACACAGACTTGTATCTATGAGGCTTGGAATCAACTTCTAACTGAAATCAATGAAGATAACAGTTGCACAGCTGAATTACCATATCGGCAATTTTGACGGTAACAGGGATCTTATTTGCAGCGCCATACGTAAAGCAAAGAGTGAAGGATCCGAACTTATAGTTTTCTCGGAACTCTGCGTCCCCGGGTATCCTCCTCTCGATCTGCTTGACCGTCTTGATTTCATAGAAAAATGCAACCGGACTGTTGAAGAAATCTCAAATGAATGCAAAGGAATAGTGGCAATAGTAGGATCGCCAACTGTCAATAAAAACCCTCAGGGGAAAAAACTTTTCAATTCAGCACTTGTACTGTCTGAAGGCAGGATAATCTTTTCTGCCAATAAAGCTCTCCTCCCCACTTATGATATCTTTGATGAATACAGGTATTTTGAACCAGGAAAAAGCTTTTCTATATTCCCTTTCAAGGGATTAAAGCTTGCCGTTACAATTTGTGAGGATCTGTGGGATGAACAATCATTTGATAATGAATTTGAGAAGAAAAGGCTCTATACTTTATCCCCGATGGAAGAGCTGGTAAAATATGATCCGGATATCATTATAAATATTTCAGCATCACCGTTCTCTTATTCAAAAATTGATTCAAAAGCTGACATTTTCAAAGCCAAAGCAGCAAAGTATGATATCCCTGTAATCAATGTGAATCAGACAGGCGCAAATTCCGAGCTGATTTTTGATGGAGCCTCCATGATTGTCAGCAGCAAAGGTGAGATTATCAGAAGATTGCCCTTCTTTGAGGAATCTGTTGAAACAATTTCTTCAGAAGAAATATCTGACGCGGTCATTTCAGAAGGCAAGGGAAGCCCTGATCACATTGAACTGATCTATAAAGCTCTTGTAACCGGGATCCGTGATTACTTTGCCAAAACAAATTTCAAATCTGCAATACTCGGCCTTTCAGGCGGTATAGATTCGTCATTATGTCTTTGTCTGGCAGCGGAGGCACTTGGAAATACGAATGTAAGAGCTTTACTGATGCCATCAAGATATTCATCGGAACACTCTGTTAAAGATGCTGTTGCACTTGCTGAAAACCTTGGAATACACTATGACATCATCAACATTGAAAAACCGTTCCGAGCATTTGAGGAAGATCTTGAACCCCTGTTCAAAGGGAGGCGGCCTGATGTTACCGAAGAAAATATCCAGGCCAGGATCAGGGCTGTTCTGCTTATGGCAGTATCCAACAAATCAGGCAGCATTCTTCTGAATACTTCCAACAAGAGCGAAGCTGCAGTAGGCTATGGTACTCTGTACGGAGATATGGCAGGTGGATTGGCTGTGCTGGGCGATGTCTATAAAACAGATATATACCGCCTTGCAGATTACGTGAACAGAGACCGGGAAATTATTCCGCTGAATACTATCAGGAAACCGCCTTCCGCTGAGCTGAGACCGGATCAGATTGATACGGATTCTCTCCCTGAATATAAGATACTGGACTCAATACTTTACCAGTATATTGAACTTCAGAAGCCTGCGGAAAGGATCTCAGGCGAAGGTATTGACGCGGCAGCAATTGAAAAGGTCATAAGGATGATAAACAGCAATGAATATAAAAGATACCAGGCCCCTCCAATTCTCAGAATATCATCAAAATCCTTCGGCCCCGGAAGGAGAATGCCACTGGTAGCTAAGTACTGAA
Organism: Bacteroidia bacterium; assembly: GCA_026391215.1. Classification (GTDB taxonomy): domain Bacteria; phylum Bacteroidota; class Bacteroidia; order Bacteroidales; family VadinHA17; genus LD21. Next base: position 136,546 of record JAPLDX010000056.1, read on the forward strand.
AAAAACTCTTTTTACCCTGCCGGGGATTGAGGTAAGTATCTCATAAGGGATGGTTCCGCATTTTTCGGACAGCTCGTCGATCCTGATATTTTCACCGAAGATCTCAGCCTCATCGCCTTCTTCAGCTTTCAGACCGGTAATGTCAGCCATACACATATCCATGCATATATTTCCAATTATTGACACCCTGGTTTTTCTGATAAAAAGGGATCCGTTCCTGTTGCCGAGCCTTCTGTTAAGACCATCAGCATAGCCCACAGGAAAGATGGCAACAGTCCGTTCCATATCTGACACATCAGCACATCCATATCCGACAGGCTCTCCTGCCGGAATCTTCTTTATTTGAGAAATCCTTGTCTTAAAGCGTCCTGCCGGCTTCAGGTTCAGTCCTTCAAAGCTGCCGACACCATAAATGCCTATGCCCGGCCGTACCATATCAAACTGGTATTTAGGAAAACGCACGATACCCGAGGAATTGCAGATATGTTTGAGGAACTGGTATCCTGTCGCTGTCCTGATTTTTTCAGCAGCTTCAATGAATATTTCTGCCTGGCGATTAGTGAAGCTGTCAAACCGGGGATCGTCGCTCGCGGCAAAATGAGAAAAAACCGATACTATTTTCAGGGATTCAAGAGATCTGATAAGTAATGCCAGCTCCTCAATATCATCAGGCAGGAAGCCAAGCCTGTGCATCCCGCTGTCGATCTTGATATGGACAGGGTAATGAATCAGTCCGTGTTTAGAGGCAACCTCCGAAAATTTCTTAAGAGATTCGAAGTTGTATATCTCAGGTTCCAGATCATACCTGATCATTAGTTCTGCCGATGAGCTTTCAGGATTCATTACCATAACAGGCAGAGTAACTCCTGCATTTCTCAGTTCAACTCCTTCATCGGCATAAGCAACACCGAGATAACTTACACGTTGGAACTCAAGTAATCCTGCAATCTCAGCAGGACCTGCCCCGTATGCAAAAGCCTTTACCATCGCCATAATGCGCGTTCCGGGATCAAGGTATTGCCTGAATTCGTTGAGGTTATGCACTATAGCATCCAAATTCACCTCAAGAACAGTCTGATGTACCTGCTGTTCAAGGAGTTTCCCTATTCTTTCGAACTCAAATTTTCGGGCTCCTTTCAGAAGAATTATCTCGCTATGGAACTGATCAGGATTAAAGCGATGTACAAATTCATCAGTGGAATAATAGAATACTGCATCTTGTGCAAAAAACGAGCTGTTCCTTGCAAGCGCAGGGCCGATTCCTATGAATTTGTATAGCCCGTTTTTCTTTACCAGATCCGCCACCCCGCTGTACAACTCCTTTTCGTCCCTTCCGCTTTGAACAAAATCTGAGAGAATAAGTGTGGCTTTCCTGTTATTCTGCCCCTTCAGGTATTCAATAGCCATTCCAAGAGAGCCAGGATCCGAATTATAATAATCTTCAACAAGCTGGCTGTTGTTGATGCCTGCTTTAATTTCCATCCTCATGGCTACTGATAACAGGTTGCCCATTCCTTTTTTGATAATCTCCGGATCTTTCCCCATCGACAGACATACTGCTGCGACAGTAATTGCATTTTCCGTTGAAGCCCGGTCATTGAATGGAATAACGAAATCATATGTTTTCCCCTGGTAACTAGTTTCAAGTTTTGTCCCACTTCCGGGCAATGAACTCTTTTTTACAAAGATTGATGCATGTGCATTTTCACATGACCAATCTATGAGTTTCTTCCCCTTTAGTGACCGGTCATTCATTACCAGCTTGTGAATAATTTTTTGGTCACTGCAATAAATTATCATTGAGGCATTTGCAAAAAGCTTAAGCTTCTCCCCTGCTTTTGCGGTGATATCAGGGAAGCTCTCACTATGGGCATCACCTATATTTGTAATCACCCCTATCTCAGGATCAATAATTTTCCGGAGGTTTTCCATTTCACCGGGCTGTGATATTCCGGCTTCAAATATTCCGATGGTATACCTGTCATCCAGTTTCAGTATCGACAACGGCACTCCGATTTGGGAATTATAGCTTTTTGGACTTCTAATAACCGCTGCTGAAAGCCCAAGTATATCTGCAAGCCATTCCTTTACTATAGTTTTCCCTGTACTGCCGGTAACTGCGATTACAGTGGACTTAAATAATTTTCGGTGATAAGCTGCAAGAAGCTGAAGTGCAGTAACTGTATTTTCCGTCTGAATGAAAGCTGCATCAAGATAAATGCTCATATCTCCCGGCACTCTCTCAACAACAAATACCCTGATCCCTTTTTTATAAAGCGAATCAATAAATAAATGCCCGTCATGGTTCTTACCATGTAGTGCAAAGAATGCAAGTCCTTCTGCAACGCTGAACCGGCGGCTGTCAGTAAGAATATCCGAAACTTCCAGACCAGGATTTATAGTTAGGGTTCCGTTGACTATCCGGGCAATATCTGAAGCAGTATATCTCATTTGTCTTTTCCTATAGATTTATTATAACAAGTTCTGCAGAGCGGTTCATACTTATCCTTTTCACCCAGTACTACAACCTGTTCCTCTGCCGATTTTCTGAATGAATACTGGGCAAGGTTGCCGCATCTCATGCATATTGCATGAACTTTGGTGACAAATTCGGCAATAGCAAGAAGACCAGGCATCGGGCCAAAGGGATTCCCCAGAAAATCCATATCAAGTCCTGCGATTACTATCCTTATACCGTTATCAGCCAGCTTATTACAGACATCGATTATCGTATTGTCAAAAAACTGTGCTTCGTCAATGCCTACCACATCCACATCTCCGGCCAGCAATAAAATTGCAGAGGCATTGTCTACAGGAGTGGACAATATTGATTTTTCGTCGTGAGAAACTACCCTTGATTCAGAATATCGATTATCAAGAGACGGTTTGAATATCTCAACTTTCAGACTGGCAAACTGGGCTCTGCGCAATCTGCGTATGAGCTCTTCTGTCTTACCGGAGAACATTGAACCGGTAATAACTTCTATTGATCCCCTTTTACCGGTCGCTCTGACTGAATTCTCAAGAAAATCCATTTTTAATTAATCTCTGCTGTTATGTACCATTTTGTAATTATATCCCGTTTCGACTTGTGGAATATTACTTACTTTTGCAAAATAAGAAAATTGGTTTGTTTTATTAACATTAAAAGATATGGATTTCAACGCAACCGTTGATTTAATTCTAAAAGACCTTAATGAAGCACGGGAAATTATTGATGATCTTAAAAATTATCCGGGTGTGCCAGAGCTGCAGGTCGAACTGGCAAAATCAAAATGCAAGAGTGCAGGGGATGTGATCGCTCTTCTCAAGAAACGTAAGCCATATGAGGAGGTTAGCTCGAAACCTGAGACTCCACGGACAGCTCCTGTCATTGAAGAGAAAGTGTCCGACAACATCCCGGATAAACCTGCCGGGTCTGCCATTCTTGCTGACACATTCGGCCTTACTGACGGAATAAATGAGAAGATGGGAAGCATGAGAGCCGATGATAATGTTTCTGAAATCATGAAGGCAAAACCTTTAAGTAATCTCGCTGATGCAATAGGTGTAAATGATAAGTTCCTTTTCATCAGGGAACTGTTTAAAGGGAGTCCGGAATCATATAATCAGGCTATTGCCAATCTCGATAGGGCTGTGAGTTTTACTGAAGCGAGGGAAGTCCTGAGGAGACTTACCGGTGATAAAAAGGAAACTGAAGTTGCAAAACAGCTTCTTGAAATGGTAAAGCGCAAATTCCCCTTTGATGAGTAAGCTGATCCTTGTCCCAACTCCAATCGGCAATCTCAAGGATATCACTTACCGGGCTGTAGAAACACTTGAAAATGCTGATCTTATCCTTGCTGAAGATACACGTCATGCTTCAAAGCTGCTTAACCACTATAACATACGATCTGCGTTGCAGTCACACCATATGTTCAATGAGCATAAGAGTGTGGAATCCATCTGTTCCAGGATCCTTTCAGGAACAACAATTGCCCTGATAACTGATGCCGGCACTCCCGGTATTTCTGATCCGGGATTCCTGCTGGTAAGATCATGTCTTGAAAAAGGTATCCCCGTTGAAACCCTTCCGGGTCCTACTGCCCTGATACCGGCAATTGTGAATTCCGGACTGCCCTGTGACAGGTTCTGCTTTGAAGGATTTCTCCCTGCGAAAAAGGGAAGGAATAAAAGGCTTACAGGGCTTGAGGAAGAGACAAGGACAATGGTATTTTATGAATCCCCGTACCGGCTAGTAAAAACTCTTGATGAGATGGCTCAGCATTTCAGAAGTGACAGGGAAGCATGTGTCTCAAGAGAGATCAGTAAAATATATGAAGAGAATTTGAGAGGCACATTGTCTTATCTTTCAGATCATTACAAGACTAAACCGCCAAAAGGTGAAATAGTGATTGTAGTGGCAGGAAAGAAAGATTAATCCGACCCTGAGATGAAACGAATTGTACTGCTATTTACTATTTCACTGGTTGCAACATTCCTTTCGCATGCCCAGGTACTTAAAGGGAGGATCACCAATGAATCGGGTGAAGCAATACAATATGCAACAGTATATATACAGGAGCTTAAGCAGGGAACGACGGCCAATACAAAAGGTGATTATGAGATAAAGCTGCCGGCCGGCAAATACATGGTGACATACCAGAGCCTTGGATATTCTCCTGTTTTCTATGATATTACAATTCCAAGTCAGACAATAACCAGAAATGTAACCCTGCCTCTCCAGTACTATGAAATCCCGGAAGTAAGGATTACAGCTTCCGGGGAAGATCCTGCATACGGAATTATGAGAAAAGCCATCGGCATGGCTCCCTATTACCTGAATAACATTAGTTACTATAAAGCAGATGTCTACCTTAAAGGGAACCTTATTTTCAATAAGATACCGAAGATAATGCAGAAGGCGATGAAAATGGAATCTTCTGACGAAGATGGATCAACAACCAGTACCAGGATCAAAGAGGGTGACGTATTTATAATGGAATCATATAATGAGATTGAATTCACTGCTCCCGATAAATATGTGCAGAAGGTAATTTCTATAAACAGTACTTTCCCCGACGAGGGTAATGATATATCGCCAATGGATATTATCAATGCCAGCTTTTATCAGCCGTTCATTGCAGATTTAGCTATTTCCCCGCTTTCTCCACAGGCTTTTTCGCATTATAAATTCAAATACCTGGGAGCAACGCCTCAGGGAAATAACATAATAAATAAAATACAGGTCATCCCAAAAATAAAAAGCCAGCAGCTCTTTGAAGGTACGATTTATATCATAGAAGATCTCTGGTGTCTTTACAGTGTTGATCTCACAAATGAAAACATAGCCGGAACCATTAATGTCCAGCAATTATATATTCCCGTACAGGATGATATATGGATGCCTGTAAGTCATAAATTTAAAGTCAATCTTGAAATTGTTGGTATCAGGGCAGATGCAGGTTACGGCAGTTCAGTCAAGTATACCGAAGTCAGGCTAAATACTTCACTGAGAAAGCCGGAATCGATAGATGTAGACTATTTCGGGAAACAGGTCTCTCCTCAACCCGTACAGGATTTGCCTGTTAACAAAAACCAGGAAAAGATCGGGGAGATCCTGGAAAAGGGTGAACTGACAAACCGTGATATGGTAAAGCTTACCCGACTGATGGAAGAAGAATCTGAAAATGCTCTGCCCGACAGTATCAGGAACAGTCTGGAGATCAAGGACAATACAATTACCACTGTTGAAAAGGATGCAAATAAGAAAGACAGCACCTATTGGGCAGAGATAAGGCCTATCCCCCTCTCCGAAATCGAAATTAAAAGCATCAGGGTACGTGACAGTATAAAACTGGAATCATCCCTTCAGGAGTTGAAAACCGACACTCTGGTTGCAGGTGAAGAAAAGAAGAAAAGCAAATTCATTAGTACACTTAATGATATCGGATTCGGACATAGATGGTCCGATACAACAGGATTCAGCTTTACATTTGGAGGGCTGCTCGACCTTGAAAATATGAGTTTCAATACTGTCGATGGCTTTATTTACGGCATTGATTTCCGACTCTCAAAGAGCTGGAAGAATAAAACTTCGCTTTCACTCTACCCAAATTTTTGGTATGCTTTCAATCGCGAGAGCCTCATGTGGAGATTAAACGGAAATTATACTTATGACAGGAGCAGGCAGAAACAGTTTTTCTTCAGGGCAGGAATGGCAAGCAGGGATATTGGCACAGGGGGAAGCATAAATACTTTAGTAAATTCTGTTTCGTCATTGTTTTTTGAAGAAAACTACCTTAAACTTTTCGAAAATGATTATGTTGCTGTCGGCCACAGGAGCAGGATCTCAACCGGAATAAATCTTGAAATGACTGCCGAATATGACAAAAGAACGGCGCTTGACAATTCAACCTCATTCTCATTCATCAAATCATCGCATGGATATTCAGATAATGTTCCTGATAATTATTACCTGTCGGATGAAGCAGATTCAACATATGCATTGCGCGACCAGAAGCATTTTGAATTTGTAACAAATATTACATTTACTCCCAGGCAGAAATACAGAATTATTGATAGTACAAAAGTCCCATGGGGTTCTGACTGGCCGACTTTTGTCCTTACATGGAAGCATGGAATAAATGAATTCCCTGAATTATTAAACAGCTACAAGCACTTTGATATGATCAGGTTAGAGGCATCCAAACATCATGATCTGGGGGCATTCAGCGAATTCACATGGAGAGTCAGGGCAGGTGGATTCCTGAATAAGAAGAACCTGACCTTTTATGATTTTTTCCATTATAATGCCCAGCCCCTGCCCGTTCTTCTGGACAATTACGAGGATGCATTCAGGCTTCCTGCATATTATTCCCTGAGCTCTCCTGATTTTTACGGTGAAGCCCATATCAAATACACAACACCATACCTGCTGCTAAAATACCTCCCCGGCCTGAGCAAAACACTGATGCGCGAAAATCTGAGTGTTTCATGGCTCGGTTCAAAATTCCACCACAGCTATACCGAAATAGGTTATAGTATAAGTGAACTGCTCCTCCTGGGCGAACTTGGTGTTTATGCCGGATTTGAAAACCTAAAGTACAAAAGCATCGGAGTCAGGCTCGTACTGAGGCTGAATTAAGGTTCCTCTTCAGATCATGCAAAGGGAGGCTCTTCGTGATTGTCAAATTCATTATCGAATTTCCCGCTCACGTTCCGGAGATTATCATGATTCATCTTAGAACCAAGTATTATGCTTTGAGTTCCTCCTGGTTCAGGGCTGGCGTCCATGTCAAACTCATCAATATCGACAAACTGAGCCTTCTCCTCCCGGAATCTGAGTTTTACATCGTCGACAGGACCGTTACGGTTTTTCGCGAGGATGATTTCAGCAATACCCTTTGTTGATGATCCGTCGTCAAAAGCCGGTATACCGAATTTTTCCTGGCGGTGAATAAATACGACCATATCTGCGTCCTGCTCAATAGCGCCTGATTCGCGAAGGTCAGAAAGAAGAGGACGCTTGGTACCGCCTCTCATTTCCACGGACCTGTTTAGCTGGGAAAGTGCAATTATAGGCACATTAAGCTCCTTGGCAATACTCTTCAGCGACCGGGATATGTTGCTCACTTCCTGTTCCCGGCTTCCGGCATTCTCAGGACCAGTCATCAGCTGAAGATAGTCCACAATAACAAGATCCAGCTTATGTTGAGCCATCAGGCGGCGGCATTTTGCCCTGAGCTCAAAAATTGATATTGCCGGAGTATCATCAATAAATATCGGAGCCTGAACAAGTTTTTTGATCCTGGTATCAAGCTGTTTCCATTCTTCTTCTGAAAGCCGTCCATTCCTGATCTTATCTCCAGGGATATCGGTTTCTGCAATTATGAGCCTGTTAACCAGCTGTATAGATGACATTTCACAGGAAAATATTGCGACTTTTTTACCATGATCAATTGACATGTTCCGGGCCATTGAAAGTGCAAGGGCTGTTTTTCCCATTGACGGACGTGCAGCAATGATTATCAGTTCTGATTTCTGCCATCCTGATGTCAGCCTGTCAAGCCTGGTAAATCCTGAAGGTATTCCTACCAGCGCATCTTCTCTTTTTCCTGCCTCCTCAATCTCCTTAATTGCTTCCTTGATAACCATATTGATCGGAGAGACTTCTCTCTTGATGTTGCCCTCTGCAATCTGGAACAATGCGTTTTCAGAGAAATCCAGCAGATCAGTAACATCAATTGAGTCATCAAACGACCTGGTTTGAATCTCAGATGATACCCTTATCAGCTCACGCTGAATATATTTCTGCGCCACAATCCTGGCATGATAATCAACATTCGCTGCCGAAACAACCTTTGAAGTAAGCTGCGTAAGATAAACCGGGCCGCCTACACTTTCAAGCTCATGATGATTGCTTAATTCTTCGGTGACAGTATAAAGATCGACAGGATATTCCCTCAATGACAGATCTGAGATCGCCTTGAATATTTTCCTATGGGCATCCTTATAAAAACTTTCAGGCTTCAATATATCCAGTATGGTGATCACTGCTTCTTTTTCAAGCATTATCGCCCCCAGTACAGCCTCTTCCATATCTATAGCTTGTGGCGGGACCTTTCCGAAATCCGGTAATTGTGTTACGGTCATCCTGCTACCCGTTGTTTGTTTTGCCATTTGTTATATTACTGATTTATTGATATTTAAGAGGGGACGAACGTTTTTTCCCCGGCAGTTTCAAAGGTATGAATAAGCCGATTTAATAATAGCAGCAAACAGCGTTTATTACAAACAACCAGTGTTAAGAACTTGTTGAAAAGCTAAAAGAGATCAGTATTACCCAAATTTCAAATCTAATGGTATTTTTACATCAAATGCCGGAATATGATTTCATTCCCGAAAGCTAAGATAAACCTGGGACTAAGGATCCTGGAAAAGCGTCCTGATAATTTTCATGATATTGAAACTGTCTTTTATCCTGTCGCTTTATCTGATGCTCTCGAATTTGTTGCATTACCCGGAAAAGTCAATGAGGATGAACTGGTCATTACCGGTATTAACATCCGGACACGTCCTGAAAAAAACCTGGTTATCAGGGCGATACGAAGACTAAGAACAATTTATCCTGTTCCTCAACTCAAAATACATCTGCACAAAGCAATACCAACGGGTGCAGGACTCGGAGGCGGATCTTCGGATGCAGCATGCATTCTGAAAAGCATAAACAAATGTTTCAGGTTTTCAATGACGGACATTGAACTGTTGAATATTGCACTGGAACTTGGAAGTGATTGTCCGTTCTTTCTGGATCCTGTTCCTTCAGTAGGTACAGGTCGCGGCGAAATATTAAAACATATCTCTCCGGTTCTGGAGGGATATCATATTGTACTCCTTAATCCGGGCTTCCTTATAAGTACAAAGGAAGCATATCACAACTGTCGTCCGGAGAAGAGGGACATAAGTCTCGAGCAGCTGATTGGCAGTCCGGTTTCTGCCTGGAAAAAATCGATAATCAATGATTTTGAGGATTTTGTTTTCAAGGTCTATCCGCTGGTCGGCGAACTTAAAAAAGCCCTGTACAAATCAGGAGCCATTTTCAGTTCAATGACAGGAAGCGGATCAAGTGTATATGGGATCTATGAGGGGAAGCCGAAGATCACGGACAGGTTGAAAAAGTATCTTATCTATGAAGGGATCCTATGATCTTATTCCATCTCGAGCAGAACCATTCCTTTTGATACTTTATCTCCCTTACTCACCAGTATTTTTTTCACTTTACCGTCCACTTTGCATTTCAGATGATTCTGCATCTTCATTGCATCAAGTATCATAAGGTCATCACCCTTCCTGACTGACTGATCCGGTTTTACAAGGATATCCAGGACAGTTCCCGGAATAAAGCTCAGTATCAGATGCGGATCGGCTGGCTTATAAGGCTGCCTATTCCTGAATTTACTGCTTAGCCTTGTTTTATATAAGCCTGTTAGTAAGTTAAGGATCTCCATATTTTCAAACTGCTTCATGCTGATTATTATAATGTTCCTCTCTTCTGAAAATCAAAATGGAGGGAGTCCGTGTTTCTTGGCAGGCATCTGAATTAGTTTATTTTCAGATATTGTCAGTGAATGCAACAGGAATTTCCTCGTCTCAGTCGGTTCTATAACTGCATCGACATATCCGCGGGAAGCTGCAACATAAGGATTTGCAAATTTCTCCTTATACTCTTCAACTTTTTGTTTCCTTGTGCCATCCGGATCATCAGATGACATAATCTCCTTCCTGAAGATAATGTTTGCAGCGCCTTCCGGGCCCATAACTGCTATCTCTGCTGCAGGCCATGCAAATACAAAGTCAGCCCTGAGATGGCGTGAAGACATTGCAATATATCCTCCGCCGTAAGCCTTCCTCAGAATAACTGTTATTTTCGGGACAGTTGCTTCGCTGTATGCATAAAGAACCTTTGCGCCATGCCGAATTACTCCTGCATGCTCCTGATCAACACCGGGCATGTATCCCGGGAGATCAACAAGAGTTACAATAGGAATGTTAAAGGCATCACAATAACGTATGAACCTGGCTGCCTTATCTGAAGAATCAACATCAAGAACTCCTGCCATTTCAAGCGGCTGATTTGCAACAAATCCGGTTGTTTTCCCATTCATCCTGCCAAAGCCTATCACTATATTCCTGGCATAATGTTCCATTATCTCAAAGAAATCCGAATTATCGACAACAGCACAGATAACATCCTTCACATCATACGGTAAAGTTGGATCATCAGGAACAATCTTTTCAATATCGAATTCAGGTCTTGGTTCTCCAGGATCAAACGCCCTCGCTTTTCTTTCGTTATTCCATGGAATGAAAGTTATAAGTTTCTTGATTTGCTCAAAACACTCATCCTCGGTCATGGCAAAGAAATGTGCATTACCGGTTATTTCACTATGAATCCGTGCCCCGCCCAGGTCTTCCATCGATATTTCTTCGCCGAGAACTGTTTTTATCACTTCCGGCCCTGTGATGAACATCTTCGATATATTGTCGACAACGAAAACAAAATCGGTGAGGGCAGGTGAATAGACTGCTCCGCCTGCACAGGGACCAAGTATTACCGATATCTGCGGGATCACACCGCTGGAAATAGTGTTTCGGAAAAAGATCTCGCCATAGCCGGCCAGTGAATTGACTCCCTCCTGTATCCTGGCTCCGCCCGAGTCGTTAATGCCGATAAGCGGCATTCTCATTTTCAGGGCATGATCCATGATTTTTGTAATTTTCCTTGAATGCATTAATCCCAGTGATCCGCCTGCAACAGTGAAATCCTGTGCAAAGATTGCCACCGGAGCGCCGTAAATAGTCCCTGAACCAATAATTACACCATCGCTGGCAAGTATTTTCTTATCCATATCAAAATCCCGGGCGTCATGCTCTACAAAAAGATCATATTCATTGAAAGAATCCTCATCGAGAAGAGCCATGATACGCTCACGCGCAGTTCTCTTCCCCATAGCTTTCTGCTTTTCAATAGCCTGTTCTCCCCCTCCAAGCAAAAGCTTTTCCCTCTTATCGTGCAATTCTTTAATTTTTTTATTAAGTGCCATATAATGATGGTTTTATAATTATTTCCTGTCTGACAGGTCAGGGGTACAAGTTTAAATAAAATGTGTGATTAAAAAAACTATTTCGGAGCCAATTTATAGAGTACCAGTGCAATGACAATATATATAAGATTGGGTATCCACATTGCCAGCATTGGGTCAAGGTTCCCCTTGATAGAAAACTGAGATGCAAACTGCAGGAATAGTATATATGAGAAACTAAGTGCAAGACCTATTCCGATACTCATGCCTATTCCTCCCCTGATCCTTTTTGAGGAAAGAGACACTCCTATCAACGTAAGAATAAAAACAGCAAAGGGGTGTGCATACCGCCGGTGCTTTTCAATAAGGAAAACTTTAAGCTCATCTGATCCCTGAAGCTTAAGCAGATCAATATAATCATTCAGCTCACTGAATGTCATTGTGCCTGTAAATCCCGGATCTCGTGAAAAATCACTCGGACTTATGGTGAGGGTTGTATCCACCTTTATTCCCCTGGTCACAACTTCTTCATTACCATCTATTTCTCTTAAAATATAATTGGCAGCTATCCATTTTGAAGATACAGAATCCCATAGTACAGATGGAGAAGAGAGCTTGGAAACAAGCTTCCCGTTTTCATTGAACTTCTCTATTGTGAAATTGCGACCCCGTAAATATATCGGGCTGTATGATTCCATATAGACATAGATGTTTTTATACACCTGCCTGTGAATATTCTCAACATTTACTTTCCTCCATTGGGGACGGTAATATTTATCTTCAAAATCCATTCTTTCCAGGGTTGTCTGGGGAATCACAAAATTGGTGAGATAGAATATAAATACTGCAATTACCAGCGACGACAGGAAATATGGCCACATCATCCTCCTGAAGCTCATCCCGCTGTTCAGGATGGCAATGATCTCCGTATTGACTGCCATTCGTGAAGTGAAAAAGATCACTGCAATAAAAACAAAAAGAGGGGCAAACAGAGTGGCAAAATATGGAATGAAATTGAAATAATAGTCGAATATAACAGCTTTCCATGGTGCCGATTTTTCCATGAAGTTGTCGATCTTCTCCGCAAGGTCAAATACAACGGCAATGGTCATGATCAGGACAAGACAGAAGAAGAAAGTACCCAGGAATTTTCTGATGATATACCTGTCGATTATTTTCAGCCTCAGAGAATTCATAAGCGTTCTGAAAGTATTCTTATCATTGACTCTTTCCATATTTTGAAATTCCCTTTTACTATTTGTTCCCTGGCTTCTCTGACCAGACTCATATAAAACGCAAGATTATGAATACTTGATATCTCTGATCCCAGTATTTCTCCCGAAATAATAAGATGTCTCAGGTAGGCTTTGGAATATTTCAGACTTACCGTTGAAGGACCTGCGGGATCAATCGGACTGAAATCATTGCTCCACCTGTTATTCTTTATGTTTATTATCCCCTGTGATGTAAACAGCATCCCATTGCGGCCATTGCGCGTGGGCATGACACAGTCAAACATATCAACTCCCCTGTCAATTGCTTCCAGGATATTGACAGGGGTTCCGACACCCATAAGATATCTCGGCTTATCCTCAGGCAGGATACCATTGACAATTTCTATTGTTCTGTACATCTCTTCGGCAGGTTCTCCAACGGATAATCCGCCTATTGCATTTCCAGCCATTCCTGCTTTGGCTGCTTTCTCAGCCGAAATCTTTCTCAGGTCATCAAATATCCCTCCCTGTACTATCGGGAAAAGGAACTGTTCATAATCCCATAAAGGATCTGTGTTTCTGAACTGTTCCACTGCCCTCTCCAGCCAGTGATGTGTAAGTGCAACGGACTTTTTAGCATATTCATAATCGCATGGGAACGGAGCGCATTCATCAAGCACCATCATTATGTCGGAGCCTATAATCCTCTGAATATCAATTGTATTTTCCGGAGTAAAAGTATGTTCTGATCCATCAATATGCGATTTAAAGACCGCCCCCTTGTCAATAAGCTTCCTGTTGCCGGCAAGGGAAAAAACCTGGTAACCCCCGCTGTCAGTGAGAATTGGCAGCTCCCATGACATGAACTTATGAAGCCCTCCTGCAGCCTTGATTATGGAGGTTCCCGGACGAAGATAAAGGTGATATGTGTTGGCCAGGATGATCTTTGCCTTTATATCCTCCTTAAGATCACGCTGGAGTATGCCCTTGACAGTTCCTCCTGTGCCTACCGGCATGAATATCGGAGTTGGAATGTCCCCGTGGTGAGTCGATAAAAAGCCTGCTCTTGCTTTTGTTTCCTTGTCCCTGCTCTCTATCCTGAACATAATACCGGGTTATTTCTGGCAGCACAAATGTAATTCATCCGTTCGGGCTGTGGAAATTATCATCATTTTTTTTCACCATTCCGATTATCTTAATTAATATTGCGGCGGTATTACGAAAGTCAGATGATGTTCCGTGACAATCCGTTTTTATTGATAGTTTTCATACTATTAGCTCTATCCGCTGCGATACAGCTTTTCTATTACCTGTACTTTTATCTTGCTGTAATTCTCTATAAACACGCTAACCCGGCAACTGACAGGAAGCCTGTCTCAGTAATCATCTGTGCAAGGAATGAATCAGCTAACCTTGAAAAATTTCTGCCTGCAGTGCTTGAACAGGATTATCCTGAATATGAAGTAATAGTTGTTAACGACTGTTCTGAAGATGATTCTTATGATGTGCTCGGGAAATATCTTCAGCAATATCCGCATTTAAAGATATCCAATGTTAATAAGGATCCAAAATTTACTCACAATAAGAAGTTTGCCCAATTCATCGGTATTAAGGCAGCCACAAATGATATGCTCCTTTTTACGGATGCGGATTGCAAGCCTGTGTCTGACAGATGGATCGAAGGAATGGCATCTCATTTTGACGGTAAGACTGATTTTGTTCTCGGTTACGGCGGATATCTTACAGGGAAAGGATTTTTAAATAGATATATAAGGTACGACACTCTGGCTATCGCTATGCAATATCTCGGGATGGCTATCCGTGGAATCCCTTATATGGGTGTCGGACGTAACCTGGCGTACAGGCGCTCTTTGTTTTTTGACAAGAAGGGATTCGGATCCCACAATCGTGTAATTTCAGGAGATGATGATCTTTTTGTCAACTCAAATGCCGGCAAGAGCAATACAAGTGTTGAATTCAGGGGAAGTACGCATACAAGATCAATTCCGACTTCCTCATTTGCAGACTGGATGAAACAGAAGAAAAGACACTTGAGTACAGCTCCCTATTACAAACTGTCAGACAAGGTTCTTCTAATCACTGAACCCTTTACCCGTGTACTTTTTTATGCTTCATTTTTTGTACTGATATCTTACCTTTTTCTGTGGCAGTATGTATTGATAATCTTTGGCTTAAGACTTGTAACGCATATAACCGTGCTGGCGCTTGGACAGAAGAAGCTGAATGAACCGGGGCTTGCAGTATATTCATTATTTTTTGATATCTTTTCACCGGTAATAAACGCAACTGTTTATTTAAGCAATATATTGACCAGATCGGGTAAGAACTTATGGAAATAAACCAGGGTCTGTCGGACAAGGCAAAGAGTGATCTTTTGATGGTTGATGAGGCGAAAAAGGGCAATGAAAAAGCTTTCGCCGGCCTTATGAACCGGTACAGGGATTCCATTTACTATATGCTGCTCAAGATGGTAAACAACCCATCCGATGCCGAAGACCTGACGATTGAGGCTTTCGGCAAAGCCTTCAGAAACATTGATTCATATACACCCCGCTATGCTTTTAGCACCTGGCTCTTCATGATTGCAACCAATAATTGCATAGACTTTGTACGGAAAAAGCAATCTTCTCCTGTCCCATTCGACCAGGGAAATGAAGGTATGGATAACATCACAAGCAATATTCAGTCCGATCTTCCTGATCCTGAAGAAACGCTAATCAATGACCAGAAAATTGCGATACTGAGGAAGATAGTCAATCAGTTAAAATCACCATACAAGGAAATTATTGAACTTAGATATTACAAGGAATATTCCTATGAAGAGATCGCATCTGAACTCAATATGCCCATAGGAACTGTCAAAGCCCAGCTATACAGGGCAAAAACATTGTTATACAACATCTTCATAAAAACTGGCAACCGGTAATGACGGATAACATATTCCGATATTTCCCTTCATTTTCTGCTGTTCAGAAGGAAAAAATATCCCTGCTAAAACCCATTTATGCAAAGTGGAACAGCATGATAAACCTGATCTCCAGAAAAGACATTGATAATTTCTTCATTCATCATGTGCTTCATTCACTTTCAATTGCAAAGGTCATCACTTTCATTCCAGGCACACGGATCCTTGATGTCGGCACAGGAGGAGGATTTCCTGGAATACCTCTTGCAATAATGTTTCCAGGATCTGAATTCACTCTCCTCGATTCTATAGCCAAAAAAATAAAAGTAGTCTCTGCAGTTGCTGAAGAGCTTAAGCTGGAAAATGTAAAAACAGTAAGAAAAAGAGCTGAGGAAGAAGAAGAAAAATACGACTTTATTATCGGAAGGGCAGTCACCAGCTTACCGCAGTTTGAAGGACTTGTCTCAAAAAATATCTTAAAATCAGGCTGCAATACATTAAGAAACGGGATTATATACCTGAAAGGAGGTGACCTGGATGAGGAGACTTCTATGTTCAGGGACAGGGTTACTATATGGAATATCGGAGTGTTTTTTGATGAACCTTTCTTTGAAACAAAAAAGATTGTCCATCTGTCTGTCTGATTATTCCGAAAAAAAAATCAAGCCCGGCTTTTAAATTAAAAAAAACGCTATATTTGCGGTCTGAAATAAAAAGTGTACTTACATTAAATCAATACACAGATGAAAAGGACATATCAGCCATCACGAAGGAAAAGGGCAAACAAGCATGGATTCAGGGAAAGAATGTCCACATCCAATGGAAGAAGGGTGCTTGCTTCACGCAGGGCAAAAGGGAGAAAGAAGCTTTCAGTAACCCCCGAGCTCAAATTAAAAGGATAACACAAGTTTAAGATAGAAGTGCAAAGGTGCCATTCAAGGCACCTTTTTTGTTAATTTTACAGCAACCGGCAATCAGAATGAACGAACTTCTTGATTATATTAATGATCCTGATATCAGGAAAATAGCAGGTAAAATAATTGCTGATACCAGGATCTCTCCCGAGGATGGTCTGCTTCTTTTTACAAAAGCCGGACTGCCTCTTCTCGGAATGCTGACAGGGATTGTCAGAAGGAGAAAAAACAACGGTTTTGCATACTATATCCGTAATTTCCATATTGAGCCGACGAACAAATGCGTCTATAACTGCCGCTTTTGCTCTTATCATAAATCTTCTTCGGATCCTGATAGCTGGGAATACAGCCATGAGCAAATGCTTGAAATAGTCATGAAGTTCAATGATAAAGAAGTAAGTGAAGCTCATATAGTCGGAGGCGTACATCCTTCTTACGATCTTCACTACTATGGCAGCCTGATAAAAAAAATAAGACAGCTGAGACCTTCGCTTCATATCAAAGCATTCTCTGCACCTGAGCTGGATTATATGATAAAATTGACCGGTATGACAGTTGAGGAGGGCTTGTACAGGCTGAAAGAGTATGGCCTTGATTCAATTCCCGGAGGAGGTGCTGAGATTTTTGATGAAAAGCTCAGGGCTGAAATATGCAATGAAAAAACATCCTCCGAATCATGGCTTTCTATTCATGAAACAGCACATAAGCTGGGAATACCATCCAATGCTACAATGCTTTACGGACACTTTGAGACATATGCACACAGGATAGACCATATGGAAAGGCTACGTAAGCTTCAGGACAGAACCGGAGGATTCAATGCCTTTATTCCCCTGAAATTCAAAAAGGCAAACAACAGTATGTCGTACCTCGGCGAGGTTAGCATTATTGAAGACTTGCGCAATTATGCAGTCTCGAGGATCTATCTGGATAACATTCAACACATTAAAGCTTACTGGCCCATGACAGGAAAGGCAGCTGCTCAGCTCAGCCTTTCTTTCGGTGCTGATGATCTTGACGGGACAATTGATGATACTACCAGGATCTATTCGATGGCCGGGGCTGAGGAACAGAATCCTGTTATGACAACCGATGAAATATGCAAGCTGATAGCTGATGCCGGCTTTGAACCAGTTGAAAGAGATTCACTGTATAACAGGATTTAATTAATGATAATTTTATCAATACATTTGCGTTATCACTAATGTACATTTTGCCTGTATGAGCTTTAAAAAATTCATTTTCAGCAAAGTATTCCTGAAAAACCTTGGCCTGGCATTTTTAATTGCTGTTGGCGCACTCATTCTATTGCTTTTATGGCTTAATATTTATACCAGGCATGGTCAGTCCAGAACAGTACCTGATTTTGTGGGACTCAATAAAGAAGAGACTGCAGCTCTTGCCAAAAAGAGCAAAATGAAATACCAGATTCTTGATTCTGTTTACACTTCTGTTGTTCCGCGCGGGTGTGTGGCAGAACAGAATCCCAAACCGGGTTTTAAGGTAAAGAAATGGCGTAACATTGTATTGACTATCAACGCTTACCGTCCGGAGATGGTGGCTGTGCCTGATCTTATTGATCTCCCTCTGCGGCAGGCAATTGCTCTCATTCAGGATGCCGGGCTGGAAATGGGTGAACTCAGGTATAAATCCAACCTTTCAGTAAATTTAGTACTCGGTCAGCAAATTAATGGAAAAGATACTGAACCGGGAGATTCCATCCAGAAAGGCAGTATGATTGATCTGGTACTCGGCAAAGGACTCAGTAAACAGAAAACTGCAGTTCCCGATCTCATGGGTATGCATCTTGAACCAGCTAAGAACAGGATTCTGGGAGCATCTCTTAACCTGGGGACATTTACCTATGATAATACAATCCTTTCAGGTGATGACAGCCTGAACGCGTTTGTTTATAAGCAGAACCCGGAATATGAGGATGACGCTACATTACAGCTTGGCGATTTAATTTATTTGTGGCTGACGGTGGATTCCCTCAGATTACCAGTAGATTCTTCTTTGATTGTTTTGCCTGATACAGTGCTCCCTGCCGGAATCCGGCCCGGAACAACTATTTAATCCTGATGTTCAAGAAGGTATTCTTAAATATCATTTTATCGTGTTTGTGCATAGGATTAGCTAAAGGCCAGGAAATTGTAACAGGCCTTCAGACAAATCTCCTTCTGAAAAATGCTGGTCCTGTTTATACTGAATCAAAGTCACTTGAAGAAGATACTCTTGAGCTTCCTTTCTTTGATGATTTTTCAGGTCAGCATATTTTCCCTGACAGTAAAAAATGGTCTGATAATTTTGTATTTGTAAACGACACATACAGCGATAAGCAAATAACCACAGGAATTGCCACCTTTGATGCGCTTAACAGTACGGGGAGGCTATATGAAACGGCTTCTTCCATAGTTTTTGAAGCTGACCATCTTACATCACATCCTTTAAATCTTAACTTTCCTTCAACTGACAACATCTGGTTAAGCTTCCATTTCCAGCCGGGAGGGCTTGCAGATATGCCCGAGGAAAACGACAGCCTCACCCTCCAGTTTTTTGCTCCCGCCGAAAGTAAATGGTATTCAGTATGGAACAGCCCGGGAAACAATTACGCTGATTTCAAGGCAGTTATAATTAAGATAGATCAGGCAAGGTTCCTGAAAAAAGGATTCAGATTCCGCTTCACTAACTATGCAAGTCTCAGTGCAAATCTTATTGATCCTTCAATCGTCAGCAACTGTGACCAGTGGAATATTGACTATGTGCTTCTTGATAAAAACAGGAATTCCGGTGATACAGTATATGCTGATGTGGCTTTCAGGTATCCGCTCAGGTCGCTCCTTAATTCACATGAGGCAATGCCATGGAAGCAATTTATTGAGATCTATTACCAGGAAATGGGTTCAACGATTCCTATTCATTACCGTAACAACGATATCATTGAAAGGAATGTAACAAGAAAATTTCAGGTATGGGATGTTTATGACAATGCTCTTTCAGGTAGCTTTTCAGCCGGAGCAACAAATATCTCTCCGCTTACCAGTGTTGATTATGACGCTTCAAATACTTATACCTTCATTAGCAACAGAAGCGACTCTGCATTATTCAAAATAACATGCTGGCTTATGACAGATGATTTTGATCCCAAAGAAAATGATACGCTAGTATATTACCAGCACTTCGGTAACTACTTTGCATTTGATGACGGATCGGCAGAAAGCGGCTATGGAGTTAATGGCCTGGGATCAAGAAATGCCATGGTGGCGTACAGGTTCAAGTCATTTATCGAGGACACATTAAGAGCAGTAAGTATCTGCTTCAACGATAGTTACATGAATTCAAATCTGAGATCATTTGACCTGATGGTATGGGATAATTCAGATGGTCACCCCGGAAATGTTCTTTATACACTTGAGGAGATTATGGTCGAACAGGGAGATGAAATAAACGGATTTCATACCTATATTCTGCCTTCAGGAGTGGCAGTTAACAATACTTTCTATATAGGATGGAGACAGCGGTCAGAGACTTTCATGAATGCAGGGATTGATATCAACACACCTCATAACGGGAAACAGTATTATTGGATAAACGGCAACTGGAATCTTTCCCAGATAACAGGCAGCCTAATGATCAGACCGATTGTGGGCCCTTCGCTTTCCACCTCCGTCAATGATATAATTTACAATGATAAAAACATCCTTCATTTCTGGCCAAATCCGGCAAGAGACTATATTACAATAGATCCGGGAGACTCACGGTTTTCAGAACTGGTATATATCTCCATATACGATCTTCAGGGGCGCCGTCTGATAAATGTTCCATACAGCGATAAAATAGATATATCATCCCTGAATGAAGGTTTATACATTATTACAGCAAGCCGGAATGGAATACCAGCAGGGTACAGTCGTCTTGTAAAAACCAGGTAGTTAATAATGGATGAAGAGGAATTAGTTGAGCAGCAGGAACTTTTTGAACATCACAGGTTCAGGATTGATCCGGGACAAACGATGCTCAGGATTGACAAATTCCTCTTTGACAGGATAGAAAATATTTCGAGAACACGTATCCAGAATGCAGCCAATGCCGGCAACATTCTCGTTAATAATAATCCTGTCAAGCCAAATTACAAGGTTAAGCCAAATGACATTATACAGATCCTTCTCCCGAATCCGCCAAGAGAAACTGAGATTATACCGGAAAATATTCCAGTTAATATTATATATGAGGATGAAGATGTTGTGGTTGTAAATAAGGATCCCGGAATGGTTGTGCATCCGGCTTACGGTAATTATACAGGTACACTGGTCAATGCATTAATGTGGCACTTTAAGGATCTTCCGCTTTTTCAGACAGGAGAGCTCAGACCGGGGCTTGTTCACAGAATAGATAAAGATACATCGGGCATCCTCGTAATAGCAAAAAACGAATTTGCACTTAACAGGCTTTCAAGGCAGTTCTATGAACGCACAACCGACAGAAAATATATTGCTCTGGTTTGGGGTGTACCGGATCCACGGGAAGGTACAATAAAGAATAATATCGGGAGGAGTGTCTGCAACAGGAAGGTAATGCAGGTATTCCCGGACGGAAGCAAAGGGAAAACAGCAGTGACCCATTATAAGATCGTTGAGGATCTTGGTTATATTTCAATGGTTGAATGCAAGCTTGAAACAGGACGCACACACCAGATAAGGGTACATTTCAGCTATATTAAACATCCTCTGTTCAATGATGATGAATATGGAGGGGACAGGATACTAAAGGGGACCACATTCAGCAGATACCAGCAATTCATAAGGAATTGTTTTAAGATCCTGCCAAGACAGGCTCTTCATGCAAAATCTCTGGCTTTCAATCATCCGGTCTCAGGGAAACGCCTTTTCTTCGATTCAGAGCTCCCTGGTGATATGAAACAGGTTATCGAAAAATGGAGAATATATATTTCTGGAAGAGAAAAAAATTAACCGCAAAGATCGCAGAGGATTGCAAAGGTCGCAAAGGAAACTGAAGAAGTCTTCTTTGCGTGCTTTGCGCCTGCTTAGCGTACTTTGCGGTTAAATTACCTTATTCTTTTACCAGCTTCCGCCGGCGCCGCCGCCTCCGAAGCTGCCACCGCCAAAGCCTCCGAAACCTCCTCCTCCGCCGCCTCCGGAAAATCCGCCCCAGCTGCCACCATGACTGCCACGTCCGGAATTCATCATGGACAGCAGGAGCCAGAGAGGCAATCCTTTACCGCTTATATGTCTCTGGTTCTTCCCACCCTTACTCCGCATGGATATAATCATAATAATGATTATTACTATGATGATAAAAGGAACCAGGCCATTAAAATCATCCTTGCCTTTTTTGCCATACTGATCTGCTGTGAATTCTCCACTCGCCAGAGCCATCAGGGTTGTCGTAGCTTTATCAAGGCCTCCATAGTAATCCCCGTTGCGGAATGCCGGAAGTATCTCATCATCAATTATTTCTTCACATAAAAGATCAGGAATAACCCCCTCAAGACCATAACCTGGTGCAATAAATACCTGTCCTGATGAAGATTCGGTTTTGGATTTGACGAGTACCAGCACACCATTATTAAGACCTTTTTGTCCGATTCCCCATTTTTCAGCAAGGCGAAAGGTATAATCAGATCTGTCATATCCGCCAAGATCCTCAACTATCACTATTGCTATCTGGGTGGAAGTAGTATCATTATATGCAACCAGCTTATTTTCAAGCGTTCTGACCTCGTTGCTGTTCAGCACTCCTGCAAAATCATTCACAAGACGCGGAGGATAAGGTTTTTCAGGTATATCCTGTGCAGTCAGTATCCCCTCCGACAGTATGATCAGGAAAAGAATACGTGATATTGATGAAATTATATTCCTCATCATCCTATTACTGTATCGTCAAATGAAATGTCGTCAGGCAGCTCGTTGACATCATCCTTATGATATGGGAAATGTGATTTTAGCTGCAGACCGGCCATGAGTATTCCTTTAGTAAGACCTTCTGCAAATTTCTCCTCCCGGAAATGCTTTTCCATTATATCTTTTATGTTGTCCCAGAAATTTTCAGGCACTTTTGAATTTATTCCATGATCCCCGATCACGGCAAATTTTCTGTTGTCCACAGCAAGGTAAAATAAGACGCCATTCCTTTCAGCGGTTTTATCCATCTTTATCTTCTTAAAGATCCATGCTGCCCTGTCAAGGACATCCCCGTCAATATGGGTTTCAATATGTACCCTTATCTCTCCGGAAGTCATATTTTCAGCTTCTTTTATAGCTGAAAGTATGTCAGCCTGCTGCTCTTTTGTAAAAAACGATGGGGCCTTCATTGAATTTGATAAGGTAAAATATCAGAATTTAACTTCAGGTGCCTTGTCAGCCCCCTCCATCGATTCAAAATAGGGACGGGCCGTAAATCCGAACATGCCTGCAATGAAATTTTGCGGGAATCTCTTTATGTACACATTGAAAGTCTGAGCAACCTCGTTGAATTTTCTTCTTTCAACTGATATCCTGTTTTCAGTACCTTCAAGTTCAACCTGAAGATCCCTGAAGTTCTGTGTAGCTTTAAGTTCAGGATATTTCTCAACCACAACCATAAGCCTTGAAAGTGCTGAACTCAGTTCTCCCTGGGCTTGCACAAACTGCTGCATGTTTTCAGCCGTCATCTTAGTCGGATCCAGTGTTATCTGGGTTGCCTTTGCCCTGGCTTCAATTACCTGTGTAAGAGTCTCCTGCTCAAATGCCGCAGCTCCTTTTACAGTGTTGACAAAATTCGGAATGAGGTCAGCCCTGCGCTGATATTGTGTCTCAACATTGCCCCACTGGCTTGTAACAACTTCCTGATATGTAACCATCTGATTATAAACCTTTGTACCCCAGATTACTACACCCAGAACAATAAGTCCCAGGAACGCAACTATAATGATCGTAAGCAAACAACCTTTTTTCATTTTTTGACTTTTTAAAATTTTAACAAAGGTAATATATTAACTACATTTGATCATTAAAATCTATTATTCTTGATGAGAACGATTGCAATTGCAGCCGGGGGTGATTCCTCTGAATATGAGATCTCGGTAAAGAGCGCTGAGCAGGTAAGTAAATCACTCTCAGACCGTTACATGGTCTATATAATCATGATAAGGGGCGTAAACTGGTATTGGGAAGATGAGAAGGGTCGCTACCATTCTATCGATAAGAACGATTTTACTCTTAATGTTGATGATTCAAAAATCAGATTTGACGCTGTCTTCATTGCCATACACGGATCTCCCGGCGAGAATGGCCTGCTGCAGGGCTATTTTGATATGCTGAAGATCCCATACACAAGCTGCGGAGCTTTTTGTTCGGCTCTCACATTCAACAAGCAGGCATGTAAGATGTCCCTGAAAGAATATAAGATACCAATGGCTGATGCAATCCTGGTGAGGAAGGGTGACCAGATTGACCCTGCAAAAATAATCAGCCGTACAGGATTACCCTGTTTTGTAAAGCCAAATGACAGCGGATCAAGTTTTGGTGTAACAAAGGTCAGTGAAGAGGGAAAGCTGTTATCTGCCATCGAAACTGCATTCAGTGAAAGCGATGAAGTCCTGATTGAGGTCTTCATGAAAGGGAGGGAAGTAGCCTGCGGTGTTGTAAAAACAGGTAATAAGACACTGGTATTGCCTGTTACTGAGATAATCAGCAAAAATGAATTCTTTGATTACGAAGCCAAATATACCCCGGGAAAGTCAGACGAAGTTACTCCGGCTGATATGCCTCGTTCTATTACCGGCAAGATCCAGGAATTAAGTTCAAGGATTTACGGTCTTCTTGGTTGTAAAGGAATTGTAAGGGTTGACTTTATCATAATCGACAATAAACCATTCTTCCTGGAAATCAATACGGTACCAGGGATGACTGAAGAGAGTATAATTCCGGCACAGGTAAAAGCTGCAGGAATTAGACTCGAAGATCTTTACTCGTCGGTAATCGAGGATATCTTAAAATAGCGCTTTATTTCCCTTTAGCTTTCTCCAGGGCGCTCGTGGTGGTATAATATTTTGTGAGCATCCCGGGAACTTCCCATTCCGGCAGCTTCCCTGCCTTCAGGTATTCAAGAAACCTGGCGGTTACCTGTCCGAAATGCTCTTCATGAGTTGTTCTGTATTTACCAGGAATAATAATTTTAAGTACATTATTAACCAGCTCTGCCTGAAGAGTGTCATATGGAAGTGTTCCCAGAACAGCTTTCAACTTTGATGTGAAATCGTTCATATCTGTTCCCTTTATCTTCTCCACATATAGTGTGGGAAGGTAGCCTTCCTCAGCGCCCTGTCTGATCACAAGATCACAGCCGGTGCCGTGCATGACCGAATAATGAGTATCACCTCCTCCCGGAGGGGCTTGATAATTCCAGGTGACGGATACTTTGGCCCAGATGCCTTTAAGCTGGTAGATCATTTCACCATTTGAAAAAACATACAACTTTCCATTCTTTACGTCCTTCTGAAGATATTCCGGAAATTCATCAAGACCGGTCACTTCTTTAAACTGCTTCTTTGAAATGACTGTCGGCCATCGTTTTGCATCCGTCATAACTACATCGTCAGGATCAAGTATCTGTTCCGGGAAGCATTCCCATTGAATAAGATCGACCAGGTGAGTTGTAACATCGACTATGCCCTCGCCCTGCTGTTCAACATCAAAGAACCATGCCGGACGAAGCAAGGAAGTACCGGAGACGATCTTTGAAAAATGGTGCACACTGATTTTTGATACTGCCGGATCTTCCCTGGTGCCGGGTATCAGCTTGCCAAAGATTTCTTCATTCATGGATAAAAGCTTTTGAAGTATAGTCGTCACCTCATATCTTTCCGTCATGATATCATAAAGGAGTACCCCTTTATCCTCTGCCATTATAAATGCCTGCTCCAGCTTTAGAAAAGCTTCCGGAGAGATGATCATCGGCTTATCGGCCAGCACATTAAGTCCGGCATTCAGGGATTTCAAAATGTATTCATCTTTTCTCCTGTTATTCCCTGATATTACGACAACATTCCCGGGTTTTTCCTCGAGCATTCTTTCCAGGAAATCCGGTCCTGTATAAATAATCTCCTTCCAGGCAGTCGGATCAACCGTACGGGTATTGTAAGATTTGATCCTTTCAATATGTTGCAGGTAATCAGGACCTTCCGGAGCATACACATGTACTTCCGGAGAAACCTGATCGTACATTATTTTCTGGACCAGGGCAGCATGGAAATGACCCGGGTCGACAGTCATCAGATGAACCGGATAACTCTTTTCCATAGAATCCTGTGATTTGCCGTCAGATTGCTTTTTTGATTTTCCTGACCCGCATGAGGTCAGGATAAGTACCGGGAGAATTAATAAAAGGGCGTTCTTCATTATCAGATACTTTATGAATACTTTTTTACTGCCCTGATAAAGGAGTTGATATTTGCATCTCTTACATCAGGAGACATTCCACCACCTGCCGACCAGATGATCCTGTCATGGTTACTGATCTCACCTACGGCTTTCTTAATTGCCTCTTCAACCTGTCTGGGTGTCCCGGCTGCCATCACATCTCTCGGAGGAATATTTCCAACCAGCACGACCTCAGAACCTGCAAGCTCCCTGATCTGTCCCATGGAATGATTATAAGAGAAATTGAACATATTCACTCCCATTTCCTTAAGGTTCCTGGCTGTTATCAGGCCATCAGCATCATTATGCAGGAAACGTACTTTTGCACCTGTGACTTCATATATCTTTTTGAAATAAGGTATCACAAATTCCTTAAATTCAGTTTCGCCTACAAATCCAATAATATCGTCAAGTATCAATACCCCGTCAATTGACGGGAAGCATTCTCTCTGCCATTTGAGCCAGTCGCAGATAAAATCAGTGACTTTTTTCAGAATTCTGTGTGAACCCTCCGGGTCGAGTGCAAGAGCCATCATGAACTCAGTTGTACCCATAAGAAAACTGGAAATATTAAGAGGCCCCCTTGCAACAGCAAACCTGATCTGATGATCAGCGTCCTTTATTGCTTTTTCATTGTTCTTCAACCTGCTTATCATAAAGGGCAGCAGTCCGTCGGTCCTGACATTTGGTTGTGGCAGCGAATCGGCACCCCCGGTACCTGAAAGAATTCTTTCGGCATGAGGAAGGTTTTCCTCAAGGAAGATCATCCTTGATCCGAATGCAGAAGGCTCAGTACACATACCATATTCTGACCAGAAACCCGGCATGAACCATACTTCAGGAAAAGAGTTGACTGCTTTCAGATTTGATTTCAGCCAGAGTTCATCCGAGGAATAGTAATCAATTATGGAAATTCCATACCAGCCCGGTATCCAGGGACTGTCAATAATAAATCCTGTTGGCTGATAATTTAATTTCTTTCCATCAATCAGCCTGATCAGGTCATCCCATGAAGAGTTGCGCATAGTAAAAACAATAAATATATGTCAGAAAAATATAAACGAATAAATTTGACAGTTAATTTATTCAAAAAAAATTAATTACGCCTTATTTTCTCCGGTTTTATGATTTTAATGTATCCATCCTGTATGAATCTATAGGATCACAGGTACATACAAGATTGCGATCACCATACCCGTCATCGATACGGCCGACTGTTGGCCAGAATTTGTTCTCAATGATCCATTTAACAGGGAATGCAGCTTTCTGACGGTCATATTTATGGTTCCATTCAATAGCAGTTACAACCCTGACGGTATGGGGAGCATTATGAAGCACATTATCTTCTCTGTCAGCAATACCATCTTTTATCTCCTGTATCTCATGAAAAATGGATTTCATAGCTGCTATGAATTTATCCAGCTCCTGAAGTGATTCAGATTCAGTTGGTTCCACCATCAATGTCCCGTGCACAGGAAATGACAGCGTTGGTGCATGGAAGCCGTAATCCATCAGCCTCTTGGCAATATCGGATTCTGTGATCCCAACCTCTGCTTTAAAATTCCTGCAATCAAGGATCATTTCATGAGCGACAAATCCTGTCGTTCCTGTATAAAGAGTTTTATACCAGTCTTTCAGTGAAGCGGCGATATAATTTGCATTCAAAATAGCAATTTTTGTTGCTTCTGTAAGACCGTCCGGTCCCATCATCAGAACATAGGCGTGAGATATGGTGAGTACATGAGCGCTCCCGAAAGGAGCTGCTGCAACAGCTGTAGTACCATGACTTCCGCCTGTATTTACATGCGGGTGCGATGGCAGGAATTCAGCCAGCCTGTCATTGGTAAGGATCGGTCCCATTCCCGGTCCACCGCCTCCATGAGGTATTGCAAAGGTCTTGTGAAGGTTAAGATGACACACATCGGCCCCTATAAATCCGGGACTGGTAAGCCCTACCTGGGCATTCATGTTTGCACCATCCATATATACAAGGCCGCCGCATGCATGTACAATCTCAGATATTTCAGTCACTGCTTCTTCAAAAACACCATGTGTTGAAGGATAGGTTATCATTAAGGCAGCCAGCTTTTCCTTATTCTCTTCAGCCTTTTTCTTCAGATCACCAACGTTAATATTCCCCTTTTCATCGCATTCAACAACAACAACCTGCATACCTGCCATCACTGCGCTTGCCGGGTTTGTACCATGGGCCGAGGAAGGAATAAGTACAACGTTCCTTTGAGCTTCACCCCTGCTGTGATGATATTCCCTTATCACCATAAGTCCGGCATACTCACCGGCAGCCCCTGAATTTGGCTGAAATGAAACTGCTGAAAAACCTGTTATTTCCTTTAACGCCTCACCCAGCTCATCCATCAGCTGATAATATCCCTGAGCCTGATCTTTCGGAACAAACGGGTGGATATTGGCAAATTCCGGCCAGCTCATTGCAAACATTGAGGTTGCAGGATTCAGCTTCATTGTACATGAGCCAAGAGATATCATGCTGTGAGTCAGAGATATATCTTTTCTCTCCAGCATTTTTATATACCGCATCATTTCTGTTTCGCTGTGATACCGGTTAAAAGTTGAGGCTTTAAGAAATTGTGAATTTCTCAGGAATTTTTCATCAATGCATTTACAGTCATAATAGGAATTTACAGGTTTAAATTCTTTACCTGCTGCCTTTGCAAAGACCTCAATAATATTGCTGATCTCAGCGAAAGAAGTTATCTCATCGGTGCTGATGCTGACAGAATTCTCATCAGGGTAAAAGAAGTTCATACCTGCAGCTTCTGAAAGTTTTTTAATCTCTTTGGAGGATTTGTCCTCCGGTAATTGAACTTTGATTGTGTCAAAAAAACCTTTATTTATCTGATTATACCCGAGTTTTTTAAGTGAATGGCATAATGTACAGGCTGATTTATGGATATGTGTTGCAATTTTTTTCAACCCTTCCGGACCATGGTACAAGGCATACATACTACTCATGGTTGCAAGGAGTGCCTGTGCCGTGCAGATATTTGATGTAGCCCTCTCCCTTTTGATATGCTGCTCTCTTGTCTGAAGCGCCATTCTTAATGCAGCATTTCCCTGTGCATCAACTGACACTCCGATGATCCGTCCCGGCATGCTTCGTTTCAGCTCATCTCTTGTTGCAAAGTAGCCTGCATGAGGCCCTCCGAAGCTCATTGGCAGTCCAAACCGCTGGTTTGAGCCGACAACGATATCTGCGCCCCATTCTCCGGGAGGAGTAAGTATCACCAGGCTCATCAGGTCAGCTGCCACGCCCACCAGGGCTCCCGCAGCATGAGCCTTTCCGGTAAACTCCTGATAATCCTTTATTTGTCCCGATGCAGCCGGATATTGAACAAAGCCTCCAAAAACCATTTCATTGAACACAGCTTCATTATATTTGCCAATAATGAGCTCAATGCCCAGCGGCTTTGATCTTGTCTTGATCACGTCCAGAGTCTGAAGGAAAACATCCTCATCAACAAAGAATTTATTTGCCCCGGTTTTTACTGCTGCCCGCGACCGTGCGTTAAACATCATGATCATTGCCTCTGCGGCTGCCGTCGCTTCGTCGAGCAATGAAGCATTTGCTATCTGCATACCGGTAATTTCAATCACCATTGTCTGATAATTCAGGAGAGCTTCAAGCCTCCCTTGCGAAACTTCAGCCTGGTAAGGAGTATAGGATGTGTACCATGCAGGATTCTCAAGGACATTCCTGATAACAACTGATAACTGTGCCACACCGTAATAACCCTGGCCTATAAATGAGCGGAACATTTTATTCCTGGCGCCAAGAGCCCTGATATGTTTAAGATATTCATATTCGCTCATGGCCTCTGGCAGCTTCAGGGGTTTCTTAAGCCTTATCTTCTGAGGGATTGTCTTGTCAATCAGCTGATCGAGGGAATCTACTCCGATAACCTTTATCATCTGAGGTAATTCATGGTCGCGCGGACCGTTATGACGGGTAACAAATTTATCTGATGCCATATATTAAGTTTTTCATTGTTATGATATTATCATTTTCTGAAATAAGGATTGCTTTTCATTTCCATTCCAATAGTGGTCGCCTCTCCGTGACCCGGATAAACAACAGTTTCAGGAGGAAGAACAAATAATTTGCTTTGAATGCTGTCAATAAGCATACTGTGATCTCCTCCCGGAATGTCTGTTTTCCCTATGCTGCCTGAGAAAAGAGCATCACCCGTAAAAATGGCTCCATTATTTTTGCTGTAGAATGCCAGGCTCCCCGGGGCATGACCCGGTATATGCAATGCCACAAGGATTTCTGATCCGAATGATACCGTTTGTCCGTCAGTTATAAATCCTGCCGGTTCAGGCGGACTATCCATTGTCAGGCCAAAGAACTGAGAATACAGTACTGCATTGGTCCTGTTCATTTTTTCTTCTGAGTGGCAGTAAGCGCCAAGATTATATTTTTTAAGGAACATTCCGTTGCCGAAAATGTGATCGAGATGACAATGAGTATTCAGAAGCAGTACCGGCTCAAGCTTCTTCCCCATAATAAAATCCGTGAGTATTTTAAATTCATTTTCATCATAGCAGCCGCAATCGATCACTGCACATTTACCTGATTGATCTGCAAGTATATATGTATTAACCTTAATGGGTGAAAAGACAATCTTATGAATTTCCATGAAACATTTTATTTGTTGACTGTTCCCCTGAGCATTGGTACAAAAACAAAGTATCCATGAGATGAATAATCAAAGTCATTTTCTCCTTTTCTCTGCACAACTGTCATTACCTGCGCACCTCCTTCGTCTACCGGGACGACGAGCCGTCCTCCTGTCTTAAGCTGTTTAAGAAGGACACCCGGGATTTCCGAAGCGGCTGCTGTAATTATGATCCCGTCAAATGGCCCGTAATGAGGCTTCCCTTCATAACCGTCGTCATAAAAAAAATCAGCAGCATACCCCAGGGATGCCAATGTCACCTGCGCTTTAAGATACAGTTCTCTGAACCGTTCTATTGTATAAACCCTGGCACCCATTTCGGCAAGTATAGCTGCCTGGTAGCCAGATCCGGTTCCTATTTCAAGTATCTTATCCCTTCTTTTTACCTTCAGTAAGGCGGTCATGACCGCGACAGTATAAGGTTGAGAGATAGTCTGTCCTGATGTGATAGGAAATGCCTTGTCGATATAGGCATGATTCAGAAATGCAGGATCCATGAAAACATGCCTCGGAACCGTCCCGATGGCTCTCAGCACCTCTTCATCGCTAATGCCTTTCTTCCTGAGATCATCGACCAGCTTTTTTCTTTTGCCCCTGGCTTCAAAAGAGTCTCCTGTGAGGTCATTTTTCATATTCTTTGTAAAAGACAAAAATATGAAAATAGTTCAACCGGATACAGAAATCAAGTCATACGTTGATAAAATTTTATAAACGGGACCAGTCTGTTTGAGGATACTCTCATAAAGGATCACTTCTTTCACAGGAACTTTTTGAAAATCAGTTTTGCTGTATTTTTCAAGAGCAATCTTCAGCATATCCGGATCCTTCACAAATTTAATGCGTCCGAGAGTGAGGTGAGGTTTGAAAGGACGATCTTCAATTTTGAATCCTGCATCCTTCAATCGTTTCATTATGAGATCATTAAGCCGGGCCAGATTTTCAGAATCCTCTATTCCTGTCCATATTACCCGCGGATCCCGGAAATTTTTAAAAACACCCGTTCCGGACAATCTGAAACTGAACTCGCCAAAACCTGAACAGCTCTGACTGACTGCAATGCCTGCCGCTTTTATTCTCTCATCATCTGTATCCCCAAGGAAGGCCAGAGTAAGATGCATGTTGGAAGGATCAACCCATGTAATTCTATCATTAGCAAGATTGGATCTGAGTGAGGAGATCATTCTGATCAGAACAGCATCCGGTTCAATTTTTACAGCTATAAATATTCTTTTCATTGTTTGATCAGATATATCAGTGGATCAAAGCAAGCCGGCCTGAATATCCTGGATAATAAGTTCAATCAGTATATCTTCTCCATAAGGATCGTACTCCGACTTAAGGTTAGTTCCAAAAATCTTAGCTATCCCCTGCCAGAAGGCAGCATTGATCCCGCCGCGGTACTGGCGTATCAGATCATACGAAGTATTATATGTCTCCCTGTAAATAAGCTTAAGAAGCAACTTACCCTGGGTAATTGTCATATCTCTTACATCGTCCTCATATTCGCCGAAAACATCCTTCTCCACACTCCTTAAATACATTCTCCGCTCCTTATCATCATTTATTCTTGCAAGCTCAGCATTCACTTTCGATAGCCTTTCCCTGACAATCATGGCATATGGATAAACCTTTTTCAGGTTATAAATAAGCCTCTGGTATTTTTTGAATTGTGATTGTTCCCTCCTGGCACTGCCTTTCAGACGTCCGACAACTGCAACTTCCTTGATTTCAATTTCTGGAAGAGTTTCTCCATTTCTCTCTACTTTCTGCAACAGGTAGATTCGGTCAGGGATTGAGTCATTTCTGAGCTTCGCTGTATCAACCTGTCCAGATAAACTGATTGAAATAAAGAACATGAGAAGTATTGCAGTGCTTTTTTTCACAACAGATTGTTTTTACAAAAGTACCAAATATTAATCCTCATTCAATAACCTTTGACTGTGCCAAAATTGTGCCAGAGATCAATATAAATCCCATCAATCCTTTTATGTTAACCCGGTAAAAGGTACATTTGGGAAAAATCAGTCATGGCTCTGAAGGTTGAAGATATTGAGGATCCTTCAAAATACCGGCAGATACTCTCAATCTCATACAATAACCTTATTGACTTTGTTCTTGATTACCTGAGACGGAAATCCGGACTTATGATTTTTTTCTGGTCAGTCTGTATAATCTTTTTTGGAATCGCACTTACAATAAGGATAGATATTTTGGGATATTATCCGCTTAAGAACATTTTATTACATTCAATGCTCGGACTGGTCATTTTCCCGATCCTGATCATACCCTTGCATGAGGTACTGCATATCATTCCGTTTTTCCTCGCCGGTGCAAAGGATATCAGGGTTGGCATGAATCTTAAGCAATATATTTTCTACGTTACTGCACACAGACATGTCGCAACTTCAGGACAATTCAAGGTTGTTGCACTCATCCCTTTCATCCTTGTAACTCTCGTTCTTCTTTTTCTCATATTATTTTTGCCTGGCTTATGGAAATGGAGCTTGTCGGTGCTCCTCTTCGTCCATACAACAATGTGTGCCGGTGATTTCGCGCTTCTGAATTTTTACTGGCTGAACAGGAGAAAAAAGATTTACACATGGGATGATGCAGATGAGAAAATGGCTTATTTTTATGAAGAAATCTAAGATCAAAATTAACCACGGGGTTTCACAGAGTTAAAACGGAGTTACACGGAATAATTAACAGTGAAACTCACTTTCACCTCCGTGTTACTCTGTGGTTAAGAATAAAAAGTTTAAATAATACCTTCAATAATGAAAAAACTGATAATCATTGTTTTACTATTAGGTTCAACGGTTGTTCTTACTTACAGCCAGAAGAAGATTGTGAACTTGCCTGATCTTCCGGGGTATGTTACACTTAAGTGCGATTTTCATCTTCATACAGTATTTTCGGACGGGAATATCTGGCCTACAATGAGGATTGCTGAAGCCTATCGCAACGGGCTTGATGCAATATCCATAACTGACCATATTGAGTACTCTCCCAAGAAAGATTATATACCAATTGATCATAATGCCGCATGGAAAATCACGCAGAATGCGGCAAAGGAAGCAAATCTTATACTTGTCCATGGTGCAGAGATCACCCGCGATATGCCTCCCGGACATTTTAATGCCCTGTTCATTAATGATGCATCTGCCCTGGTAAAGGACTCAGTAATTGATGTCGTTGAGGAAGCAATAAGGCAGGGAGCATTTATCCAGTGGAATCATCCCGGATGGAACGCACAGCAACCTGATGGCATTCCAAGGATGTACGATATTCACTATAAGCTCATTGAAAAAGGATGGCTCCATGGAATTGAATTCTTTAACGACAGCGAGTATTATCCTCTTGTTTTGACCTTCTGCAGAAAATATAATCTCGCCGTTATGGGAAACAGTGATAATCACTGGGTGATAAGTGAAGATTATCAACAGCCGGAAAATACAAACCGGCCCATGACACTGGTCTTTGCAAAGGAAAGAACCCATGATTCTCTGAAAGAGGCTATGTTTGCAGGACGTACATTAGTATATTTCAAGGACATGCTTGCAGGGAAAGAGGAATATGCTAAACCCTTTTTCTATCAGTGCATTTCAGTTGGCAAGGTTTTCCACCAGAGCGACAATAACATCTATTTTGAAGTGACGAATAAATCAGATATCCCTTTTTACCTGGTAAATGGTGCAGCACCTGCTCCTGAATACATTACGCTGGCTGCCAATTCAGTCACCAGAATTGTTGTAAGCAAAAAAGTTACTTCGCCGCTCCTCTATGATGTAAGAAATGTACTTACAGGTGAAAATGAGGTGCTGAAAGTGGAATTGAAATATTAGTTTAAAATCTTTCCTTCGCCAGTTTCAGAACATCATCTTCTCTTACAACAGGACGGATCCGGAATCTGTGCAAGGTCGATATTCAGGTTAACAAAATCATGCGGCTTAACGTCAACAGTATGCGTATTTGCGCTCTTTGCATCGGGCCGGTACTGTGACAATTTCCCGGGAGATTCAAAATCGTCATGGACATAATTCATTGCAGTAAAGCAGAATACCGGATCTCCGCTCACCAGGATACCTGTTCCATTATCATCAGTCAGTGTTAGCCAGCGAGTATCGGTTTTATACCCGTTTTCCTGTGGTCGT